>JAXJMV010000001.1:0-11736 GCA_036312985.1 Collinsella sp.
AGCCCGCGGATATTAGCTTGCCAGGCAAGCGTCGACTAAGCCATGCAGCGTGCGCGGGCTCTCCCGACGGGAAACGAAAAAGCCCGGTTTCAAACCGGGCTCGAACGAACATGCCTATTGACAATGGCTTTCTCATATTATAGAAACGGGCCCTGTCCCACAAGGAAACAGAGCCCGAAACTCTCATGGAGCCAGTGACAGGAATCGAACCTGCAACCCACTGATTACAAATCAGTTGCGCTACCGTTGCGCCACACTGGCACACTTGGCGCTTTCGCGCGAAGCCTGTTTAGAATAAAGGAATTGCGGACGAGGCGCAACAGGCCCTTTGACCGACCACATCTCAAAACTATTCGTCAGAACGAATAGTTTTTATTACAATGAAGAAGATAAAACTATTCGTTCTGGCGAAGGATTTCGCGATGTTGACCACGAAGGAAGCTGCAGAGCTACTCGACATCACCCCGCGCAGGGTGCAGGAGCTCATAAAAAACGGAGCACTTGAGGCCCGCAAAGCTTCTGGCGTGTGGCTCATCGACAAAGACAGCGTCGACACGCGACTCCGCTCCGTGACCAAAACGGGGGGACGTCCCCGCCGCGGCCACGGTAAGAGCGAGATCGCGTTCACCCTCATGAACCGCACGTACGAAGTCGCTCAGCTGGTCTACAGCACATCGCGAAAAGACTTTACCCATATCGGCGCCGACATCGATTACACCCACGCGCCTATTGGAGTACTTGGCCCCAATAGTCCCGTGTCGCTCGACTCTTTCCGCATTTGGTGGCGCGGCCGCGGTATCCCGCTCACACGCATTGGGCTAGCCTCCCTGCTTGCAGAAGCCGCAGTCGATGTTCCCGATGAACTCGTACAGCGAAATCTTGGCCTCTCCTTATCCGACCAGTATTGGATTAGGCCCCAAGACTCCGGTCTCGCGTGGGAAGATATCAATTTCTTCAATAACGCCTTTGATGACGTCTCGCTGTCCATTGCACCCTTTGCCCCAGAGGGAAAAGCGGCTGCCGCAAAGCCCGATAACACCTCGGACGGCAATCTTCAAAAGTACTGGACGTGCGAGGGCGAGCGTCGAATTCTGCATAAGGCAGGAGCGCACCTGGACCAAGAACCTTATAACGAGCTGGTGGCGACCGCGCTCCACCGTCGCATCCTAAACACCTGCGATTATGCGCCTTACTCGCTCGAGGGCACGGGCACTTCCGCCCTGAGCACATGCGATGTCTTCTTAACTGATGAAGAAGAGTATGTCCCTGCGTTCTATGTAAACCAGCACGCAAATGCAGATGAACGGCTAACCGACTACGAGCGATATGTAGCAAACTGCGAGGAGCTCGGGGTGACAGGCGTTAAGGATGCCCTTGACCGCATGATCGTATGTGACGACATCATCGCCAACTACGATCGTCATTGGCGCAACTTCGGCCTCGTGCGAAACGTAAACACGCAAGCCTGCAGACCTGCCCCCATCTTCGATTCGGGCTCATCGCTCTGGTGCAACATATCACTAGAGGAGCTTAGGGCGGGAGAGCACAGTTTTGCCAGCGCGCAGTTCCATTCAAGTCCCGCGAAACAAATGTTGCTTGTTGAGGATATGAACTGGTTTGACGGGGACAAACTCGAAGGTTTTGTCGACGAGGCAATCAAGATTCTGTCTAAAAACGATGCCCTAGCAGCGAGACTGCCTTATCTAGAAGAGGCGCTTACATGGCGCCTCGAAAGAATGATCGACATCGCTGAATGGAGTTAGCGAGACAGCATCGCCCCGCCAACTCCCCTACCTCCCGCGGAGGGCCTTGAGCTTTGCCAGGGCCTCGGGGCTTAGGCGGCTGCCCAGAGTCATCTTGATCTGCGGAGCTTCCTCTGCCTCGTGAACGTCGTTATCGATCTGTTTGAACTCGTCCACCAGCATGCGGCTCGAGATGCGCGTAACGCCCTTGCCCATGACGACGGCCTGGATTGTGCCGTCGCTCGATACCACGGAGCACGCGCGACCTTCCTCGCGTGCCTCGATGCAGAGCTTCTGCACCACGGTATCGGCCGAAACACCCGTCGGTGAAAACTCGATGCGCACGCCGCGGGCCGGCAGGTTGGGGCGCTCGTTGGAGATATTGCCCGCGCCGTCGAACACGATCACGGCCTCGTAGCGGCCCTGGGCAAACGCCGCCACGTCGTTAATGAGGGCAGTGCGCGCCATATCGTGAACGTCGCTGGAATACGGATCGTCGGAATGGTCGTACACGAGCTTTTCGTAGCGCGGCGTGCAGTGGATCACGTTGTAACCGTCGACCACCAGCAGCTCGGGCTTGTTGGAGTGCACCGTCGAGACTGGGTCGGCAATAGCCTGCGCAAACGCATTGCCGCCCACGCCATAGGTCGCGGCCGAAACAATCGGCTTGGCCGAGCCTTCGCCAAAGCGCTTGGCCTTGGACTTGGCGCGGTTCTTCTTGGACATGCGCTACTCCTCCCCCATGAGCTCGCCGACGTTGCGGCGCAGCCACTCAAAGCACAGCGCCGTGGTCGCCTGGGCAACATTGAGGCTCTCGGTCATGCCGCGCTGGGGAAGCTTGGTCAAAAAGTCGCATTTCTCGAGCACAAGACGCGAGATGCCGTCGCCCTCGGAACCCATGACGAGCGCAACGCGGCCCTCGAAGGGGGCGTCCCAGCAACTGCCTTCGGCGTGCTCGGAGGCGCCGCCCACCCAAAAGCCGGCGGCCTTGAGGTCATCGAGCGCACGGGCGATGTTGGGCACCTGCGCAACAGGCAGATGCATGACGGCGCCGGCAGAAGTCTTGTAGCTGCCGACGGTCACACCGGCGGCGCGCTTGTTGGCAATGATGACGCCCGCCGCGCCCACGACCTCGGCGGAGCGCGCGATGGCGCCAAAGTTGCCGTCGTCGGTCACATGGTCGAGCACGACGACGAGCGCCGGACCGTCGCCCGCACGGTCGAGGATATCGGCAACATCGGCATAGGGGAAGCTACCAACCTCGAGCGCAATGCCCTGGTGAGCGCCATGGCTCGACAGCGCATCGAGCTGAGCGCGCGGCACATACTTAATGCGGACACCCGCGGCGTTGAGGTCGTCGACCAGGCGCGACAAGGCGGCATCGCGCTCCCCGCCCTCGGCAATGAGCGCGCACTTGATGGGAAAACCAGTGCGTAGCGCCTCGGCGGCAGCACGACGGCCTTCGATAAACTCACCCTTTGGAGCCTGGATGGCGTCGCGGTTGCGATCGCGCTGCGGGCGAGCAGCCTGTGAGCGCTCGCGCTGGCCCTTGGGAGCGGCAGCGCGGTCGTTGCGGCGAATCGAACGCGAGCCAGAAGCCGCCTGCTTGCCGCCACGCGGCATACGCTTGCGATTGTCGGCCATAAAACGGCCTCCTTTAAATAATTTTCAAACAGGACAAAAGAAGCGACCGCTTAAGACGAATAGCTCAAGCGGTCGGTACGGGTTTTCCAAGTGCCCGAGATTACCGTGAAAGAGGAGCGACGCGTACTTGAGTACGCGAGCGACGGTTTGAACGGCAAGGTCGGGTGCTTGGGAAACCCGCGGGGATTAGAGAGATTTGATACGGGTGCCCGCGGCGGTATCCTCAATGGTGAGGCCCAGGTCCTTGAGCTGGTCGCGGATGGCGTCGGCCAGATCCCAGTTCTTGGCGGCACGGGCCTCGGCGCGGGCCTCGAGAATCTTGGCAGCGGCCTCGTCCACGTCGTCGCCCGTGTAGGCGACCAGGCCGGCGGCAACGCCTAGCAGACCCAGCGGCAGCTCGACCTTGGGCTCGGGAAGCTCGACGCCAAACGTATCGAGCAGCTCGGCCAGCGTATCGGCGGCAGCCAGGACTGCGGCCTTGTCGGCAGCATCGCCCGCCTGCTCTAGGTACTGGTTGCACTCGGTCACAAAGCCAAAGACAGCACCCATGGCACCGGCGGTGTTAAAGTCGTCGTCCATGCACTCCTTAAAGGTGGCACGGGTCTCGGCAGCCTTGGCGGCAAACGCCTCGGCGGCAGCCGCATCGGCATCGGCCGTCGCATGGTTCGCAGCCCAACGAAGGTTCTCGACCGTACCGGCAATACGCGTGAGCGAATTCTCGGCACCCTCCAGGCGCTCCCAGGAGAAGTCGAGCGGCGAGCGATAGCTCGTCTGCAGCATCAACAGGCGCAGGGCCGCGGCAGAGTGCTGCTCGAGCACCTCGGCCAGCGTAAAGAAGTTTCCGAGCGACTTGGACATCTTCTCGCCGTCAACCAGCAGCATGCCCGTGTGCATCCAGGTGTTGGAGAAGCCCTGGTGCCAGGCGCAGGTGGCCTGGGCGCACTCGTTCTCGTGATGCGGGAAGGCAAGATCGGAGCCGCCGCCGTGGATGTCGATCGGGGTGCCCAGGTAGCGATGCACCATGGCAGCGCACTCGGTGTGCCAACCGGGACGGCCCTCGCCCCAGGGACTCGGCCAGCTGGGCTCGCCGGGCTTGGCGGCCTTCCACAGGGCAAAGTCGAGCGGGTCGTTCTTGTCCTCGTTCTCCTCGATACGCGCACCAACCATAAGGTCATCGATGTTGCGGCCCGAGACCTGGCCATAGTTGGGATCGCTGCGCACGGCAAAGTACACGTCGCCGTTATCGGCGGCGTAAGCATGGCCCTGCTCGATGAGCGTCTTGATCATGGCGATCATGGGGCCGATTTCCTTGGTGGCGCGGGGGCGCACATCGGGATCGAGCACGTTGGCGGCGCGCATGACGCCGATGAACTTGTCCGAGAACTCTGTCGCGACCTCGGCGGCCGTGCGGCCCTGCTCGTTGGCGCGCTTGATGATCTTGTCATCGACATCGGTGAGGTTCTGGGCAAACGTGACCTCGTAGCCGCTCGCGATGAGCCAGCGACGAATCACATCGAAGCTGATGAACGTGCGGGCATTGCCGATGTGGATGTTGTCGTAGACCGTGGGGCCGCACACGTACATGCGGACCTTGCCGGACTCGATGGGCTGGAACTCTTCCTTTTTATGGGTAGCGCTGTTATAGATACGCATTCGTTACTCCTTAACGGTTTTCTGTAGCAGGCAGACGGCCCAGGCGCCGATTCCCTCGCCCTGGCCTTCCCAACCGAGCTTTTCGGTCGTAGTGGCGGCGACGCCCACGTTTTCGACGTCAACGCCCAGGGCATGGGCAAGGTTGGCGCGCATGGCATCGCGGTGCGGGGTGATCTTGGGTTGCTGACAGGCAATGGTGCAATCGGCATCGACAAACTCGAAGCCCAGCTCGCGCGCATAGCCCATCACGCGAGCGAGCAGCACCATCGAATCAGCACCCTCATAGGCGGGGTCGGTATCGGGGAATAGCTTGCCAATGTCTCCCCCGCGGCAGGCGCCCAGAATGGCGTCGGCCAAGGCGTGCGCGAGCACATCGGCATCCGAGTGGCCCAGCAGGCCGCGCTCGTAGGGAATGTCGACACCGCCGATAATACATCGACGCCCCTCCACCAGACGGTGAACGTCGTAGCCATGGCCAATGCGCAGGTTACTGAACATGGGGAAGGTCCTCTCCCTCGGCCATGCGGCCAAGCAGAATCGCGGTTACGGGACGCAGGTCCTCGGGCACCGTCACCTTAAGGTTATCGCGCGGGCTCTGGACGCAGCGGACGCGCCCACCCATGCGCTCGACCAGCGACGAATCATCGGTACCGATAAAGCCCTCGGCAATGGCTGCAGCGTGGGCGCGCTTCATAGCATCGACGCTAAAGATCTGCGGCGTCTGCGCTGCCCAGTAGAGCTCACGCGGCGGCGTCTCGACGATATTATCGCCGTCAACGATCTTGAGCGTGTCGATCGCGGGCTGACCGCACACGACACCGTCGAGCGAGAGATCGCCCACAAGCACGTCGATCGCATGACCGATGGCCTCGGTCGTGATGAGCGGACGGGCGCCGTCGTGGATGGCGACATATTCGAAACCCGCCGGAACCGCATGCACGCCGGCACGGGTGGAATCCTGACGGGTATCGCCGGCATCGGCAAAGCTGATGGGCGTGTCATAGTCAAACGGGTCGATGGCAAGGCGACGCATCTCGGCACGGCGCTCGGCAGGGCAAACCACGACGATGTGGCCGACTTTGTCGCTCCGATCAAACGCGCGAATGGACCAACTCATAAGGGGGCGGCCCGCAACGTTGATAAGCTGCTTGCCGCCAGGGTTGCCAAAGCGCTGGCCGCTGCCACCGGCAACGACCACGGCGCATACGGGCGCCATTATGCGTTCCCCTGTTTGGTGCCCTTCATGCGGTACAGGGAGTCCGCAAGAATGGCAGGGTTGTTGACGCCAAAGTCGCCCAGGCGCTCCGGATCCTCGCTGATGTCGTCCATGAGCTCCTGCAACGAGCCGTATTCGTCGACGATCTTCTCGGCCACGCCGTCGCGCACGACGGACACGCGCGAAAGCGTGCGCAGGCCCAGCGGCGTCATGACGGAGTCCTCGTCCAGGTCGTCATAGCCCAGAACTGCCGCCACATGCTGCGGGTCGGACAGGTCCTTAGGCGTCATGCGAGCGAGCTCTGCACGAATCTTCTCGGCGTTTGCCTCGGAGGAATCGCTCGCGTAGTCGCGGATCATCAGGTCGTATTCGGTATCCATGCTGGAACCGGCGAGCTGCTCGAGCTGCATCTGCACGAGCTTGCCCTGGTTGCCCAGCTTGACGATGCAATCCTTAAGCTCGGTCTTTGCCTGCTGCATGATCTCGAAGCTCGAGAAAATACCGGTAATGTCGGCGAGCGTAACGTAGTCGTCGAGCTCGAGGGCCGTCAGGCGCAGCAGGGAGCGGTCGAGCGACTGACGGGTGGTCTGGAGCGTGGCGACGAGCTGGTTGACCGAGCTCATGATGGTGGTGACGGGCTGGATCTCGTAGCTCTTGCCGTGAACGTACACGTTAACGACGGCACGACGGGCCGAGACCGAGATCACGATGGCATCGGTGAGCACCGACATGCGAGCGGCGGTGCGGTGACGCATACCCGTCTCGCTCGTGGCAAGCGAGGGATCGGGATTGAGGTGGAAGTTGGCGCGCAGAATCTGGGTGAGGTCGCCGTCGATGACGATGGCACCGTCCATCTTGGAGAGCTCGAACAGACGGTTCGAGGTGAACGAAATGTTGAGCGGGAAGCCGTCGTTACCGGCAGCGAGCACGTTTTCGGTGTCGCCGACGCAGATAAGGGCGCCCAGGTGACCGGCGATGATCATGTCGAGGGCGGTGCGGATCGGCTGGCCAGGTGCCGTCAGGCGAATGGCCTGTTCCATACGCTTTTGCAGCTCGTTCTTATCCAAGGCATCGCTCCCATCGTATACGCTCCATAAACGCTAATAAGTTTCTCACGGTTTGCCCCTGTGACGCCCGCAAAATCCGATGCTTACAGAATGAGCGAACACAGCTGAAAGCCCCAATCCAAATGAGCTGCTTATGTGGTAGCATCGGGATTCGCATAAATGAGGGAGTAGTCGCGTGATCGGGTTCGCCTCCGGTGGCGCGGCAAGTCAACACACTGGCCGATGCGGCCTGGCTTGCCTTAATGAACGAGACTCGTGGCTGTGCGCCCAACGCGTACGCCACGGGTCTTTTTTGTTACTCCCCCAAGAGGTACACGCGGGCCCGCCCGCAGAGAGGGAGCCAGACTATGGGACTCGCAGAGCTCGTGTTGCTCGCCGTTGGCCTTTCGATGGACGCCTTTGCCGTTTCCATCTGCAAGGGCCTTGGCATGAAGAGGATCAACCTTAAAGTCGCCGTGGTGCTCGGCCTGTTCTTTGGCGGCTTTCAGGCCAGCATGCCCGTAATCGGATGGGCGCTCGGCAGTCAATTCATGGGCTTCATCGGACCCATCGACCATTGGATCGCCTTTATCCTTTTGGCCTTCATCGGCGGCAAAATGCTGTGGGAGGCCTTTACCGAAGACGAGGATGAAGGCGACGGCAAGGATGCCGAAAAGATTGACCTGGGCGAGTACCTGATCCTCGCCATCGCCACCTCAATCGACGCCCTAGCCGTAGGCATCTCATTTGCGGCGCTCTCGGTTGACATCGTTCCCGCTGTATCGCTTATCGGCGTCACAACGTTTATCTTCTCCGTCGCCGGCGTAGCGATCGGCCACACCTTTGGCGCGCGCTACGAAAAACCCGCCACCATCGTGGGTGGCGTCGTGCTCATCCTCATCGGGCTTAAGATCTTACTTGAGCATCTGGGGATCCTCGCGATATAAAAAACGCCTCTCATAAGCCAACGTCAATGTAGGAATCTCATGCAGAGTTTTGCATAATGCCTATTCGTGCAGACTTTTGCATGTCATACTGATATGCAAAAGTCTGCACGTTAGGAGATAGCCGTGGATACCCTTCCCATCACCACACCGCGCCAAGCTGGCATCTACGTGCGCCAGGCACGCGAGACTCAGGGTCTCACCCGTGCCGCCCTCGCCAAAAAAGCCGGTGTTTCGGAGCGCCTGCTCGCATCGCTCGAGCTAGGAGATGCCACCGGCATTCGACTCGACAAGCTGTTGAAGGTATTCGATGCTCTCGGACTGACGCTCGCCGCTCAAGGGGATATCACCGAAACGGGCAGCGAACAATCAGTCAACGCCCCGCATGCCGACCAGGAAGCTCGCAGTGCCCCCAAGCGCCATCACGCTCAACGCCCTCAACATAGCAAGCGTCGCAGCGCCGTCATTCCGGCTCTTGAAGATGCACCCTTTACGTCCGAGGTCTACGACAAAGCCTTCGCAGATTTCGCCATGTCCAATCTCGGAATCTCGATTGCCACAAACGCATCTGCCCAAGCAAAGCCTGAAGGGAACACTTCTGAGCACTATGAACATTAGCTAATTTGGGACGTGTCTCTTTTAATTACTTCAATCAGCGAACGTGCCCATATCTAAAGTAGCCAAAACCCCATCACACATGACGCACGAGAGAGCAAAATTCACCGACATGAGAATCACGAAAAGCCATGACCCTTTACACCGAAACAACTCGTAAACCGTCTTCTTAAACATGTTAGCTCCCATCAAACGACCTTTTATCCAAAACTGAATTTGTTCGCCGCTTAATCGCTCCCATATATCCCTTGTTGTGAATTCTTGCTCAAGACATTATCGCGGGTTGCGGTGCCCAGGATCCCATTTCGCCTTTATATACATACGAATAGGCCCCCTATTTGCATAGGCAAGCGCGGAGATTATAACGGCAGCCACCATCAGGCCGAAAATAGCCCTTTTGTCCGGAAAAAGGGACGAAAGAAAAAGGCATATTGCGGAGAAAACTATAGCCACCCCCATCACTCGGTTTACACCTTGAGTCTCGGCCGTCCGCTTTGCCTCCTCTAAACGCTCTCCCGATAGCAATGACATTCCGGCAAGCAATCCCGTGAGCTTGCCTCGATACATCATTATTCCGAACACCAGCAGCAGGCATGACTCAACCATTGGAACCACAACGTCCGACATCGCCATCACTCCAGTCCATTCCTTGTCATCGAATCCTTGCGGCGGCTCAGCGCATCTGGCGTCAAATGCAACCTCGTGTCAAACGGTCTGCTCGTAAGCTCAATTACTTTGCATGAGCTCGAACGCGCCGGTTTAAACGGCATACAGTTTAGCCTCGATGGCCTACGCGATTCTCACGAACATATGCGGGGGCTCCCGGGGCTTTACGACCGGGTGCTCGACGCCATCGATATCGCGCTGAACGAAGCCTCACTGCACTTTTCAATTGCCTTTTGTCCGGCATCGTTCAATGTCGACGATTTCAAGCCAGATTATACGATACTTCGAGACAAGCTGAAATCGTCGGGTAGAACTGACCGAATTGACCTTCGAGTTCAGCCACTCATGCTCCTCGGTAGAGCCCGAAGAAACCGCACGATTCGCCCTTCTAATAATCAATACCGTCGGCTAGTCAACACGATCAACGATCTTCGATACGATCCGGACTATCGAGGCTACTTCATGTTTGAGTGGGGCGACCCTATCGACCACTTGGTCAGATTCCCTCAACTGCAAATGCAATTTGACCAAGTGGCCATCCACGCCAATGGCGATATCGTCGCATCCCCCTATATACCTCTCATCATCGGAAACGTTCGCAAACACAGTCTTCAGGAATACTACGATGCCGGAATGGCAACCGTTTGGGATAGGCCCGTTGTTACCGCGTTGGCCAATCGCATGCACTCGATTGACGAGATGGAAGAGATCTCATCGTTGATTGCAGACATCAATATGGACGGCGACCTCTATATCGACCTAATCGACAATGATCTAGGCGACCTGAGTGTCCTGTCCCAATTCTAAGGAGATGTTCCCATGTACGAGCCCCCAGAAGTAGAGAGGATGGATTCCAAAACCGGCTCCGTTCCCGTTGTGGTCAACTTTGCAGCCGTCGTGGATAACGTAGTCGCAGCCGTCTATGATGCCGTCGTTGCGGCCTACGCATTCTGGTACTCAGCAGACAACGACGGCACCGAGACGAGTGCAGCACAGAACTAGTCGCCGGCTCATCGAGCAATCACCTCGCCTATCACTGCATGCGATTGACTGCGCAGCCCCAGCCAACGCCCAAAGCGCCTTGAAGAGCTGCTTGTAGCATTCGTTCATTCAACAGCGGGATCTCTTCACCATTCTCGGCCGGCCCGACAGGGCGACACATCAGTCGGGCCGGCCAGACTTATACAACGCGGCGACTCCGCTCACGCCACACTCCCCGAAACTCGCACTGTCATCACACGGGCAACCAACACTGAATCCTGTTATGCGACATGGGCAAACGGTCACGTGCGCGATTAAAACGAATTCACTCAGCAGACTTCAAGAATGCTTTAGCACCGCAGGATGGCCATACGCGGAGCGCGGCACGCATAAGCCAAAAGCGGCATTAAAAGCCATCCCCTTCCCTGCTGAATGCGCGTCCTAGCCCATCAACCGGTCGGACCATCGCGAAGATGATCCGTGCTTCCATACTGCGATGCGATATCAAGCATCACGAATAGTCCCCGCCCAACGGGGTTCTCCCCTCCGCAGGCGTTTCGGAACCCGCCCCCATCCCGAATTCCCACGCAGCGGCCACGTTCACCGCCGACACGGGGGCCCTAGCTCCCCCGCGGCGCGGGCGCGGGCGGCGAGGTCGGATGTGAAAGCCGGACCGCAGAGGTATCGAGCGCACGCGGCCAGGGCTTCGAGGGCGCCTGGCGGGTAGGGAGATCCGAGCATGAGGCAGGACAACGCGCAGGCCCGCGAAAGGTTCACGAGCTCCCCCGCGACGCGGCAGACCCTCGGCTGCCCCTCGTAAAGGATGCAGAAGACACGGTCGAGGTCCGACGGTTCGACCAGGCTGTACCGGCAGTCCGCGTACAGTGCGCAGCCCCTCCCGCGCGGGTCGCCGTCCGAGTCCTCATCCGGCTCATGATGGCGCACCTCAACCCAAAGGCCCTCCAACACGTCGTCGAACCCGAAATCGAGCTCCGCCTGGACGCTCTCGCCGAGCGCATCGCCCAGGGCGAGCTCCGGCACCTTCGTCACACGGCCGTCCAGCCACTCAATCTCTGTCATCGCGCGCATGGTGCAAGCCCCTTCCGACACGGGATTGTCAGCTCAACCCGACCCTTACCCATACGGACGAACATAACTCGCCAGGGGGAAGCCCCTGAAGGCCGTGCGCCACAACATGAGGCCGAATCCGCCCCCGGCTGGACAGGCCA
>JAXJMV010000002.1:0-64745 GCA_036312985.1 Collinsella sp.
GCATGGGAAGCCTCCTCCCCGCAGGTGCGGTAAGGGCTACCGCACGGGCCGATACTCAAAGCCCATTGTGGCACCCCGAGCCCGCGGAAAGAAGCTGCGCCGCGGGGGAGGCGGCCCCCAATGGCTTTCTCATATCGTCTTGTCTGCGATAAATCTCATTTTGGTTTTGTGTGCTGTGCGAAAGATTGGGTAGTATAGCTATTCAATGCGGCAACCCTGCCGCGTGTTAACCGCTACGTACCGGAGGTGTTCCATGGTTCGTGTCGACATAGAGACCATCGTCATGGCCGCCGGTCCCGTGCCATCGCTTATCGTGCTTCGCGAGCGCTGCAGCAAATCGGACTCGCCCGCGCCGCTGCGTTCCCTTTCCATTCAGACTGGTTCGTTTGAGGCTGCTGCCATTAGCCGTGGCATCGATAGTGGCCGCGCCGAGCGCCCGATTACCCATGACCTGCTGCTCGATACTGTTAGCGCCCTGGGCGCCAAGCTCGAGCGCATCGAGATCGTTCGCGCCGAGCCGCCGGTGTTCTACGCGACGATCGTTGTGCTGGTCGATGGCGACGAGCGCAAGATCGACGCCCGCCCCAGTGATGCCATTGCCCTTGCCGTGCGCAGCAATGCTCCCATGTTTGTGGAGGATGACATCATGAATCGCTTGGGCACTGTTTCTACCCATGCCGAGGAAGTTGACGACGAGCAGGAGTTCGAGAAGTTCGACGAGTTCGTCCATACGCTCTCCCCTGATGATTTCTAAATGTCTGGCACGCGAGCGGAGAGGTCGCTGATGGGTACCCGCGTATCGGCTGAAGCGTCCGCCATCGCGCGTGAGGCCCAGATGCGCTCGGAGGCATCCGAGGCGGCTCGCATCGCCTATGTGACGCAGGCCCGCACGCTTCGCGAGCGCCGCGGCTCCTATATCAAGATGGTTATCATCTCCGCCCTTGTCGCGGTAATCTGTTCTCGTCTTCGTGGTACAGTTGGTGCGCTTGGGTTTTCGATTTCAACAGGCTTGGTAATCTGGGGTGTGGTCGATGCGGTAATGCTGACCAACCAGATCAAGGTACTCGACAAGCGCGCGATGGATATGACGCGCGCCCGCGACGCTGCCGCCAAGATCGCTGCCGAGGCACAAGAACTGTAACGACGCCGGATTCGATGGGAAGGTCTAGAGATGGCACAGGATATGCAGGACGCCGGTAACGTCTCCGCCGAGCTCGACGCCATGGTGTGTGACCTGATTGGCGCGTTCTTGGACGACCTTGCCGCCGGCGAGAATCCGGGCGTAGTCGTGGCGATCGAGGACGCTGCTTCCAACCGATATCTGGCGGCGCTCGACGAGGACGGCGAAGAGGCGTGCCTCGAGGCTGCCACCAACTTTATCTCCGAGCACAAGATGGGCCTTAAGGACGAGGGTCTGGGCCGCATCGCCCGTTACGCCATCGGCTACACCGGTTGTGTCGAGATCGATGGCGGCTACCATGACGCCCTGCTCGTGAGCTTCTTCGAAACCACGCTCGAGAGCGGTTTTTCGGCATATGTGCTGTATGAGGGCATGGGTGCCGGCGATGGTTTTATGTGGAGCGACCCTGAACCTGCAGGTGAGGAAACCCCTCTTATCTAAAATCGCTAAAATAAACGAGTTTTCGGTAAAAGGCTCAATATTCCCGCTGAGCGTTGCATTGCTGGGCGGGTCGCATACGCGTGCCGTTTGTATATGGATAGAAGATAGGGGAACTACATGCGCGTAGACAATCTGAGGAACATCGCCATCATCGCCCACGTCGATCACGGCAAGACGACGATGGTCGACAAGCTCCTGCGTGCCACGGACGCCTTCCGTGCCAACCAGCAGGTCGAGGACCGCGTCCTGGACTCTAACGACCAGGAGCGCGAGCGCGGCATTACGATTCTCGCCAAGAACATCTCTATCGAGTACAAGAACGTTAAGATCAACGTCATCGACACCCCGGGCCACGCCGACTTTGGCGGCGAGGTCGAGCGCGTGCTGCGTATGGCCGACGGCGCCCTGCTGCTGGTCGACGCTTTTGAGGGCCCCATGCCCCAGACCCGCTTCGTGCTGCGTCACGCTATCGACACCGGCCTTAAGATCATGATCGTCATCAACAAGATCGATCGTCCGGGCGCAAACCCCGAGAAGGCCTACAACGACTGCCTGGACCTCATGGCCGACCTGGGTGCCACCGACGACCAGCTTGAGTTCGCCATGGAGCACGTGGTCTACGCCAGCGCCATGAATGGCTTTGCCCGCCTTGACCCCAACGACGGCAACATGGACATGTACCCGCTGCTCGACATGATCATCGACGATATGCCCGCGCCCGAGGTTGACGAGAACGCCCCGCTGGCCATGCAGTGCGTGACCATCGACCACTCCAACTTCGTTGGCCGTATCGGCATCGGTCGCGTGTACTCCGGCACCATCCACCAGGGCGACCAGATCCTGGTTGTCAAGAACGACGGCTCCAGCGCCACCTCTACCGTCAAGCAGCTCTTTACCTTCGACTACCTGGGCCGCACCGAGTGCCAGGAAGTCGGCGCCGGTGACATCGCCGCCGTCGTGGGCATCGACCGCACCGATATCGGCGATGTCTACACCGATCCCGAGAACCCCGTCGAGCTCGAGCCCATCGAGATTGACCCGCCGACCCTGTCCATCGTCTTTGAGGCTTCGACCTCCCCGCTCGTCGGTCGCGACGGCGACATCGTGGGCGCCCGTCAGCTCAAGGAGCGCCTGTTCAACGAGGCCGAGAACAACGTGACCATGAAGATCGAGGAGCTCGAGGACAAGAGCGGCGTCGAGGTCTCGGGTCGCGGCATTCTGCACCTGTCCGTCCTGATGGAGTCCATGCGCCGCGAGGGCTTTGAGTTCCAGGTCGGCCGTCCCCGCGTTCTGTTTAAGAAGGACGAGAACGGCAACAAGATGGAGCCCGTCGAGCAGGCCGTCGTCGAGTGCCCGGACGAGTACTCGGGCAAGGTCGTTGAGGTCTTCGGTACCTCCGGCGGCATCATGACGAGCATGGATACCTCGGGCATCGTGACGCACCTCGAGTTTAAGATCCCGACCCGCGGCATCATGGGTCTTAAGAACCGCATCATGAACGTCACTCACGGCGAGGGCGTGTTCTACCACACCTTCCTGGAGTACGGCCCCTACGCCGGCGAGATCGGCAACCGTCAGAACGGCGCCATGATCTCCATGACCACCGAGAAGGCCGTTGCCTACGCTCTGGGTACGCTGCAGGAGCGCGGCCAGCTGTTTGTTGAGCCGGGCACCGAGTGCTACGAGGGCATGATCGTGGGCGAGCGCAGCAAGGCTGGCGACATGGTCGTCAACATCGCCCGTACCAAGAACCTGGGCAACCAGCGTTCCTCGACCTCCGATATCTCCGTCCAGCTGGTGCCGCCCCGCACCTTCTCGCTGGAGGAGGCGCTGGAGTACATCGCCGACGACGAGCTGGTGGAGATCACTCCCAAGAACATCCGCCTGCGCAAGCGTCTGCTCAACGCCACCGACCGCAAGAAGGCAGCCGTCCGCGCTGGCCAGGTAAACAAATAAGCGCTGGGTTTTATAGCGTCTAACAAGAAAGGACGTCGACCGCGATGGTCGGCGCCCTTTTTGGTGCAAGGGGCAGGTTCGTTTGCGCCGCCACAAAGGTGCTTGGCATCTTTGTGGCGGTTAGCTGCTAAGCGGTGGGGAGTCCCGGCGTGTTAGTCGGCTGCTGCGGCTTGAGGCGGGCGTTGCGCCAGATGATCTGGATGATGTAGCCGAGCATAAAGACAAAGGCCACGCCGCTGATGAAGCCGCCTACGAGGGGAAGCCCTGTGAGGGCGCCTGCGGCGATGCCACCCACGGCTGCCATGGCGTAGCGGTTTTGGCTGTGTCCGACCATGCGGGCGATCGCGCACCCCGCAAAGGCGCTCGACACCAATGCGATGCCGATAACGCCGCACATGAGGGCTCCGGCAAGCGACAGGCCAGCGATAGAGATAATCAACAGTAGGACGGCGGGGGCTATAGCAATCGTACCCAGAAGACCGCTCACCCACAGGGGCGTGGGGCGCTGGTGGAGCATGCCGGCGGCGCTGGCGGTCGCGCGCGGAAAGACGAGCTCGAGTAGCAGGGCGACAAAGCAGGTCGAGAGTGCCGCGGCGACGATACCGCCGATGACATCGTTAACGGTGGAAGTATCTTCGTTCTCGGTGCGGTCGATCTTGAGCGCGCCGACTTCGGCTCCCGCGGCGCGCTCGGGGTCCTCGGAGACGTGCGCGTTCACGGTGCCGGTGATGTGGGCGTTCTTGCCTAGGATGAGTTTGTCGGCCCAAACCTCGACATCGCCCTCGACGGTGCCATCGATGGTCACCGTGTCGCCCGCGAGCGCTGCCGACTTGGTAGAGCCGCGCAGGGCAACCGTCTCGCCCATCGCGTAAAAACAGTTGGCGGTGCTACCGGTGTTGAGCACGACATGCTGACCGGCTACCGTCACGCTGCCATCGATTGCGGTTTTGGAGATATCGATGGTGCGCGCCGCCAGGCGAATAGCGCCGCCTACGGTGCAGTCGCGAATCGATAGGCTCTCGCCCGCCGCGATAATATCGCGGCCGATGGAGGCATCGTCTAGGTTAAGGCTTTGGCCGGCCCAGTACAGGTCACCCTCGGCGCTGGCCGGATCCGAGTCAGCTTCGGTTGCAAGTACGTTGCCGGCGGTGTCTGTGCCGGCGAACGACGCCGTGGGAAGTGCAGTGAGCGCCAGCGCGATGAGCGCGAATGCCATAAGCAGGCAGCGACGCATCTTGTGTGACGGCGCCGCCGCGGTTTGATTGAAAGCCATGGTTGATCCTTTTGCTAGGTGTTCGGCATATACCTAACAGGGTACCCAACGCGCGGGCGCTCTAAAAGAACCTCTCGGTTGCATTTCGAAGGATGGGCCCGCGCCACCTATTTTTTGCGGTGCAAAAAGCGTGCGATGTCTTCCTCGGTGGGGCTTTTGATGTCAAAGCGCAGCGAGAGCCAGCGCAGACCCATGGTCACGACAACGCATACGATCAGCGCGGCGACATTGCTCATGATGCCGCTCATAACGAGACACACGTAGCTTGTCGATCCGGCGATGGCGGCGATGGCGTAAAAGTTAGTACGTTGGAAAATGCCCGGAACCACGCCCATAAAGCCGTCGCGCAACATGCCGCCGCCCACCGCGGTGAAAAAGCCCATCATGATGCACACCGCCGGCGCAAAGCCGTAGACCAGCGCCTTGTCTGCTCCAGTGGCGGCGTAGATGCCGACCGAGATGATGTCGAGCAATGGGATGAGTTTCTCGGGTTTATCGACGATTGCCGGGAAGATGTAGATGATGGCCGCCGTGGCAATGGAAAGCGGGAGTGCCATCGGCTGGTTGAGGATGTAGACGTTGCCCACCTGCAGCGTCATGTCGCGTAAAAGACCGCCGCCCAGGCCACAGACCACGGCGAGTGCGACCGCGCCCACCAGGTCAAGCTTGTGTTCGCGCGCAACCAGCACGCCCGAGATCGATGCAGCGACAACAGCGAACATCTCGAGCCAAAAGGGGATAGCGACCATGGCATCCGAGGCATGTGAGGTAACGGTTATAGCGGCGACGACGGGCAAGATGGAATCCTTCTGATTGCGAGTTTAGACAATGCCCGTACATAGTACATGTTCGGCGCCGATTGCGATCCTATTGCTCGGCAAACGGTCGGGACTGGATGCTGACATGGCATTGCTGGAATGCCAGGGATCCAAAACATGTACGTCACCCTCCAAAAACGGCATTTTTCGACATCTTTGGAGGCGGACGTACATGTTTGGATTGAGCTCACAGCATGAGTGAGTTGATTTACTCACATCCGGTATATTTCCCCACTTCAACGGACATAAGAGTTGGATACCGGCTCAGAGCGAGAGGCCCTCAATGGATACCCCTGTTCTCATTTCGCATAAAACCGCATGGCTTGTCCATCATGCACCCCAGAATTTGGTTCAGTCTCTTGCGCGGCACGACTACCAGATAGGCGCACAAGGCATCTCCACCCAGCAACGTGTTGCACGCATACGACAGGCTCTTACCGACTGCGGCATTCCGTTCGATATGCTTAAGACTATCGATATCGCGGTTGTATTCGAATTCGAGCGAATTCGTACCAAAGGCGTCGTTTGTCACATTCTTGGACAAAATCTTCCCTACGAGCATATTAACGAGTTGACGCCCGGAATCTTCATCACCGACGAAGCCTTCACCTTTGTGCTCGCTGCCGAGTGGATGGATAGGATCGAATATCTCGAATATGGCTATGAAGTTTGCGGCGATTATCGCATGAGGCTCAATCCCGCCGACCCTTATACCGGGCAACCAGCCACTACCTCCAAGGATGAAATAACCAAACTGCTCGATCGGCACCCCGGCAAACCCGGTGCCACACGTGCACGGCTCGCGCTCAGGCACATCTACGATCACTCGGCCTCGCCTATGGAGACCGCTTCGGCAATCGCCCTCTCGCTCCCAACAAGCGAAGGCGGCGTTGGTATCCGAGGTATCGAACTCAACAAACCGCTCGAGATCCCTCAACGTCTCTGGCATTGCACAAAAGCCCGAACACTCAAAATCGATGCCCTCATTACCTATAAGCGCAGGGAGCTCGGTATCGAATATAAGGGCGGTTTTCACGATGAGTTCGAGCGCAAGGGGGCAGATGCGGAACGAGAGGCCGTTCTCTCCCAAATGGGATATCGAATCGTTACGCTCACTTCGGCTCAGTTCGGCAGCCAGCTCGCCTTTCACCGCGCCATGAACAACATTCGCGAAGCACTCGGCATGCCTCGATGCACCGATACCGAGTACCAACGAAAGCAAAATGAACTGCGCAAGGCATTTATCCGCAACTGGAAGAGCGTACAAGGCGAAGAGACGCTTATCGAGTAGCGTCGCTCCCACGAGCCCGATCCAAACGTGTACGTCAGCCTTCAAAGATGTCGAAAAATGTCGGTTTTGGAGGGTGACGTACATGTTTGGGGAAGCGTGGGATCGAGACGTATTTCGATAACAAAAAAGCCCCATTGCTGGGGCTCATACCATCTAATGGCGGAGGAGGAGGGATTCGAACCCTCGTGACCTTATACAGGCCAAACGGTTTTCGAGACCGCCGCATTCAACCACTCTGCCACCCCTCCGCGTGGGGTAAAAACAAAGCAGGCTCGAAGGCCTGCTTTGGAATTAACTGGCGGAGAGTCAGGGATTTGAACCCTGGAGACGCTTTTGACGCCTACACGATTTCCAATCGTGCTCCTTCGGCCACTCGGACAACTCTCCGTTAAATGCGAAAGTTAGTATACACGAGGAATCGCAAGGTGCAAGCCGAAAACTTAGCATTTTTTAAAACGCTTGGCCGCACTTGGCGTTGCAGTGGGGTTTGAGGTGCCAAAAAACGGCTTCCGACCAGCGTGGTTGATCAACTCAATTGTTCAAAAAGGGTATTCATAAGCGACTTGGCAATGAATTTAAAAATCTTTGGTTGGTGCTGTGGGCCACTGGTATGCATTTTGCGACCACAGCCTTGTGCCCGTTGACCTGCGGCTTGGCTCAGCTTGTCCCCGCGGCACCGTATCTTGTCCACAAATCCGTCAAGCATTTGGTCGGCATTTGGTTGGAATGCGCATGAAACACCGTGCGAGTATGGGCATATGTGGAGGTCATGAGGTTGTAGCTGCATATTCTTGCAGCCTAGGAGGTTGAAAGATATTATTACCAAGTCTTTTCCTGCTTCAGGCGCACCTTCACGACCTGAAGCCACATTTGCCCAGAGGAGGTGACAATATGAAGGCTTATGAACTGCTGTTCTTTGTTGACCCGTCGCTCGACCCCGAGACTCGTCTCGCTGTCATGAAGCGTATCGATACCACGATCGCTGAGGGCGCTGGCAAGGTCGACTCCGTTGACGAGTGGGGCAAGCGCAAGCTCGCCTACGAGATCAACGACCTCACCGATGGTGACTACACCCTCATCAACTTCCACGCAGATCCTACCCAGATCGCCGAGCTTGATCGCGTCCTGCGCATCACCGACGCTGTGGTCCGCCACATGATCGTCCGTCGCGACGACCAGGAGTAAGACTGTCGTTTTGGACTGGGCTTGTGCCCCAAGAGGAAGTAGTGAGTTATGAGCATCAATCGAGTGAACATCACCGGTAACCTCACCCGCGATCCCGAGCTGCGCGCCACCGCCGGCGGAACCCAGGTTCTGTCCTTTGGCGTCGCCGTGAACGATCGTCGCCGCAACGCGCAGACTGGCGAGTGGGAGGACTATCCCAACTTTGTCGACTGCACCATGTTCGGCACCCGCGCCGAGGCCGTGAGCCGTTTCCTGGCAAAGGGAAACAAGGTCGCGATCGAGGGCAAGCTGCGCTACAGCTCTTGGGAGCGCGACGGCCAGCGCCGGAGCAAGCTTGAGGTCATCGTCGATGAGATCGAGTTTATGAGCTCCCGTGGTGGCCAGGGTGGCTACGATCAGGGCGGTTACGCCCCCGCAGCTCCCGCGCCCGCAGCACGTCCTGCCGCACCGGTGGCCACGCCGCCCGCGGTCGACGTCTACGATGAGGACATCCCGTTCTAAGGGTTGTTCGCCTGTTTTTGAGTGAGAGGCGGCTTCGGTTCGCCGAAGTTGCCAAACGAAAGGTATTTTGACATGGCTAATGATTTTTCTGCACGTCAGCCGCGTCGTAAGTACTGCCAGTTCTGCAAGGAGAACACTGAGTTCATCGACTATAAGGACACTCAGCTTCTCCGTAAGTACATGACCGACCGTGGCAAGATCAAGCCCCGTCGCGTCACTGGCGCTTGCACGCAGCATCAGCATGACATCGCCAACGCCATCAAGCGCGCCCGCGAGATGGCTCTCCTGCCGTACACCGTCCCCGTGGTTTCCTCTCGTGGCAACCGCGACCGCGGCTAAGAAGGGAGACGCATCATGAAGGTTATTCTTCTCGATGAGATCAAGGGCAAGGGCGGCGAGGGTGACGTCGTAGAGGTCGCTCAGGGTT
The DNA here is from genome assembly GCA_036312985.1 of Collinsella sp. Lineage (GTDB taxonomy): Bacteria > Actinomycetota > Coriobacteriia > Coriobacteriales > Coriobacteriaceae > Collinsella. The sequence continues at coordinate 9,073 of JAXJMV010000002.1, forward strand.
ACGCTGAGAACTTCCTGTTCCCCAAGAAGCTCGCTGTTGCCGCCACCAAGGGCAACCTCAAGCAGCTTGACGAGCGTCGCAACAACATCGCCAAGCGCGAGGCCGTCCGTCTGGCTACCGCCAACGAAACCAAGGCTGCCTTCGAGGGCAAGACGGTCACCGTTGACGTCAAGGTCGGCGACGAGGGCATCCTCTTTGGCTCCGTTACCGCCGCTATGATCGCTGACGCCATCAAGGCTCAGCTCGGTATGGACATCGACCGCAAGCGCGTCGAGCTCGGTAAGCCCATCAAGGTTGCCGGTGCCCACACCGTTGCCATCTCGCTGTACCGCGAGATCAAGGCCGAGGTTGTCGTTCTCGTCGGCGTTACCGCCGAGGAGCTCGCTGCCGAGGCTGAGGTCGAGGAGGCCGCTGAGGTCGCCGAGGCCGAGACCGCCGAGGTCGAGACTGAGGCTGCTGCCGAGTAGCATTTGCTGCAACGCAACAATCTTGTTCTAAGAAGGGCGCTCTGGGAAACCAGGGCGCCCTTTTGTTTTTTGCGCTGAGTGAGTGTCATGGTGAACGTTGCGTCGAAGTCCTATATACGGGACCGTTCATCCGTTTGGTTCGGTGATGATTGGCGGCGCGCGGCGCGTTTTGGGACCGTGGCTGATACTATGGATGCTCGCAAGCGATATGAATGAGGATGCTCATGGCATATGACGATAGGGAGACCGGGCTGACGGTTGAGGACCGCGGCTCAAAGTTGGGTCTTCCCCAAAACCAAGATGCAGAGGCCAATGTACTGGCCGCTATGCTGCTATCGCCCGAGGTGGTCGAAGAGGCCCAGGTCGAGCTGCAGCCCGATGACTTCTACCGGCCCATTCACAAGACCATCTATACCGCGATGGTCGATATGTACAACAGCCGCATTCCCATCGACTCCATCTCGCTGATCGATTACCTGCGAAGCATCAATAAGCTCGATGCCGTGGGCGGCGAGGCCTACATTTTGGAGTTGATGGGTCAGACCCTGTCGCTCGTCAACTGGCAGCACCATGCCGCCATCGTTCGCCGCGACTCGATGCTGCGCGAGCTGATCGGCGCCACTAACGAGATCAACGCGCTGGCATATAACGCCCCCACCGACACCAAAGAGGTCGTGGAGCTAGCCGAGAGTAAGCTGCTCAAAGTCACGGCACGCGAGGTCAAGTCGAGCTACAAGACGCTGACCGAGTTTATGGTCGAGGCCTATAACGAGGCCGAGGAAGTGTGCCAGGCCGGTGGCCAGGCTGCGGGCGTGCCCACGGGCTTTCCGTCACTCGACCGCATGCTCATGGGTTTTCGCGAGGGCCAGCTCATCATCATCGGCGCCCGTCCTGCTGTAGGTAAGACGTCGTTCGCTCTGAACCTGGCGCTCAACGCTGCCGCTGCTGGTTATACCGTCGGCTTCTTCTCGCTGGAGATGTCGGGCAAGGAAATTGCCCAGCGTCTGATTTGCGCCTACGCCATGATCTCGATCAGTGACTTCCGCATGGGCCGCATTAGCCCCGAGCAGTGGGCCAATATCAACGAGGCCACGCAGACCTTGTCCAAGCTCGATATTCTGATTGACGATACGCCCGGCACCACAGTGACCGAGATTCGCGCCAAGAGCCGCCGCATGCTCCATAACAAGGAGAAGGCAATCATCATCCTGGACTACCTGCAGCTGGTGAGTCCTCCGCCGGGACGCCGCTCCGAGAGCCGTACCGTCGAGGTTTCGGAGATGTCGCGTGGTCTTAAGATCATGGCCAAGGAGCTCAAGATCCCGCTCATCGCGCTGTCACAGCTCTCGCGTCAGGTCGAATCCCGTACCGGCAAGCGCCCGCAGCTTTCCGACCTTCGTGAATCGGGCTCCATCGAGCAGGACGCCGATATCGTTATGTTCTTGGACCGCTCCGCCGACGAGGCCGAAGCCTCGCGCGACGATCGACCCGACGAGGGCGTTACACGTATCGTCGTGGCCAAGAACCGTTCGGGCCCGATCGGCGACGTCGACCTGATGTTCCTGCCGGCATCCACCAAGTTCTATGAGCTTGATGGGGCACATGCCGAGGAGTAGGACAGGCGCCCGTTGCACGGGTATACTGGGAATGTTTTGTGCTTCTGCGTGCCGGCATGGCGCGTAGACAGGCCATGAATGTAAGGAGTAAACATGCCGTCAACCGTTTTGGTCGGTGCCCAGTGGGGCGATGAGGGTAAGGGTAAGATTTGCGACCTGGTCGCCGGCGACTTCGATGCCGTCGTGCGCTACTCGGGCGGCAACAACGCCGGTCACACCATCGTCGTCAACGGCAAGAAGTACGGCCTGCACCAGGTGCCTTCCGGCATCATGTATTCCGACCACGTGTCGGTGATCGGTAACGGCTGCGTCGTCAACCCCAAGGTTGTCCTTGAGGAGATCGACATGTTCGAGGCCGACGGCATCACCACCAAGAACCTCAAGATTAGCGGCAACGCGCATGTCATCATGCCGTACCACATCGATCTGGATGGCGCCTTTGAGCAGAAGCTCGGCAAGAAGAACATCGGTACCACCAAGCGTGGCATCGGTCCGTGTTATCAGGACAAGATGGCCCGCATTGGCCTGCGCATGCAGGACATGCTAGACGAGGCGCTGTTCCGCGACAAGCTGGAGACCGCTCTCGCCCGCGTGAACCCCGAGCTCGAGCTCATCTACAACCTGCCCACCTACACCGTGGACCAGATTTGCGACGAGTACCTGCCGATGGCCGAGCGCCTGCGTCCCTACATCACCGAGACGAGCCTGCTGCTCAACAACATGATCGATGAGGGCAAGAACCTGCTGTTTGAGGGCGCCCAGGCGACGCTGCTCGACATCGACCACGGCACCTATCCGTACGTGACGTCTTCCAACTGCACCGCCGGCGGTGCCATCACCGGCTCTGGCGTGGGCATGAAGAACGTCGACCGCGTGCTGGGCGTCATGAAGGCCTATATCACCCGCGTCGGTTCGGGCCCCATGCCCACCGAGCTTTCCTATGAGTCCGAGGCCGGCCACACGCTGACCGAGGAGGGCTATGAGTACGGCGTGACCACCGGTCGCCGTCGTCGTTGCGGCTGGTTTGACGGCCCTATCGCCAACTATGCCTCGCGCGTCAACGGCCTCACCGACATCGCCGTGACCAAGCTCGACGTGCTTTCGGCTTTCGACACCATCAAGGTGTGCGTTGCCTACGACGTCGATGGCGAGCGTTACACGAGCGTGCCCGAACACCAGGTGCGCTTTGAGCATGCCAAGCCCATCTACGAGGAGCTCCCTGGCTGGAAGTGCGATATCACCGGTTGCCGCAGCTTTGAGGAGCTGCCGCAGGAGGCTCAGGACTACGTGGCGTTTATCGAGGATCTGGCACACACCCGCGTGACGTTCATTGGCGTTGGCGCCGGTCGCGAGCAGATCATCAACCGATTCTGGAAGTAATCGGGACTATTTGGTTATTGCGATATACCCCTTTGCAGCCCGGACGGGCGGCCGAGGGGTATATTTGCTTGCAAAGGGCTCGCGCGGAGCGGGCCGTTCATCCATAGAGGAGGCACCCTTGAAGGCGGACACTCAAACCATCGACATCCTGTTGTTGGGCAGCGGCGGCCGTGAGCATGCTTTGGCAGCCAAGCTCGCAGCATCACCGCGCGCCGGCAAGCTCTACATTGCGCCGGGCAACGGCGGCACCGCGAGCTGCGGCGAGAACGTTGTTCTCGACGACTGCGATCCTGCGGCCGTGGCGGCGTTTGCGCAGAGCCACGGATGCGGACTTGTGGTAATTGGCCCCGAGGCTCCGCTCGTGGCGGGCGTGGCCGACGCCGTGCGCGCGGCGGGTATTCCCTGCTTTGGCCCGGGTGCCGAGGGCGCCCAGATGGAGGGCTCCAAGCTGTTCTCCAAGCAGCTCATGGAGCGCGCCGGTATCCCGACGGCGGCCTACGGCTCGTTTACCGACGAGGCTTCGGCTCTTGCCTACGTGCGCGAGCAGGGCGCCCCGCTGGTCGTCAAGGCCGACGGCCTTGCCGCGGGCAAGGGCGTTATCGTGGCGACCGAACTTGAGCAGGCCGAGGAGGCCGTGCGTGAGTGTTTTGGCGGCACCTTTGGCGATGCCGGCAACACCGTGGTTATCGAGGAGATGCTCGTTGGCCCCGAGTGCTCGCTGCTGGCCTTTACCGACGGCAAGACCGTTCGCCCCATGGCCACCTCGCAGGACCACAAGCGCGCGCTCGAGGGCGACAAGGGCCCCAACACCGGTGGCATGGGCGTCTACAGCCCGGTGCCCATCGTGACTGACGAGGAGCACGCCACGATGGTGAAGGTCATGGAGCAGACCGTGGCCGAGCTCGCCGCCGAGGGCATCGACTACCGCGGCTGCCTGTACGGCGGCTTTATGCTTACCCCCGCCGGCCCCAAGGTGCTGGAGTTCAATGCCCGCTTTGGCGACCCCGAGACGCAGGTCGTGCTGCCGCGCCTTAAGAACGACTTGGTCGAGGTCATGCTGGCTTGTGCCAACTGCGAGCTCGATCAGATTGAGCTCGACTGGCGTGACGAGTGGGCCGTGGCCGTTGTCCTGACGAGCGCGGGCTATCCCGGCAGCTACGAGAAGGGCAAGGTCATCACCGGTATCGCCGATGCCGAGGCCATGGAGAACGTGACCGTGTACCACGCGGGCACCGCCGTGGTGGACGGCCAGCTCGTGACCAATGGTGGCCGCGTGCTTGCCGTGACCGCTCTGGGCGACACGTTCGAGAACGCTCGCAACCTTGCCTACGAGGCCTGCGAGAAGATTGATTTTGAGGGCAAGACCCTGCGTCACGACATCGGCCTGCGCGCGCTGCGCGGCCGCGACGCCTGGGATGCCTAAAATCCGAGAGGAATGAGACGGATGGACGAGAAGAACGAAGAGCTCGTGGACGCGCAGATCGTCGAAGAGGACAGCCGCATGTATGGGCACGCCGAGGGCGAGCCTGGTGGCGAGGTCGCTGACGAGCCGGCACTGGTGCTGGGCGACGACGACCCGCACGATGCCGAGCTGCACGAGAAGATTCTTTCGGAGGAGTGCGCCTGGAAGGGCAAGATTCTCGACGTCCACCGTCTTGAGGTTGAGCTGCCCAACGGTCACCGCAGCGCCCGCGATATCGTTCGCCATCCGGGTGCGGCGGCCGTTGTGGCACTGACCGAGAGCGGCAAGATCGTACTGGTGCGTCAGTACCGCACCGCCATCGACCGCGTGACGGTCGAGATTCCCGCCGGCAAGCTCGATCCAGGCGAGGACCCGCTCGATTGCGCCAAGCGCGAACTGCATGAGGAGACCGGCTTTAGGGCTGGTCGTATTCGCTTTTTGACGTCGATTGTCACGTCCTGCGGTTTTTGCGATGAGATCATCCACATCTACTTGGCTACCAAGCTCGAGTTTGATGCGCCCAACCCCGATGATGACGAGTTTGTCAACGTGGACCTGGTGCCGCTGCACGAGCTGATCGACGCCGTGCTCGACGGCAAGATCGAAGACGCCAAGACCGTCGTAGGCGCGCTTGCCTGCGACAGCATCGCGCACCGACTAGGCGGGGCCGAGCTTTAACGAGCGGGGATGATCCCGCAGGTTTGTGTAAGTCAGCGAAAGTGCTCCATTTGAGACAAGGTGGCCTAAAAGAGGAGGGAAGCGTATGGATATACGCGACCGACGATTGAAGGCCAGATTGTCCAAATGGAGCACTTGCAGCGTCGAGACGAAACGCGGTTTGGTAAAACCGCGTAAGGTGATTATGTTTAGAAGGTTTTTGTCTTATTACAAGCCCCAGATGGGGCTTTTTGTTGCTGATACTATTTGTGCCCTGGTGCTTGCCGCCATTGACCTGGCGTTTCCCATTATCCTGCGCAATCTGACCGGAGGGTTGTTTACCCAGGGCCAGGTTGCCATTATGCAGGCGCTCGGCATGTTCGCGGTGGGCTTGGTGCTGATGTATGCCGTCCGCTGCGCCTGCCGCTACTTTGTGAGCTATTGGGGTCACGTGATGGGTGCGCGCATGGAGTCCAAAATGCGCGAGGACCTGTTCGACCAGTATGAGCGCTTTAGCTTTGCGTACTTCGACCGCAACAGCTCGGGCGACATGATGAGCCGCGTGGTCAACGACCTGTTCGATATCTGCGAGGCGGCGCACCACGTGCCCGAGTGGATCATCATCTGCGGCATCGAGATTATCGGCTCGTTTGTGATCCTCTTTACCATCGCCCCGGTGCTGGCGCTCGCCATGGCCGTGGTGACGGCGGCGTTTGCGGTCATCATGTTTTGGCAAAACATGCGTATGCGCGAGGTCTTTAGCGACAACCGCAAAAAGATCAGCGGCATCAATGCGCAGCTGCAGGATTCGCTGGCGGGCATGCGCGTGGTCAAGAGCTTTGCCAACGAGGAGACCGAACGCTTCAAGTTCCGCGCCTCCAACAATCGCTATCTTTCGTCCAAGGAGAACATGTATCACGCCATGGGCGTCTATACCGCGACGTATGGCCTGCTCTCGGGCGTGCTCTATGTGATCGTGGTGCTGCTGGGCGGCTGGCTGGTCGCCCAGGGACAGCTGCAGGCGGTCGATATGGCGACCTTTGCACTCTATATTTCGCTGTTCTGCACGCCGCTTGAGACGCTCGTCAATTCGGCCGAAACGTATCAGAAGGCTATCGCCGGCTTTAAGCGTATGGACGAGGTGCTCTCGACGGCGCCGGATATCCAGGACAAGCCGGGCGCCACTGATCTGCAGGTGACTGCCGGCGCCGTGGAGTATCACGACGTGTGCTTTAACTACGAGGACGTTGAGCTGGGCGAGGGCTATGCCGACGAGCGACCCGTTATCGACCATATGGACCTGTCCATCAAGCCCGGGCAGACCATCGCTTTGGTTGGCCCTTCGGGCGGCGGCAAGTCCACGACCTGTTCGCTGCTGCCGCGCTTTTATGACGTGGCTACCGGATCCATTAGCATCGACGGTCAGGACGTGCGCGATGTGACGCAGCAGAGCCTGCGCCGCGCCATCGGCCTGGTGCAGCAGGATGTCTACCTGTTTGACGGTACGATTGGCGAGAACATCGCCTACGGCAAGCCGGGTGCTACGGCAGAAGAGATCGCCGAGGCGGCCCGCCGCGCCAATATCGATACCTTTATCGAATCGCTTCCGCAGGGCTACGACACCGTGGTGGGCGAGCGCGGCAGCCGTCTTTCGGGCGGACAGAAGCAGCGCGTTGCCATCGCGCGCGTGTTTCTCAAGAACCCCAAGATCCTGATTTTGGACGAGGCGACGAGTGCTTTGGATAACGAGAGCGAGGAGGCGGTGCAGGAGTCACTCGAAGAGCTGGCACGCGGCCGCACCACGATTATTATCGCCCACCGTCTTTCGACCATTAAGCATGCCGATGAGATTGCGACCGTTGAGCATGGTCGCGTTGTGGAGCGTGGCACGCACGAGGAGCTTCTCGCCCGTGGCGGCACCTATGCCCGTTACTATCGAATGCAGTTCGAAGGTGCGCGTGCGCACGAGCTCGACTGATTGATATGACAGGAAGTTTATGGCTGACAAGAACCCTTTGACTCCGGAAGAAGTGACGGAGTTATTCTCCGAAATCGATGCATCCGGCGTCTTGGATCCCACGCTCGCCAAAAAGCGTACCGAGCGCATGCGTGAGAAGGAGGCTGCGGCCAAGCGCGGTGACAAAGCGGCGCTAGCGCAGCTGCGCAGCGAGGACCGCGCGAGCCAGGCAAAACATATCGACCCGCTGTCCGAGGACGATCCTTCGGGCTCGCAGGTGAGCCATACCATTACGAAGACCGCGATGGCCGTGGTCATCGGTATTTTGGTGCTGATCGTGGGCATGCAGATTGGCTACGGCGTGATGCGTCGTCTGAACACCGCCAACCTGTCCGAGAGCGTTTCGGTCGATACCGTTTCGACCGCGCTCAAGGGTGGACTTGAATGGGGCAACGGCTTTACGCAGTTCCCGCTCGACTTTACCGTCGATGAAGCCGATGAGCGTACGGGCACGGTCGAGGTGACGGTGTTGGACACATCGTCTGCCAACGAGCTCGAGCTGCTGTCCAACGGGCAGATTCAGGCCGCGGCGCTTGCGACCAACGCGTTGCTCAACGATAAGATCGACCGCGTGGTGTATAACGTTCACGCCTATATCGACGAGGATAGCAACATTCAGCACGATTCCTTCTTTGGCATGTTCCCCGCGCGCGGCCACCAGAGCGCCATTTTGACGTTCGTGTGGACCAAGAGCTCATCCAACGCCACGAGTATCGACTGGAAGATGCGCATCGTGAGTATGGATGACACCATCGCCGAGCGCATTCAGAAGCAGGTGAACTCGGTGTCGTCGTTGATTGAGGACCCGGTGGTGAGCCAGACCAAGATTGACGAGGAAAAGGCCGAGCGCGATCTGGAGCATCGTCTGCATGGCCGCGAGATTTTCCGCGGCGGCAAGCCCGATCGCACACCGTCCAAACTGCTGGAGCAGGATAAGAAAAAGTAAGACGTCATCATCCCGCGTGAGCCACAAGCCTCGCGGGATGATTTTTAATCCCCGTCCTAGAAAAATCATTATGCATAGAAAGTCATAATTATCATTTCGTAAACATTTCGATGAAATTAACGCCATGAGGCATGCTTACGGTTACAATACCGCGAGGCCTAACTACACACCTTTAAGCCGGTCCTGTGAGACCGGGAAGGAGAACTATGGCGAACAACCATACCGCGGGCGCTGCCGCCCGCACCTTCGCGCCCAGCGAGCTTTGCCAGCGTATGCTGGCCAAAACCAGCAAGGGCACCTGTGGTCCCTGCATCCTGTATCTTGAGGATGGGACCATTTTTTATGGACGTGCATGCGGCGCCGAGGGCACCGCGACCGGCGAAGTCTGCTTCAACACCTCGCTCGAGGGCTACTTTGAGGTCATGACCGACCCGAGTTATGCCGGCCAAATCGTAACCATGACCTATCCGCAGATCGGCAACTACGGTATCGACGAGACCGACGTCCAGTCGGCCTTCCCCGGCGACGCCGTGCGCTCTGCGAGCGCTCCGGCCATGCGCGGCATGATCGTTCGCGACATGTGCGCCACGCCTTCTAACTGGCGCTCGGCCGTCAGCGTGCCGGAGTACCTGCGCGCACACGGCATCGTTGCTATCGAGGGTGTCGACACCCGCGCTCTGGTGCGCCATCTGCGCGACAATGGTTCCAAGATGGGCATTATCTCGACCGAGATCTTCGACGTCGACGAGCTTGCCGAGCGTCTGGCCGCAGCGCCTACGCTGGTAGGCGAGAACCTGGTCAAGACCGTAAGTTGCCCCGCGCCTCATGAGTTTGTGGCCGCCGACCTGCCTGCCACGCATGGCTTTGCGCTTTCGGCTGCCGCTCCTGCCCGTCACAAAGTGGTCGCCTACGACTGCGGTGTGAAGCGCGGCATTCTGGAAGGGCTGGTCCGCGCCGGCTGCGACCTTACCGTCGTGCCGTGGAATACGCCCGCGAGCGAGGTGCTCGACATGAATCCCGACGGCGTCTTTTTGTCCAATGGCCCCGGCGACCCCGACGCCGTGGTGGAGACCTACGAGCAGGTGCAGCAGCTGATCGGCAAGGTGCCGGTCTTTGGTATTTGCCTTGGTCACCAGATGATCAGCCTGGCCTGCGGCGCCCAGATGGAAAAGCTTAAGTTCGGTCACCGCGGTGGCAACCAGCCGGTCATGAACCTGGTAAGCCGTCGCGTGGAGATCACCGCACAAAACCATGGCTTTGGCCTGCTGTTCCCCAGCTTGGGCAAGCTTGTCCCCGAGCTTTCCGGCGGCGAGACCGAGCATGCGGCCGATGGAGATCTGCGCGTCTGGGTGCGCCGCGGAATCGCGCCGGTCGTGATGAACGAGCGCTTTGGCCGCATTCGCCTGACGCACGTGAACCTCAACGACGGCACCGCCGAGGGCATCCAGCTGCTCGACGCCCCGTGCTTCTCGGTCCAGTACCACCCCGAGGCCTCGCCTGGCCCCACCGATGCTCACTATCTCTTTACCGCCTTTACGCGACTCATGGACGGCGAGGAGAACTACCTGGACATCGACACCGCGAAGGACCGCCTGGCTGGCTGGAATTTCGCCGAGACTGAGACCGAGGAGAACTAACATGCCTAAACGTACTGACATCAAGCGTATCCTCGTCATTGGCTCGGGCCCCATCGTTATCGGCCAGGCCTGCGAGTTTGACTACTCCGGCGCCCAGGCCTGCAAGGTGCTCAAGGAGGATGGCTTTGAGGTCATCCTGGTCAACTCCAACCCGGCGACCATCATGACCGACCCGGGTCTTGCCGACCGCACCTATGTCGAGCCCATCACCGCCGAATTTATCGAGCGCGTAATCAAGAAAGAGCGCCCGGACGCGCTGCTGCCCACGCTGGGCGGCCAGACCGGTCTGAACGCCGCCGTCGAGCTGGCAAAGGACGGTACGCTCGACAAGTACGGCGTCGAAATGATCGGCTGCGACCTGGCCGCTATCGAGCGCGGCGAGGACCGCAAGCTCTTTAACGAGGCCATGGCCGAGATTGGCCTGGAGGTCGCGCGCTCGGGCTATGCCTACAGCGTGGCCGACGCCGAGGCCATCGCCGAGCGCGTGGGTTATCCCTGCGTACTGCGCCCGAGCTTTACCCTCGGCGGCGCCGGCGGCGGCATCGCTCACACCCACGAGGAGCTCGTCTCCATCGTGAGCCAGGGCTTGGAGCTCTCGCCTGCCCACGAGGTGCTGGTCGAGGAGTCCATCGAGGGCTGGAAAGAGTATGAGATGGAGGTCATGCGTGATCACGCCGGCAACGGCATCATCGTGTGCTCCATCGAGAACCTCGACCCCGTGGGCGTGCATACCGGCGACTCCATCACCGTGGCGCCGGCGCAGACGCTCTCCGACCTTGAGTATCAGCGCATGCGCGTGGCCTCGCTCGCCATTCTGGAGAAGATCGGCGTCGAGACCGGTGGCTCCAACGTGCAGTTTGCCGTGAACCCCAACACCGGCCGCCTGATCGTCATCGAGATGAACCCGCGCGTGAGCCGCTCGTCCGCCCTCGCTTCCAAGGCCACGGGTTTCCCCATCGCCAAGGCCGCCGCGCGCCTGGCTGTGGGCTACACGCTCGACGAGATCGTCAACGACATCACCAAGGCTACGCCCGCCTGCTTTGAGCCCACAATCGACTACTGTGTGGTCAAGGTGCCGCGCTTTGCCTTCGAGAAGTTCAAGGGTACCGACCCCACACTCACCACGCGCATGAAGGCCGTGGGCGAGATCATGGCGATCGGTCGCACCTTTGAGGAGGCCTTTGGCAAGGCTATGCGCTCGCTGGAGGATGGCCACCAGGGCATTTGCGCCGGTGGCAAGGAAGGTGCCGACAAACTGAGCGACGATGAGCTCGCTCAAGCCGTGGCAACGCCGACCGAGCACCGCATCTTCTTTGTGGTCGAGGCCCTGCGCCGTGGCTGGGACATCGCTCGCATCCATGCCATCTGCGGTATCGATCCGTGGTACCTCAACCGTATCAATGACATGGTGCAGGTCCAGGAGAGCATCCGCGGCCTGCGTGTGGAGGATATCGACGCCGACGCGATGCGCCTGCTCAAACAGTACGGCACGAGCGACGCCGAGATCGCCGCGCTGACCAGCTCGGACGAGCGCTTTGTGCGCGCCTATCGCAAGGGCCTAGGCGTGGTTCCCAGCATGAAGACGGTTGATACCTGCGCTGCGGAGTTCTCGAGCGCCACGGAGTACCACTACAAGACGTACGAGAACATCTACCGCACGAGCCCGGATGCCAAGAAGTGCGTGGCTCCCGACGAGACCACGCCGGCGGACAAGCCCAAGGCGATGATCCTGGGCGCCGGCCCCAACCGCATTGGCCAGGGTATCGAGTTCGATTACTGCTGCGTGCACGCGAGCTACGCGCTGGCAGCCCGCGGCTTCGAGACCATCATGGTCAACTGCAATCCCGAGACCGTCTCGACCGACTACGACACGTCCGACCGCCTGTACTTTGAGCCGCTCACCTACGAGGACGTCATGGACGTTATCGATGTTGAGCGACCCGACGGCGTCGTGGTGACGCTCGGCGGCCAGACTCCGCTTAAGCTGGCGCGCATGCTCGAGGAGAGTGGCGTCAACATCATGGGCACCAAGCCCGATGCCATCGACTTTGCCGAGGACCGCGAGCGCTTCGCCGCTCTGCTCGACAAGCTGGGCATCATGTACCCGCCGGCGGGCCAGGCAACCTCGTTTGAGGAGGCCGAGGCCGTGGCCGCGCATATCGGCTACCCGCTGCTGGTGCGTCCGAGCTACGTGCTGGGCGGCCGCGGCATGATGATCGCCTACGATGCCGAGCATCTGCGCGATTACATGGCCGAGGCCGCGCGCATTAGCCCCGACTACCCGGTGTATCTGGACCGCTTCTTGGAGGGTGCGATTGAGTCCGATGTCGACGCCCTGTGCGATGGCGAAGAGGTCTACATCGGCGGCATTCTGGAGCATATCGAGGAGGCCGGTATTCACTCCGGCGACTCTGCGACCTGCATCCCGCCGTTCAGTTTCAGCGAGAGCCTGCAGACAAAGCTTCGCGAGACCACCCGTCGCATCGCGATGGCGCTGGGAGTCCGCGGTCTGGTCAACGTGCAGTATGCCATCAAGGGCGAGACCGTTTACGTGATCGAGGCCAACCCGCGTGCCAGCCGTACCGTGCCGTTCATCTCCAAGGCCACCGGCGTGCCGCTGGCCAAGTGCGCGGCGCGTATCATGGCGGGCGATTCCATCGCGAGCTTGGGCCTGCCGAGCGACGAGCGCCAGCTGGACTGGTTCTGCATGAAGGAAGCCGTTATGCCCTGGGGTCGTTTCCCGGGCGCTGACGTTATCCTGGGGCCCGAGATGAAGTCGACGGGCGAGGTCATGGGTATCGCTAAGAGCTATCCCGAGGCATACGCCAAGACGCAGCTGGCGATTGACTACAAGCTGCCCGACCCGAGCGCCGGTAAGGTGTTCATTAGCGTGTGCGACCGCGACAAGCGTCATATCCTTTCGGTCGCCCGTATCCTGCGCTACCTGGGCTTTGATATCTGCTCCACCGAGGGCACGGCGCGCGTGCTGCGTGGAGGCAACGTGACGTGCGAGGTCGTGGAAAAGATTAGCGGCCCGCACGACGGCGAGCGTCCCAACATTGGTGACCTCATCGCCGATGGCAAGATTGCGGTAATCATCAATACGCCGTACGGCCCGGGCTCGCGTGGCGATGGCTACCTGCTACGCACCGAGGCCGTCCGTCGTGGCGTGACCTGCGTGACGGCGATGTCTGCGGCCAACACGTACGTGAGTGCCATCGAGGCCGTGCGCGAGGACCAGCAGGGTCACGGCAGCGCCAACGACATGGGCATGGACGTCATCGCCCTGCAGGACCTGCCGCAGCACACGGTGTAGTGTGACCTGTCCGGCCGGGGCGGGAGGCGGACACTTTCTCTCGGAAACTGGGCTTCGCGAAGTTTTCCGAGAGAAAGGACCGCCTCCCGCCCCGGCCTGCGGTGACTTGGTTGCACCGTGTGCTGCCGAAGGGGCTTTGCGCGATGACTAGGGCTGAATAGAAAATGAATGTGGGCTCTGTCGTTCGAATGAACGACAGAGCCCACGTTAATATTTCAGCCAACGTACGTCATGGCAATCCCCGGTAGGTCGCAGGGCGGCGGCTGAGCCTTTCCCTCGGGAAACTTCGCGAAGCCCAGTTCCCGAGGGAAAGGCTCAGCCGCCGCCACAAAGACCGCAGGGACGGGAGCAGCTATACTACTCTCAGTAGTTAAGGGTCGCGGATCCGCCGCGTCGCCGCTCTCAACAGGAGGTCTTTGTTTATGGCAGATCAAAAGCCGGTCGTCGGGATCATCATGGGTTCCAAGTCCGATCTGGGCGTTATGGAAGGCTGCACCGCCGAGCTCGAGGCGCTTGGTGTGCCCTATGAGCTCGTCATTGCGAGCGCACACCGCACGCCGGCGAAGGTCCACGAGTGGGCCTCGACTGCCGCCGATCGCGGTATCAAAGTGATTATCGCCGCCGCCGGCAAGGCCGCTCACCTGGGTGGTGTCGTGGCTGCCTTTACGCCGCTGCCGGTCATCGGCGTGCCTATGAAGACGAGTGACCTGGGCGGCATGGATTCGCTGCTGTCGATGGTGCAGATGCCTTCGGGCGTGCCCGTGGCCTGCGTTGCCATCAACGGCGCCAAGAACGCCGCCATCTACGCCACGCAGATTCTGGGCGCTTGCGACCCCGAGTACCGCAAGGTTATCGAGAAGATGAAGCAGGAGATGGCCGACGCCTAGGCGTTCCGCCGTTTCACCGCAGTATAAGGAGAGCCATGTCCGACTATCAGGGAAAACGATTCAAGGCTTCTCAGATTCCCGATCCGTCGAAGCCGGGTGCTGCCCATGCGGCACAGCAGGGTCGGACATCCTCTCCTCAGCAGCCGCGAGCGGCGCGTCCTGTGACGCCGGCGACGCACCGACGCCAGGACGCGCCGGCGGCGTATCGCCCCTCGTCATATGGCACGGCAAAGAAGCAGGCCCGGACGACGAGGCAACCGAGCGGCGCGCCGTCCAGCTACACCGAGCCGCCGCGTAAGAAGCGCCGCTCCATTATTCCCATTCTGCTCATCATCATCGGTATTGGCCTGATCGTTGCTGCGGCCGCTATCTTTATCAACGCGCAGATTGGCTACAAGCAGGCGAGCGAGTCGTATCAAAAAATCGAAAAGCAATATGTGAGCGACAAGGACGCCAGTGGCGTGCCAATTATCGACTTCAATGCGCTTGCCCAGACAAATCCCGAGGTTGTGGGTTGGATTTACGCGCCCGGCACCAACATCAACTACCCCGTGGTGCAGACCAACAACAACTCCAAGTACCTCAACACGCTGTTCGACGGCACCGCCAATGCGTCGGGTGCCATCTTCCTGGATAGCGACGACACCGCGCCGGGCATGGTGGATCAGCAGACCACGATTTACGGTCATCACATGAACGACGGTTCGATGTTCAACGTGATTTCGGATACGACCGATCAAGCGACGTTCGACAGCATGGACTACGTGTACTACATCACACGTGACGCGACGTATAAGCTGCGTCCGCTGGCGACCAAGGTGGTCGAGGACACGTATGCCAAGGCGCGCACGCCCAACTTTGAGGGCGATGACGGACTGAAGAATTATCTGTCCGAGATGCTCGACGGTGCCTCTGCCGTGGCGAGCGATGCCACCGATCGTGCCGCTTCGGCAACCAAGGTCGTAACGCTTGTGACCTGCCGTTCGCTGTCATTTAGCAATACGCGCGCCGTCATGGTGCTCACGCCGGTCGAGGAATAAAGTGTCCGGGCCCCGTCCCAAAAAGACTACCCTGGAAATCAAAAGGAGAAATGATGCTTGAGAACGGCAAATCGATGCCTTCGGTTGATGCTTGGCTGCGCGAAGCCAAGGCCGATGTTTCGGCGGCTGATTGTGGGATGTACCTGACACACAACGGCGTGGTGCGCGCGACGCCCAAGGCCGAAGTGCGCGGAGTCGAGACCGATGGCGTGGCGCCAGGCCACAAGGTGGGCGGCATGGTGTTTGGCTTCGATGCCGAAAAGGTGCAGGCCGCTATCGAGGCGACGCGCACGATGCCGGGTATCGGCTATGTGCGCATGTGGCTGGCGAGCGGCGAGCTTACCGTGGGCGACGACATCATGCTCGTGCTCATTGGCGGAGACATTCGCCCGCATGTGGTCGATGCGCTGCAGTCGCTCGTCGGCACCATCAAGAACGAGTGCGTGAGCGAGGTCGAGCGCGAGGCGTAAGGCCTCGTCGGCAATCCGAGTCTGTCTATAGCGAAAGCCCGCCGGCAGTTCATGTAGATCTGCCAGCGGGCTTTGATGTGTTGGAGCTATTTTGCTCTGGCGTTTGCTACACGCGTGTGGCGTCCTTGGGGCTCATGGTCATACTCTGAAAACGGTTCTCCATATATTCGTTATCGAAATGCTTGTCATAGAACTGTGCGACGGGAATATTTCGAACGGTTCCGTTGACGCGCTGATACCAATAGTCGAGCGATTGCAACGTCATGACGCCGTCGATCAACATGACGGCGGTCAGGATGACGGTAGCAGAGTAGCGGCGTTTCCATGGAATCATATTGATGAGCTTAAGCAGGCGCGGCAGCAAGACCTTGATCCAGATGAGGCCACCCAGGCCCCACATGCAGGCAAACGGCGTGCATGTGCGTCCCCCGGTCAATACCGCGATGGGATCGGGCATGCCGAATAGCCTAATGTGTGAATAGCTCCACGACACCACGCCAAATGAGGTCTGCATAAACCAGCCTACAAACACCTCGAAAGCGCCGCCGATCAGGGCACTTACCAGGAAAATGATCAGAGGATTCTTTTTATAGAAGCGGTTGAGCGCCATGGTCATGAGCACCGCGCCAAATCCGTAGATGGGGCTAAAGGGGCCAAATAGCATACCGGCACGGTCCTGATAGACGCCGGGATCGACGACGACCATATGCCAGACTTCCTCGAGAATGAGACCTAACACGCTGCAGACGAAGAATACCCAGAACAGGTTGAAGTAGTTGAGCTTGATGTAGCCCTCGCCGGTTTCGTCGCGGCCGAGCATCCCCTCGGCGGCGGCATCGCGGTCGAGCATCTCTTGCAGACGGCGCTGCAGTTCGCGCTCCTGGCGTAGCGTGGGGTCGACGGTGGCCGACAGCGCAATGAGGATGACAAGCTGGACGGCGGGGCGCAGCAGGAAGGGTCCGATGCCCTGGAGCATCACGTCAACTAAAAGCTCCACGACGGTAAATGCGATGAGGACGTAAGACAGGCGGGCGGCATTGCGCCGCTGGTCCTTGATGAGGTCCAGGCCAAAGACGATCAAGATGATCGCGCTTGCCGCCGAGAGCATAATGCCGGCGACGATAAGGCCAACCGCGACCAGGGTGTTATCACCGAGCTTAGCGGCGACGTTGCCGTTAATGAGTGCGGTGATGACCTGCCACATAAAGACGGCGACTGACGGGAGCGTGCCTACGCCAGATAGGGTGCACAGGACTGCGTAGACCTTGATGATAAGGGGGATCTTCTTGGCCTCCGTGGTGCTGGGGACACTGGGGTCGAGTTGATTTCGATCCATACGCTACCTTTCTCGTCTTGTAGTAGCCTACAAGGATACGCCGACGACCAGCTAAAAGACAGGACGAACGTCCCAATTGCAACAATGTAGCCCCTAGCGCGGGCGAGACACGGCGCACGGGAAGTCTTCGAGGCCGTTGCCCCTGAGAGTGGACTACCCAATAAAATGTTTGGTCGCAAAACGGATAATAAGCTCGGTGGGCTTTTAAAAAGCGCTGCTCATGCGCGGGGGAGCGCGTCGCGCCGTGCGTATAATAAGGCGGGTAACGCCAAAATACGAGGCTCTGAGGGGATGCCATGTCTCAAGAAACCATCCGCGCGGCCGAGCGTGCCGCGGGACAGGTGAACGCCATGTCGACGTATGATCCGGACTCTGACCAGCTGCATGAGGAATGCGGCGTTTTTGGTGTCTGGGCGCCCGATCGCGACGTGGCTCGACTGACGTACTTTGGCCTGCGTGCACTGCAGCATCGCGGCCAAGAATCGGCGGGAATCGCCGTTGGTGACGGCGGTACGGTTATGGTCCGCAAGGATCTGGGCCTGCTCGACCGCGTGTTCTCCAATGCCGACTTGTCGACGCTCTCCGGTCAGCTGGCCGTGGGTCATGTGCGCTACGGCACCGCCGGCGCCAAGAGCTGGGAAGCCTCTCAGCCGCACCTCTCTACCATCAATAGCGTCATTATCGCGCTCGCGCACAACGGCACCCTCGTCAACACCGACGAGCTGCGTCGCCAGCTGATCGAGCTGGGCGTACCGTTCCTCTCCAACTCGGATTCCGAGGTCGCGACCAAACTCATCGGCTACTTTACTCAGCGTACTGGCCATCTGCGCGAGGGCATTCGCAAGACCATGGAGCTCGTGCGCGGCGGCTACGCCATGACGCTCATCAACGAGCAGGCGCTCTACGCATTCCGCGATCCGCACGGCATTCGCCCGCTCGTGCTGGGCAAGCTGGTGGATGAGGGCCTGGACCAGGCCGATGCCGCATCCGTTTCGCAGCTGCCGTCGCAGGACGGCGCCGCGACGGTCGACGCCACCACCCATGTCACGCGCGCCGGCGGCTGGGTCGTTGCCTCCGAGACCTGCGCGCTCGATATCGTGGGCGCCGAGTACGTCCGCGACGTCCGTCCCGGTGAGATTTTGCGCATCAGCGCCGAGGGCCTTGTGTCCGAGCAGGGCGTGCCTGCCGCCGAAGAGCCTGCTAACTGCATTTTTGAGCAGGTCTACTTTGCTCGCCCCGATTCCATCATGAACGGCAAGAGCGTCTACGCCTGCCGTTATGACATGGGTCGTCAGCTGGCACATGAGGAGCCCGTCGAGGCCGACCTGGTCATCGGCGTGCCCGACTCCGGCCTGCCGCCCGCGGAGGGCTATTCGCACGAGAGTGGCATTCCCTTTGGCGAGGGCCTCATCAAGAACCGCTATGTGGGCCGTACGTTTATCGAGCCTACGCAGGAGCTGCGTGCCATGGGCGTGCGTATGAAGCTCAACCCGCTGCGTGACAACATCGAGGGCAAGCGCCTGGTCGTCATCGACGACTCCATCGTGCGCGGCACCACCATGGTGCAGCTCGTCAAGATGCTGCGCAACGCCGGCGCCAAGGAGATTCATATCCGCATCAACTCGCCCGAGGTCATCTGGCCGTGCTTCTACGGTATCGATACCGACGTGCAGTCGCAGCTTATCAGCGCCAACAAGACGGTCGACGAGATTTGCGAGTATATCGGCGCCGATTCGCTGGCCTTCCTTTCGGTCGAGGGCCTGCTTAAGGTCATGCCCAAGGGCGGTTACTGCGATGCGTGCTTTACCGGCCGCTACCCCGTGGCGATTCCCGAGAGCTTTGGCCGCGACAAGTTCATGGAGGGCTTTAAGCCCCGCAACCTGGACAAGCCGCTGCACTTTGATGACGACGCCGTGGTCGAGAAATACGACGATCGCAGCTGGGAAGAGGAACACGGCGAGGCCTAAAACCTGCCAAAAAGGGACAGGTTTATTTTGGTAGGTTTTACCTGCTGTTTTGTTGATATGACGGCGCGCGTTGTTATGGCGCGCGCCGAAATGAACGCAACTATGAGCACCGTTTGGCGCCCGCGCGGCGCCACGGTAGTGGGAGAGGAAGGCTCAGATGAGCGACAGCAAGCATGTGACGTATGAGGATGCCGGCGTCGATACCGCCGAGGGCGGCCGCGCCGTTGACGCTATTAAGCAGATGGTTAAGGACACCAACCGTCCCGAGGTCATCGGCGGCATCGGTGGCTTTGGTGGCCTGTTCTCGGCTGCCGCGCTTAAGGATATGGAAGACCCGATTCTGATTAGCGGTACCGACGGCGTGGGCACCAAGCTCGTGCTCGCCCAGATCATGGACCGTCACGAGACGGTGGGCCAGGACCTGGTTGCTATGTGCGTCAACGACATTCTGGCTTCGGGTGCCGAGCCGCTGTTCTTCCTGGACTACGTTGCCATCGGCCACATCGAGGCCGAGCACATGGCAAAGATCATCAAGGGTGTGGCCGACGGCTGCAAGCTCGCGGGCTGCGCGCTCGTGGGCGGCGAGATGGCCGAGCACCCCGGCGTCATGGCTCCTGCCGACTACGACCTTGCCGGATTTACCGTGGGCGTCGTCGACCGTCCCAAGATGCTCGACCCTGCGAACGTCCGCCCCGGCGACGTGATCCTGGGCCTGCCTTCCACCGGCGTGCACTCCAACGGCTACTCGCTCGTGCGTAAGGTCATTGGCGTCGACGGTATTAAGCCTGGCACGCCCGAGGCCGCCGCTAAGGCCGAGGAGCTGAGCCGTCCGCTCGAGGAACTCGGCGGCGCATCGCTGGCAGACGCCCTGTTGGCCCCCACGCGCATCTATGTCAAGCCGATTCTGGAGCTGCTGCGCGGTGGCGCTCCGGTGCACGCCATCGCCCACATCACCGGCGGCGGCATCACCGAGAACCTCAACCGCGCGCTCGCCGACGACGTCGACGCCGTGGTCACCCGCAACGGCGCCGAGATGGGTTGGGACGTTCCGCCCGTCATCACCTACGTGTCGCGCCAGGCCGAGCTCGCGCCCAACGAGGCATGCAAGACCTTCAACATGGGCGTTGGCCTGTGCCTGATCGTCGCCCCCGAGGACGAGGCTGCCGTGACCGAGGCCCTGGTCGCGCTGGGCGAGAAGCCGTTCCGCGTGGGCGAGTGCGTCGAGGGCTCCGGTAAGGTCGTGTACTCCGATGAGCGCTAACGAGCAGATGGCTGCTGCCGCGAGCCTGGGCTTTGTGCCCTACACCCGTCCGACCGGCACCGATACGGCCGAGCCGCTCAAGATCGGTGTGCTCATCAGCGGTTCGGGTACCAACCTGCAGGCGCTGATCGATCTGATCGCCGCCGGCAAGCTCAACGCTTCGATTGAGCTTGTGGTGTCGAGCCGTCCTTCGGCTAAGGGTTTGCAGCGCGCTGAGCGCGCGGGCATCCAGACGCTCACGCTGTCCAAGGATGTCTATGCCGACCCCATCGCCGCCGACGAGATCATCGCGCACGAGCTGCTCGAGCGCGGCTGCGAATATGTGGTCATGGCCGGTTACATGCGCATGGTGCACACGCCGCTGCTGGCGGCGTTTCCCAACCGCGTGGTCAACTTGCATCCGGCACTGCTGCCGAGCTTTACCGGCGCGCATGCGATCGACGATGCCTTTGCGCGCGGCGTCAAGGTAACCGGTGTGACCGTGCACTTTGCCAACGAGATCTACGACAACGGCCCCATCATCGCCCAGCGCGCGCTGGCTGTCGAGGAAGGTTGGGATGTCGACACGCTCGAGGAGCACATCCACGCGATTGAGCACGTGCTGTATCCCGAGGTCGTGCAAATGCTCGCCGACGGCCGCGTCCACGTGCTGGAGAGCGGCAAGGTCGCAATTGACGCGCCTCGCGGCTAGCGGCGCACAGTACAATTTAGCCGAGTAGTCAGGGTGGTCATTGGCGCCAAGGCGCGCGTGGCCACCTTTTGTTTTGGGTAGTCACCTGCGACGTTCTTTAACGACTAGTCATTTAAGAACGTCCCCGATGGCTAGGTGAGAGAGGTGAGCGCATGGCGGATAACGAAGCGCTGTTTACGCCTGAGCTGGTGTTTTTTGATTGGGAGTGTGCGACGCCGGATGAGGTGTTTGCGCGGCTCGAGGGCGAGCTTGCACCACGTGGCTACATTGCCGACGGTTGGCTCGACGCCGTTCTCACGCGCGAGGATGCCTATCCCACGGGCCTTGCCATGCCGGCGGCAAACATTGCCATTCCGCATACCGATCCGGGGTTTGTGACCAAGCCCTATATCGCGGTGGTGAAGCCCACCGCGCCCGTGATATTTAACGCTATGGCTGGCATGGGCGCTCCGGTGCCGGCGCAGATCGTCATTAATCTGGGCATCGCCGAGCCGGGCGGCCAGGTCGAGGCCCTGCAGGCGCTCATGAACATCTTTATGGACGCCGATGCCGCAGCCGACGTGCTCGGCCAAACCACGCCGCAGGGCATGGTCGACGCCATCCGCCGCCACTTCTAAGGTGGGGCTGAGTCGGCACTTGGGGACGTTCCTTTTCTGCCGGCAGTAAGGGACAGTCCCCAAGTGCCAAGTGCCGCATCTGTCCCCTTTGCACCAAAATGGTGCAGATTAACCTGTCCCCAATGCACCAAGCGTGCCGCGGGGGCTGCGTTGTGACACAATGGCGTTTGTTCGATTCGTTATGCGAAAGGCCAACTATGGCAAATAAGAAAAAGAACTCCGAGGCCGCGCCGACGCCCGAGCAGCAGGCTCGCGCTGCCTCCAGCTCTCGCAAGAAGCAGCGCAAGACGTACGTGTCTAAGACCGTCAAGATCGTCCTGGTGGTCATCGGCGTGCTGGCAATGCTGCTTTCCGTCTCGGCGATGGCGTGCTCCGGCCTTATGTCGCAGGCCGAGGACACCTCGGGCTACAAGCTGACCGGCGGTGTCGCTGCTACTATCAACGGCACCAACCTCACCGAGGACACCGTGACCAAGCAGATCATGAGCATGCGCACGTCCTACGGCTACACCAAGGATGAGGATTGGGCGCAGTATCTGGTTGACAACGACCTCACGCCCAAGAAGTACCGCAAGCAACTCATCGACTCCTACACGCAGCAGATTCTGCTTCAACAGGCACAGAAGGAGAACGGCGTGACGGTGTCGGACGAGGAGGTCGAGAAGGCTTGGAAGGACGCGTGCAAGAGCGCGGGCGGTGCCAAGGCCTTTAAGAAGACCCTCAAGACCTACGGCTATACCGAGGACACCTACAAGGACTCGCTCAAGGAGAGTCTGGCACAGCAAAAGCTCAAGGACGCCGTGGCGCCCACCAGCAAGCCCAAGGACAGCGAGATTGTCGATTACATCAACGAAAACCTGTCCAGCTACAACGACGCCCGCCGCTCGTCGAACATCCTGATCAAGGTTGATTCCGACGCTTCCGACGAGGACAAGGCTGCCGCCAAGGCCAAGGCGCAGGAGTGCCTGGACAAGATCAACTCCGGTGAGCTGAGCTTTGAGGACGCCGTTGAGCAGTACTCCGAGGACACCGGTTCCAAGGAGAAGAAGGGCGATGTGGGCTGGGATAAGCTTACCACCTTCGTCGACAGCTACCAGACGGCGCTCGAGGGGCTCAACAAGGGCGACGTGAGCGACGTGGTCGAGTCGACGTACGGTTACCATGTCATCAAGTGCACCGACTACTTCCATGTCGATAATCAGGTTGATGATATCAACCAGGTGCCCAAGGCCATCAAGAAGTATGTCTCCAACGTGGTGAAGACGCAGGCGGCCAGCACCGCGTACAGCGAGTGGCTAGAGCAGTACAGGAAGGATGCCGACATCACCGTTAATCCCATGCCCAAGGACGTACCCTATAACGTGAGTCTGAAGGGCGTCACCAAGAGCTCGACCGACGATTCGTCGACGACTGAGTAATCATGGGGCGGTGCTCGCACGAGTGCCGCCCACGCTATTAGAGAGGATTTGCAGATGACCAACGAAGAGCTGCAGAAAGAAATGATCGCGGCCATGAAGGCCAAGGACAAGGTTCGCCTGTCCATCATTCGCCAGGTCAAGGCCGAGGTGAAGAATATCGAGGTTAACGAGCGCCGCGATGTGACCGAGGAAGACGTCAACAGCATGATCAAGCGCCTGATCAAGCAGACGAGCGAGACGCTGGAGATGTCCATCAAGGCCGGCACCGACCAGGAGCGTACCGACAACCTGACCGAGCAGGTCAAGATCCTGGAGAGCCTGCTGCCCGCGCAGGTTTCGGGCGAGGAGCTCGAGGCCCTGATCGAGCAGGTTATCGCCGAGCTGGGCGCCACGTCCAAGAAGCAGATGGGCCAGGTCATGGGTGCCCTGGGCAAGGCCACCGGCGGCAACTTCGATAAGCCGGCCGCAGCAAAGATCGTCGGAGCCCGCCTCGCGTAGGGGCCGAGTGGCACACAGTTGAGGCTGAGGGGGCGTGGCCGTCATGGTCGCGCCCCTTTTTGCTGGGCTGGGCACTCATTGGTGACAGGCTTAAATGAGTGCCCAATGAGCAGGTACTCATTTAAGTCTGTCCCCAATGAGTGGGTGGAAGGTTGCGGGTTCTTTACGGGAATGTAGTGTGGGCTGCGGAAACGTGGTTCTTTCCGTACAATAGTTCAACTCGTGTAAACGCAGGGAAGGGACATTCATGGCAGACATGATCGAGATCAAGCATCTCAACAAGTACTTTGGCGACCTGCATGTGCTCAAAGATATCAACCTCACCGTCAAACGTGGCGAGAAGCTCGTAATGATCGGGCCTTCCGGCTCGGGTAAATCGACGCTCATCCGTTGCGTCGATTATCTGGAGGAGCCCACGTCGGGCGAGGTTGTCATCGACGGTACGCCGCTCACCAAAAAGAATCACCTGGAGATGGCTCGCAAGTATAGTTCCATGGTGTTTCAGCAGTTCAACCTGTATCCCAACATGACGGTGCTGGGCAACCTGACGCTCGCGCCCATCAAACTGCAAAAGAAGAGCAAGGAGGAGGCGACCGAGATCGCCATCGCTGCGCTCAAGCGCGTCGGCATGGCACATAAGGCCGGCGAGTATCCGCAGAATCTCTCGGGTGGTCAGCAGCAGCGCATCGCCATCGCCCGTGCCCTGTGCACCAAGCAGCCCATCATCCTGTTTGACGAGCCGACCTCGGCGCTCGACCCCGAGATGGTCCAGGAGGTTCTGGACGTTATGATTGAGCTCGCGCAGGAGGACATCACCATGATCTGTGTGACGCACGAGATGGGTTTTGCGCGTCAGGTGGCCGACCGCGTCATCTTTATGGAGGACGGCCGCATTCTGGAGGAGGGCACGCCCGAGCACTTCTTCGATAACCCCGAGAACCCGCGCTGCCGCGAGTTCCTGTCCAAGATTCTGCACTAGGCGCGGTGATGGACATGACGGATATGACGAGGGCGGCCGTGTCGCGCCGCCACTTTTTGCAGCTGGCGGGCGCCGGCATGCTCGCGCTGACGGGGACCGCGCTTACCGGTTGCGGCAACTCCGCCGGCGGCGAGGGTTCCGACAAGGGGTCCAAGCTTGCGGCCATCAAGTCGCGTGGCCATCTGAATGCCGGCGTTAAGAAGGACGTTCCCGGCTATGGCTATTACGACACCGCCAAGGGCCGCTTTGAGGGCATGGAAGTCGATTTGTGCTACCAGATCGCCGCTGCCGTCTTTGGCGTGAGCTACAAGGAGGCCCGCGCCCAGGAGCTTGTCGAGTTTACCGACGTAACGCCCAAGACACGCGGCCCGCTGATCGATAACGGCCAACTCGACGTGGTCGCGGCGACCTACACCATCACCGACGAGCGCAAGAAGAGCTGGGATTTCTCGACGCCGTACCGCACCGACTACGTGGGGCTCATGGTCAAGAAGCGTTCGGGCTTTACCTCGATTGAGGATCTGGACGGCAAGGTCATCGGCGTGAGCCAGGGTGCTACCACGCAGGGCCTGATCGAGCAGATGATCAAGGACAACGGCTTTAGCTGCAAGCCAGAGTTTAGGGCCTTTAGCGGCTATCCCATCATCAAGAGCTCGCTCGACGCCGGCAATATCGACGTCTTTGCCATGGACCGCTCCACGCTGGCCGGTTACATGAACGAGACCGTTGAGCTGCTGCAGCCCGAGGTCAAGTTTGGCGAGCAGGGCTACGGCGTGGCGACCAAGAAGGGCTGCGACCTTTCGGCCGTGGTCGATCAGGTGATTTGCGATCGCCTGGCCGACGGCTGGCTCGACCAAGAGGTCAAGACCTGGGGTCTTGTATAGGCGCATCGTCCAAGGAAGGAATCAAATGCTCGAAGGATTATTTGACGCCGACCGTTGGTCGACGACATTTCAAAATATGGGGCCCTTCTGGGAGGGCTTTGGCGTGACGCTGCAAGTGGTCGTTGCCGGCCTGCTGTTGTCGCTGGTGCTGGGCACGCTGCTGGGCGTGTTCTCTACCACTCGCTCGCGCGTGCTGCGCGCCATAAGCCGCGTGTACGTGGAGTTTTACCAGAACACCCCGTTGCCCGTGCAGGTGCTCTTTATGTATATGGCCGGTCCGCAGTTTTTGCAGGCCATAACCGGTGCCGACCAGCCGGTGCGCATCGCGCCGTTCGTGCTGGGCTTCTTGGGCGTGGGTCTGTATCACGCGGCCTACATTTCGGAGGTCATCCGCACTGGTATCGAGGCGGTTCCGCGCGGTCAGATGGAGGCGGCCCAGAGCCAGGGCTTCACCCGTGCGCAGGCGTACTGGTACATCGTACTGCCCCAGACATTCAAGATCATTCTGCCGCCGCTGTGCAACCAGGCGCTCAACCTGGTCAAGAATACGTCGGTGCTGGCGCTTGTGGCCGGCGGCGACCTTATGTACCGTTCCGACAACTTTGTGAGTCTGTACGGTTACCTGCAGGGATACATCGTCTGCTGCCTTATGTACTTCATCATCTGCTTTCCGCTCGCCATACTGGTGCAGTGGCTCGAGCGCCGCTCCAAGGAGCGTCCGCGCGGTGTGAGCCTGGCCGAGCTGGGGCTCGACAACGTAGAGGAGGCCTAGCGCATGGAAATCTTCAACGCGACCAACCTGCTCTACATTTGGGGCGGCTTTGTTAAGACGATCGAGATCTCGGCGCTGTCGATCTTTTTCTCGCTCATCTTTGGCACGGTACTGGCGCTCGTTAAAAGCTATGCGCCCCGCCCGTTCCGTATTTTGGTGAGCGCCTATATCGAGCTGTTCCGCTGCACGCCAAACCTGCTGTGGATCCTGTTTATCTACTTTACGGTGCAGGGTTTGGACATTGTGATTTCGACCATCGCTTTTACGCTGTTCACCAGCGCTGTTATGGCCGAGATTGTGCGCGGCGGCCTCAACTCGATTCCGCGCGGCCAGTTTGAGGCGGCGCAGAGCCAGGGCTTTGGCTTCTTTGCCACCATGCGCTACATCATTCTGCCGCAGACGTTTAAGACGATCATTCCGGCGCTGTTTAGCCAGTGCACAACTGTCATTAAGGACAGCTCGTATCTTTCGGGCATTAACGTGGCCGAACTCATGTACACGGCCAACGTCGTGATGGCCCACGCGATCGACCTGTCGCAGGTGCTTATGCTCTACGGCCTGGTTTTCGCGATGTACTTTGTGCTCAACTTTGGTATCTCGCTGCTGGTCCGAGCGTATCAACGTCGTATTGTGGCAGCGTAGAATGTGACAAAGGGACTGTCCCTTTATCACATAGAGAAAGGAATCGCGATGAGCGATCTGGAGAATAAGAAGAATCCTGTGGTCATTACCATCGCGCGCGACTTTGGCGCCGAGGGCCACGAGATTGGTCGTATCCTCGCCGATGAGCTGGGGATTCCGCTGTACGATAACGAGCTGCTGGTGCGTGCTTCGCTGCGCGCGGGTGAGTCGCTCGACAAGATGGCCGCCTACGACGAGCGCCTGGCCGTGGAGAACATGGCGTTTCTGCCCGACCGCTACGATGCGCGTTCGTACTCGGACAAGTTGTTCCAAAAGATGAGCCAGGTGATTTTGGATCTGGGTGAGACCGAGAGCTGCATTATCGAAGGCCGTCTGTCCGATTATCTGCTGCGCAACAACCCCAACCACATCGCCGTGCTGGTGACTGCGCCCTTTGAGGACCGCGTCGAGATCGTGCGCAAGAAGCGCGGTCTCAACAAAAAGAAGGGCGCCAAGCTGGTCAAGCAGCAGCAGAAGGCGCGCGAGGCGTTCTATAAGCGCTACAGTGCCGGAAAGTGGAAGATGACGAGCGGTAAAGACATCGTCGTCAACCGCGCCAAGCTGGGCCGCGAGGGTTGCAAAGACGTTATTGCCGCAGCCTACCGCTACAAAGTAGCGCAGCTCGAAGACTAACCGACCAAAAACCACCACAAAGGGGACAGGCACCTTTGTGGTGGTCGGTCGACTGGCATAGAAAAAGTCCCCGCCGGGCGTGTGCTCGACGGGGACTTTGCCGTTTGATGGCTAACGCTGAGGGTGACTACTCGCCCAGCAGGCTCTTGGTGATGGAAGCGGCGGCCTTCTTGCCGGCGCCCATCGCCAGAATGACCGTAGCGGCACCGGTGACGATGTCGCCGCCAGCCCAGATGCGGGGATCGGTGGTCTGGCCGGTCTCCTCGTCGGCGACGATGTAGCCCCACTTGTTGAGCTCCATCTTGCCGCCGATCTTCTTTGCGAAGGGGTTGGCGTTGGTGCCGATAGCCGAGATTGCGACGTCGCAGGGGATCTCCTCGATGGCGCCCTCGATGGGCACCGGGCGACGACGGCCGGACTCGTCGGGCTCGCCGAGCTCCATCTTCTGGACCTTGACGGCGCACACGGAGCCGTCCTCGCCAGCGACAAACTCGAGCGGGGAGACGAGCGGCAGAACCTCGACGCCCTCGGCCTTGGCGTGGTGCAGCTCGGCACGACGGCAAGGCATCTCATCCTCGGTACGACGGTAGGCGATGATGGCGTGCTCGGCGCCCAGGCGCTTGGCGGTACGGACGGCGTCCATAGCCACGTTGCCGCCACCAAAGACAACGACGTTCTTGCCGTGCTTGGTGGGGGTGTCGTACTCGGGGAACTTGTTGGCCTTCATCAGGTTCACGCGGGTGAGGTACTCGTTCGCGAAGAAGACGTTGGGCAGGTTCTCGCCGGGGACGTTGAGGAACTTGGGCAGGCCAGCGCCGGTCGCCACGTAGATGGCGTCGAAGCCCTGCTCGAACAGCTCCTCGGCCGTGGCCATGTTGCCCACGACGGAGTTGTACTCAAACTTGACGCCCATGTCCTCCAGGCCGTCAATCTCGCGCTTGACGACCGCCTTGGGCAGACGGAACTCGGGGATGCCGTAGACCAGCACGCCGCCGCCGGTGAAGAAGGCCTCGAAGACGGTAACGTCAAAGCCGTTACGGGCGAGCTCGCCGGCGCAGGTGATGCCGGACGGGCCGGAGCCGACGACGGCGACCTTCTTGCCGTTCTTGGGGGCCATCTTGGGCGTGGAGGCGAGCTCGGGGCGATCACCCAGGAAGCGCTCGAGCTGGCCGATGGCCACGGGCTCGGACTTTTTACCACGGATGCACTTGCCCTCGCACTGGTTCTCCTGCGGGCAGACACGGCCGCAGATGGCGGGAAGCATGGAGTCCTCGCGGATGGTATCGAGAGCGCCGCCGAAGTCCTTCGCGCGGATCTGCTCGATAAAGCGGGGGATGTTGATGTTGACGGGGCAGCCCTCAACACAGAACGGCTTCTTGCAGTTGAGGCAGCGCTCGGCCTCGGCCAGCGCCATCCCCTCGGTGAAGCCCTTGTCGACGGGGCGGAAGTCGCAGGCGCGCTCGGCAGCCGGCTCCTCGTTATCGGGGGTGCGGGGCGACTTCATATCGGCAACGAAACGACCGTTAACTAGTGGCATGCGCAGCTCTTTTCCTCATAGGCCTTGAGGGACTCGCCCTCTTCGGAACGGTAAGCGGCCTGGCGGGCACGAAGGTCATCCCAGTCGACCAGGGTGGCATCGAAGTCGGGGCCGTCGACGCAAGCGAACTTGGTCACGCCGCCCACCTCGACGCGGCAGCAGCCGCACATACCGGTGCCGTCAACCATGATGGGGTTGAGGGACGCGGTGATGGGGGTGTCGTATTTCTGGGCGGTGAGGGTCGAGAACTTCATCATCGGAACGGGGCCGACGCAGAAGACCTGGCTCACGGCCTTGTCCTGCAGCAGGCGCTCCAGCGGAGCGGTAACAACGCCCTGCTCGCCGTAGGAGCCGTCGTCGGTGGTGATGTGGATGTGGTCCTCGTCGAGGAGCTCGCGGAACTGGTCCTCCATGAGCAGGAGGTCCTTGGTGCGGGCGCCCATGATGGCGTGAACTTCGTGACCGGTCTCGACCAGGTGCTTGGCGACCGGGAAGGCAATTGCCAGGCCGACGCCGCCGCCAATGACGGCGCAGGGGCCCTCGGCCATCTCGGTGGGAACGCCCAGCGGGCCCACGACGTCGCGCAGCGACTCGCCGGCCTCGTAGGTGGACAGCATCTCGGTGGTCTTGCCGATCACCATGAAGATGAACTCGACCCAGCCCTCGTCACCGTTCCAGCCAGCCAGGGTAAACGGGACGCGCTCGCCCGTCTCGTTGGCGCGAACCATGAGGAACTGTCCAGCGTGCGCATGCTTGGCGATTGCAGGCGCCTCGATGCGGAACTTGAACACCTTCTCCGAGAACCGCGTCTTCTCCAGGATCTTATACATAGAACCCCTCTCTTGTTAGGGCCGCCGAACCGTGCCTCCACGGAAATGGACGGTAGCCCGAGTAAAACCGTACGCGCACAGGCGTTGTGCAGACATACGGTGCAAATTATACCCTCATGGACATGTCACTTACGTGTGTCTTCGGCGGTTGGGAGCAGGGTTTATCCACTTCGACCCGCCAAAGGGGGAGAGGTTTATTTTGGCAGGTTTTATCAGGCAAAACGGCAAAGGGGGCCGGCCTCGCGCTTCGGTGAGGCCGGCCCCCTTTGGAGCGTTGCATATGTATAGCGGCACAGGGTTTATTGCGACGCAGCCGCCGCGGCGTTTCCGCAGATGAAACCTGCCAAAATAAACATCCCTAAATGGTAGGTTTTAGTGCTTGCCGTTGGCGGAAGCGGCGCCGTTTACGTGATCGCGGGCGTAGATTACGCCGTGGACGATGGCCAGACCGGCGGCATCTGCGGCGCGGGCGCAGGTGTCCTGGAAATCCTCGGCTTCGCGGGCGCGCAGCTGCTTGAGCACGTAGTCTGCCACGGCCATCTTGCCGGGAGGGTTGCCGATGCCGGTGCGGATACGGCTAAAGTCGCGGCTGCCCATCTTGTCGATGATGGAGCGCAGGCCGTTGTGACCGGCATGGCCTCCGCCCACCTTAACACGCACGTCGCCGGCGGGAATATCGAGCTCGTCGTGGATGACGAGCAGCTCCTCGGCCTTGATCTTGTACTCGCGGCAGAGCTTGGAGATGGGCCCGCCCGAGGTGTTCATGTACGACTGCGGCTTGACCAGTACAATCTGGCGCTTGCCGTTCTCTTCCTCGGCATCGTTGATGTTGATGAGCGCGACCTCGGCGCCTGCTTGGTTTTTCCAGTACGTGACGCCGGCCTGACGGGCCAGCTCGTCGATCGCCTTAAAACCGGCGTTGTGGCGGGTCTCGGCATACTCATCGCCAGGGTTGCCAAGTCCGGCAACCATGCGAATCTTAAGCGGCTGTGCAGCTGCCATGTTCATCCTTTCGTTGATTTGTCGCCTGCTATGGTGAGCGACCCTGTTGCCGCTGTCAAATGGAGGGCAATTGAGGTTGTTTGGGGGCGTTTGGACGGCCGTCAAAATCCGAGGTGGACAGTTAGTTCAGATACGTATAAGTTCTGAGGACTCGAATTGCTCAATTCAATGCCGATACGTTGTTTTGGAACTTTAGTTAGTCCATATGACGCTGTTTTGAAGTCTACCCCGCTTTCAAATAGGGCGAATGGTATAGAGATAGCTGCAAAACAGCCTAATTCAATGTGTCTATTTATACGTATTTGAACTAACTGTCCAGCCCTGTTCGACGGCGCACGGGTGATTCGCCGTTTAGACCGGCGCAAGGCCGATTCCGGCCCGCAGAGCGTTGAGCCAAGCGGCCTGACGCTTGCGATAGCCCTTGATGCGATATCGGAATCGGACTCCTGCGAGTCGATGCATCGTTTGGGCGAAGGCTTCGAGTGCAACAAGGTCTTTCATTTGGTCGCGATTGATAACCAGGACGTGGATGCCCATTGCCTTGAGGCCATTATTTCGATTGCCATCGTGGATGCGAGCGTTTTGAAGCTCATGCCCAATTCCGTTGTATTCGTTGTCGACTCCGGCGGCCGGGCAATATAGGTCGCAGATGGCGTAAGGGATGCCGGAGGACATGTTAACCGCAAGAGTGTCGAAGTCGATTCGATAGTTGAGTAGCAGGCCTCCCATGGGCAGGCTGCAACATCCGAATCCGCCAAAGCGCATGGGCGCTCCGAGAACGGCTAACATTAGGGATTCGGCTGGGGATGCAGATCCGGGTCGGGCAAGTTTGACTGCCGTGCGAAACGAGGTGTATGAGCTACTTTTGGCGAAGCGCGCGACCGCCTCGAGATCTTCGATGGTCGTGGCGGGCTCGCATTTGTAGTGCGCCTGTTCGTAGCGGGTTTCGTTCTGCTGTTTGGCTGCCGACTGGCCGCCCAGGCAATCAAGATCGCCCGTCGCTGCGCAGCTATCGCCCTTGGGCCAGATGTCGTCATAGGCGATGGGGTAGGTTGCCTCGGGCGGAAGGGAGTAGGTTCCGAGCAGCTCCATAAGGAGCATCAAGGTTTTGGCGACCGATTCATTTTTAGAACAAAGCATGGCTGTCATGGCAGGAGACGTAGCGTAGATGTCGGCCTCGACGTGCATAATTGCACCTTCAGGAAGCGGAGCGGAGAGAATATGCTGAAGAAGTCGCTTGTCGGGGCGCCTGTTGTCTTCGTTTGAAACGAGAAGATCGAGCAGTTCGGAATCATCTTCATTCCAGGCGTCGAGTATCGAAAGTGCGCCAAAGTCTATCGCGTCATTGTTGGGAATGCAGCCAGCCAAGGCCTGTGCTTGCTGTTCGCTATCAACGGAGTCCCAGGGTAGGGCAGAGTACGCCCGTCGTGCGCGACGAATTGCGCGGAGGGCGGAGAAATGTGAAATCACGGTCATCATAGCTATAACGTACTAAGTTGGCGGCAGAATGCGACCGCCATACCGTTCTTTTCGCTCAGCGGGGCGCTGCGCGCCATGAACGGCTGGGTGTTATGAAATCGGTGGAATCGGTTGAGGGGATTGCAGGAAATTGAGCTCTGCCGCGAAGGTTGACGATAGCTACTGGACAGTTAGTTCAGATACGTATAAGACGGCGGGCGTTCGAGGCGTTTCTAAGGGCTTTCGAGGGCGATTTGAGGGTAAATATGCGGCGGTCGTACTCGAAAGCGATGAGCTTTGGGCAGTATGGCGTTCGCCGGGGAGCTCAGAAGGCTCAGAACGGCCTTTGGAGCTTTAAAAAAATACGTATCTGAACTAATTGTCCAGGGAAGGTTGTCGAGGGGTAGAAAAAGGGTCGGAAGCGAGCTTCCGACCCTTTAAAAACACCAAAGATGATGAGATGCACGCTGGATTACAGCGCGAAGTCGCCGCCGACGAGCGTGGAGACGGGCTCCTCGTGGTAAACGGCGGAGATGGCCTGAGCGAACTCCTCGGCGACCGAGATGGTCTTGATCTTGCCGCCGACCTCGACGGGAATGGCGTCGGTGACGAGGCACTCGACGATCGGGGCGTCGTTCAGACGCTCGATGGCCGGACCGGAGAAGATGCCGTGGGTGGCGCATACGTAGATGTCGCCAGCGCCCATAGCCTTGAGCTCCTTGACGTTGGCGCACAGGGTGCCAGCGGTGTCGATCATGTCGTCGTTGATGATGCAGGTCTTGCCCTTGATGTCACCGATGATGCCCATGACCTCGGCGGCGTTGTGGCGCGGACGGCCCTTGTGGGCGATGGCCAGGTCGCAGCCGAGCATGTCGGACAGCTTCTTGGCGGCCTTGGCACGACCCACGTCGGGGGAGACGACAACCAGGTTGTCGGTGTCGAAGTGCATGTTGTTGTAGTACTGGCCAAACAGCGGCAGCGCGGACAGGTGGTTAACCGGGATATCAAAGAAGCCCTGGATCTGGCCCTGGTGCAGGTCGAGGGTGATGATGCGGTTGACGCCGGCGCGCTCGAGCAGGTTGGCGACGAGGCGGGCGGTGATGGGCTCGCGCGGGCCGGCCTTGCGGTCCTGGCGGGCATAGCCGTAGTGGGTGATAACGGCGGTGATGGAGCGGGCGGATGCGCGCTTGGCAGCGTCGGTGGCGATGAGCAGCTCCATGAGCATGTCGTTAACGTTGCCGCCGGCCACGGACTGAATCAGGAAGACGTCGGCGCCGCGGACGGTCTCGTCGTAGCGGGCGTAAATCTCACCATTGGCGAACTGCTTTAGCGTAAGGCCCGAAAGCTCGACCCCAAGGTACTCAGCAATCTTCTGAGCGAGGGGACGGTTGGAGGAACCGGAATACACGCGGATGGACTTGCGCATATTCTCCGACTTCTCGGGATCATTAATCGGCATTACCCTTCTCCTTTATATCGAATGCCATATAGATGCCTTGTTGCATTGTAACCGCGCGGCGGGGTTTATCGAGTCTTGATAACGTCTTTACCGTCAACGGACACGAACCGACCACTCATCCGGCCACGCAGGTCAGCATAGAAAAAGGAGCCGTCCCCCATGGGAACAGCTCCTTAGATGCTTGGTAAAACGTTATACCTCGTCGTCCTCGTGCAGACGGCGGCGATAATCGGCGGCCCAGCCCTCAATATTTACCTGACGGGCGCGGCCCAGTCCGAGCGCGTCTGCCGGGACCGGCTCGGTGATGACGGAGCCGGCGGCCACGAGCGCGCCGTCGCCAATTTGGGCGGGCGCGACCATCATGGTGTCGGAGCCGATGAAGGCATCCTTGCCGATAACGGTCTTGTGCTTGTGGACGCCGTCGTAGTTGCAGGTGATGGAGCCCGCGCCTACGTTGACGCCGGAGCCCATGGTGGTGTCGCCGATGTAGGACAGGTGGGGCACCTTGGAACCCTCGCCGATCGTGGACTTCTTGATCTCCACGTGCGTGCCGGCCTTGGAACCGTCGAGCATGTGGGTACCCGGGCGCAGGTAGGCGCGCGGGCCGCAGTCGACGCCGTTCTCGATGACGGCCTCGATGGCGATGGTCTCATCGATGGTGCAGCCGCTGCCGACGGTGGTGTCGGTGAGGCGGCTGTTGGGGCCGAGCTGGCACTCCTCGCCCACGGTGACGTGGCCGATCAGGTGCGTCTGCGGCCACACGACGGTGTCGCGGCCGATGGTGGCGTCGGGGCCGATCCAGGCCTGCGTGGGGTCGATGAAGGTAACGCCCTCGGCCATCCAGTGCTCGTTGATGCGGTCGCGCGCGATGGCGGTGAGCTGTGCGAGCTGGATGCGGCTGTTGACGCCCAAGCCGTCGCGGTAGTCGTCACAGTGGAAGATGGAGACCGCCTGGCCGTGACCCTTGAGGATTTCGAGCATGTCGGGCAGGTAGTACTCGGACTGCGCGTTGTCGTTGCCGATCTCGTTGATGTGTGCGGCGAGCTGCGCGCCGTCGAAGGCGTAGCAGCCGGCGTTGCACTCGAGCAGCGTGGCGGCCTGCTCGGGCGTGCAGTCCTTCTGCTCGATGATGCGCTCGATCTGACCATCGGCGCCCAGCTTGATGCGGCCGTAGCCGAAAGGATCGGGCGGGGTCATGGTCATGACGGTGCAGGCGAGCTCGCCGGTAGCGACGGTCTGCGCGAACTTGGCGACGGTGTCGGCGGTGATGAGCGGCAAGTCGCCGTTGAGCACGACGACGGGGCCTTGCGTGATGCCGCAGGCCTCGAGCGCGACCTTCACGGCGTGACCGGTGCCCAGGCGCTCGGTCTGCTCGACGCACTCGACCTTGGTGGCGCTGTTGGCGTAGGCGCCGTCGATAAGGGCGCGCATCTCGTCGGCGTGGCTGCCGATGACGACCACGACGCGGCTGCAGCCGGCCTTGATGGTGGCGTCGACGATCCACTGAACCATGGGCTTACCCAGGATCTTGTGCGAAACCTTGCAGTGGTTCGACTTCATGCGGGTGCCCTCGCCGGCAGCGAGGATAATTGCGGTTGCGTCCATGTGATCTCCTGTTACGTTATAGAGACGTGTGTTTGGAAACGATACACGGCGCAATATGATACCGCAGGCATATGATGAGCGCGTAACGTTTGGGCCGCGGCGGCTGGGTTTGTGGTTCCGGCGCGGCGGTTGCGCTGCTTGTGCGGTGTTTGCGGCGCTGCGGCGTTGGTATTTGGGTGAGAAGGCGGAGTGCCCGTGGACAATATGCGAGAGAAGTCGGCCATCGAGCCCGTCGCTGCATTCTCGATGTCGCACCCGGCGGTGCCTGCGCTCTACATGGCGCTAACGCTGGGGCTCACCATGTTCTCGATGCAGCCGGTGCTGATCGCGCTGTCGCTTGCGGGCGGGCTGGCATACGGCTTTGCGACCCGCGGGGCTGCTCGTACGCTGAACGCGTTTCGCTGGCAGCTGCCGGTGATTTTGATTATCGCGCTGGTGAATCCGCTGTTTAGCGCCTCGGGCTCGACGGAGTTGTTCCGCATCGGCATGCGCGCAGTGTATTTGGAGAGCATGGTATACGGCCTGTGTATGGGCGGGCTGTTTGTGGCGAGCGTGCTGTGGTTTGAGGCTACGGCGTCGATGCTCGAATACGACAAGGTACTCGCGTTGCTGGGCAACGCCGCGCCGGTGCTCGCGCTCATGATCTCGATGTGCATGCGGCTTATCCCTCAATTTTTGCGCCGCGGCCGCACGGTGCTGGCGGTGCAGGACGCGATCGATGTGCCGGGACGCGCGCCGGCCGACCCCGTGCGCTCGCGCTTGCGGGCCTCGAGCGTGCTGATGGGCTGGGGCATGGAGGATTCGCTGGAGCGCGCCGACGCTATGCGCTCGCGCGGATGGGGTGCCGCGACGCGTCGTACGACATATGCGCGGTATCGGCTGGGGCGCGGCGATGTTGCCTCGCTGGTGGGGCTTGTGCTGTTTGGTGCCGCTACGGTTGCGGTGGCGTGGGCCGCGACGACGCAGTATTCGTTCTACCCTCAGCTTTCGGTGCCGGCGCCGTGGCCTGGCTATATTGTGTACGCGGTTTGGATGGTGCTGCCCTGTGTGTTGCACGCGATTGACGAGAAGAGGCTTGGCTGATGACCCGGTTGGATAGCTACTCGGTAACGGGCGGGGCGTACGGCTCCGATGTGCCTGCGATTGAAGTGCGGGGCCTGAGCTTTACCTACCCCGGGGCTGAGGCGCCGGTACTCGACGAGCTCGACTGGTCTGTTCTTCAAGGTGCGTTTGCACTGCTGGTTGGTGGTACTGGGTCGGGTAAGTCAACACTGCTCTCGCTGCTCAAACCCGAGATTGCGCCGACGGGCGCGTGCTCTGGCGAGCTGCGTGTGCTGGGGGAGGGCGTCGCCGGCATGGACGTCCGGGTGTCCGCGGAGCGCGTGGGCTATGTGTTTCAGGACCCCGACAACCAGATTGTATGCGAGACCGTGTGGCACGAGATGGCGTTTGGCCTGGAAAACTTGGGCATGCCGCGTGACGAGATGCGTCGTCGCGTGGCCGAGACCAGCTATTTCTTTGGGCTGGAGGACTGGCTCCACCGCGATACCGATACGCTTTCGGGTGGCCGCAAGCAGCTGCTGTCGCTGGCGGCCGTGCTGGCGCTGCGCCCGCGCGTGCTGTTGCTCGACGAGCCCACGTCCCAGCTCGATCCCGTTGCCGAGAAAAATTTTCTGCACGCGCTGTTTCGCGTGAATCGTGAGCTGGGCTGCACGGTTGTTGTGGCGACGCACCAGCCGCGTCCGATGCTCGAGTATGCGACGTGCGCGTACCGAATTGAAGACGGTCGCGTGTGCGAGGTCGCTGACATTGCCTCCTTGGGGCATCGCGAAGAGCTGTTTTCTGGCGAGGTGCCAGGGTGGGGTGCCTCGCGGCGTGCAAAAAACGGAGTATTCAGCAGCGTCAGTGGCCAGCTGGGCTCTTTGGACCCGCGTGGGGGCGCTCCGGGTGCAAAAAAGGGACTGAAATCGGGCAAATCGGCTGAATTTGAGGTACAAATTCTGTCGCAGAACGACTCAGGGGTGCCAGCGCGTGCCGGTGGAGGCAGAATACTCCAAAAAATGCACGCCGGGTCGGCTACCACCCTGTCGGAAGGCTGGTTTCGCTACGACCGTGTGTCCGGTTGGGTGCTGCGCGGGCTCGATGTGACGTTTTCTGCCGGTGCGGTGCATGCGATTGTGGGCGGTAACGGCTGCGGCAAGTCGACGATGCTTTCGGTGCTGGCCAAGACCGCCAAGCTGCAACGTGGTCGTATGGTGCGCGGGGCGGCCTCGGCTGCGCTGCTGCCGCAGAACCCCAAGGCCCTGCTGGTTGCCGAGACGGTGCGCGGCGAGCTGATGGAATGGGCTTCGACCTGCGGATATGACGAGGACGCGGCCCAGGAGCGCGCGGCGCAGCTGGGATTGGACGGCCTGGACGCGCGCCATCCGTACGATCTTTCGGGCGGTCAGCGTCAGCTGCTCGCGTTGGCAAAGCTGCTGTTGATTGGTCCGGAGCTGTTGCTGCTCGACGAGCCCACGAAGGGGCTGGACCTGACGAGCCGCCGCATTATCGCCCACGCCCTGTGCGAGCATGCGCAAGCCGGCGGCACCGTCATCATGGCCACGCATGACCTGGACTTCGCCGAGCAGGTTGCCGACGACATTGCCATGATGTTCGACGGCGAAATTGCCTGCATGGAGCCGCCGGCAGATTTCTTTGCCGACAACGTGTTTTATAGGGCGTGATGGAATGGCGGATTATCGCGGCTTGCGCCTGCTTACAAAACTGGAGATTCCGCTGTTGTTGGCGGTGCCGGTGGTAATGGCCGCCGCATTGCTGGCGGGCATTGAGCAGGCGGCGCTTGCCATGCTTGTCGTGGTGGCGCTCGTGCTTGCACTGTTCTTTGCGGGCTACGAGGCGTCGCGACCGGGCCTGCGCCAGATTATGCCAACGCTGGTTCTGGCGGCGTTGGCCGCGGCGGGCCGCATCTTGTTCGGCCCCATTCCCGACTTTAAACCCGTGAGCGCCATCGCTATTATCGCGGGGGCGACGTTGGGTCGACGCAACGGCTTCATGGTCGGAGCGTTGGCAGCACTGACCAGTAATTTCTTTTTTGGACAGGGCATGTGGACACCATGGCAGATGTATGCCTGGGGCCTGGTTGGCTATGTTGGCGGTGCGCTGGCGCATGCGGGTGCTTTTGATCGCGCCGATGGCACCGTGCGCATGCCTGCGCTGCTGACCTACGGCTTTGCTTCGGGTTTGCTGTACGGCGTTGTGATCAACGCCTACGACATCATCGGTTTTGTGCAGCCGCTCACGTGGGCGGGAGCCGTGGCGCGTCTTGCCGCCGCCGTACCGTTCGATATCACGCACGGACTCGCGACCTGCGTGTTTTTGGCCGCCCTGTACAAGCCCTGGTGTCGCCGCATCAACCGAGTCGTCGTGAAATACGGGCTGTAGGGCTGGTTGCGCCGGCGCGGGAATCAATGCTGCCAAAGTGCCATTTTAAAACTATGCCGGTTTACGGGGCTAGATTGGCGCAGGCAGACCATACCGGCTTTTTCCGAAATAGAGCAAGCCGATTACCTGTGGTTTTATTATTTCGGAATTGCATATGGTTGGGGGTTCGCGATTTGGCCCCGTAAACCGGCATAGTTTTGGAATGGCCGGCTGAT
This sequence comes from Collinsella sp., assembly GCA_036312985.1. GTDB lineage: Bacteria > Actinomycetota > Coriobacteriia > Coriobacteriales > Coriobacteriaceae > Collinsella. Next base: position 48,255 of record JAXJMV010000002.1, read on the forward strand.
ATGACGGGCATCGTGGCTCTCAAGAGCCAAGCTGATCCGTTCTCTTTCCGTCTCCAGACGTCCCAGGGGGATCAGCTGAACCCGCCCGCCACGAAATCGGCCCATCTACTACGTTTGGCCCGACACCCCCAAGCACAACCGCGTTTTATGAAAAACCGCAGGCTTTCTACCTGCGGTTTCCTTTTTGCGCTGTTCGCTGTGGTTGAGGGTAGTGGCTTAAACGTAGTAGATGGACCAGTTTCGTGGCGGGTGGGCCGCGTTGATGCCCCGCGAGGTGAAAAAAATGATCCTTTTCCTCCGTCCCCAGGGGATCAGTTGGGGCTAGAGCTCTAGGGCGAGGGTGACGGGGCAGTGGTCGCTGCCAAAGATGTCGCCGCGGATGCCTGCGTCGCGCACGTTGCCGGCGATGGTGTCGCTCACCAGGAAGTAATCGATGCGCCAGCCGGCGTTGTTCTTGCGGGCATTAAAGCGATAGCTCCACCAGCTGTAGACGCCCTCGACGTCGGGGTTTGCCGCACGCCAGGTATCGGTAAAGCCGGCGTTGAGCAGCTCGGTAAACTTACCACGCTCTTCGTCCGAAAAGCCTGCGTTGCCGCGGTTGGACTTGGGGTTCTTAAGGTCGATCTCTTCGTGCGCCACGTTAAAGTCGCCGCAGGTCACCACGGGCTTGCCGGTCTCGCGCTCAAGCGCGCTCAAAAAGCCGCGATAGGCATCGTCCCAGGCCATGCGCACATCGATGCGGGCGAGTTCGTTTTGCGCGTTGGGAGTGTAGACATCCACAAACCAGAACTTGTCGAACTCCAGCGCGCAGACGCGGCCCTCGGTTGCGGCTTGGGCGACGAGCTCGGCCGCCTCGCCCTCGCCGGTGTGGGGTAACAGCGCGTCGGCGTGCAGCACGCGCAGCGGTTCCTGGCGGCTAAAGACCGCAGTGCCCGAATAGCCTTTACGCTCGGCGTAGCTCCAGGTTTGGTGATAGCCGGGCAGGTCAATATCAACCTGGCCTTCTTGCAGCTTGGTCTCTTGCAGCGCCAGGATATCGACGTCGAGTTCTTGCGCGATCTGGATAAAGCTCGGGTCCTTTTTGAGCACGGCGCGCAGGCCGTTGACGTTCCACGAGGCAAAGGTGTAAGTCTGAGGCATGGTGTCCTTTCGACGGGGTTGGCAGGCTTAAGATTAGCGCAACAGGGGCGGGGTGGGCTCCGCGCATGCTGACTTAAAGGTCGCATGCTGGGGCGTCGCTCAACGCTGCCCGACTAGCAAGGACGGAGGACATATATGACGCAGGCAATATCGGACCCCAAGCAGGCCTCCGCTGCGCTGGCGGAGCTGTTCGAAACCCATAGCCACGTGGTCTTCTTTGGCGGCGCGGGCGTTTCCACGGCGAGTGGCATCCCCGATTTCCGCAGCGTGGACGGTCTGTATCACCAGCGGTTTTCCTATCCGCCCGAGACTATGCTCTCGCACAGCTTCTACGAGGCGCATCCGGCGGAGTTTTTCGACTTCTACCGGACCAAGATGATCGCCCTTAACGCCAAGCCCAACCACTGCCACGCCAAGCTGGCGGAGCTGGAGCGCGCCGGCAAGCTCGACGCCGTGGTGACGCAAAATATCGACGGCCTGCACCAGATGGCCGGCTCGCAGCGCGTGTTTGAACTGCATGGCTCGGTCCACCGCAATATTTGCCAGACGTGCGGCGCGGTCTACAGCGCCGAATGGATTTGCGCGCGCGAGCACGAGGATACCGCGGGCGTGCCCGTGTGCCCTGCGTGCGGCGGTCGCATCAAACCCGATGTGGTCCTCTACGAAGAACCGCTCGATGAGCGTGTGCTTACCGGCGCCGTTGCTGCCATCGCCGCAGCCGACGCCCTCGTCGTGGGCGGGACCTCGCTCGTGGTGTATCCGGCGGCGGGCCTCACGCGTTACTTTACTGGCGATACGCTGGCCATTTGCAATTTGGCGCCCACCGATCAGGATGCAAATGCCGACCTGCTGATTTCTTGCGACATCGCGGCCGCGTTTGCGTTCTAGCCCGCGCGCGCGGATACAATAGAAAGACTGATTGCAAAGCGACCCCGCCGCCAGCGCCCGAGCGCGGCGGCGTGGGCATTTTAGGAGGATGTTCATGGCGAACGACAGCAAGACATGGCGGTGCGGAAAGTACGAGCTCAGCTTTGACCGTCCGCGCATCATGGGCGTCCTCAACGTGACGCCCGATTCGTTTAGCGACGGCGGTGAGCACTTTGACCAAGATGCCGCTATCGAGTACGGCCTGGCGATGCTCGATGCCGGCGCCGACATCATCGACGTGGGCGGCGAGTCCACGCGCCCCGGCTTTACCCCGGTCAACCCCGACGAGGAAGCGCGTCGCGTGCTGCCCGTCGTGCGCGCGCTGGCCAAAGAGGGCGCCATCGTCTCGATCGATACGCGTCATGTGGCGGTTGCCAAGGCGGCTGTGCGCTGCGGTGCTTCGATTGTCAACGACGTGACGGGCTTCACCGATCCCAAGATGGTTGAGTTCGTTAAGACGAGCACCTGCGGCGTCATCGTAATGCACGCCGGCGAGGTCGCCGCGCCCGCACGCACACACGCGACGGTGCAGCTCGATACCTCGGCTGCGGCGTTTGTTGCCGAGAAGGCGCGCGAAGCGGCTGCCGAGGCTGCGCGCGAGGCCGAGAAGCCGGCCCGTCGCCGTCGCGGCAAGTTGCTGGGCGAGCCCAAGGTTGAGGCCAAGCTTCCGGGCGGTGTGGTACAGCCCTCGCTGCCGTTTGGCGAACCGGAGCCCGCGCCCGAGTCCGAGCCAGAGACGCCGGCTGCCGAGCAGACCGCTCCTGCCGCCGAGACTGCAGAGCCCGAGACCGTGCCCGCAGCTACCGAAGCCGCACCAGAGCCCAGCGACCACCTGGCCGCCATGATGCGCCGCAGCGCCCGCCGCGAGGAAGCCTACGTGCCCACCTCGCAGCTCCGCCGCTTTACCCTGCCCGATTCTGCGCCCATCATGCGCCGCGTCATGGGCTTTCTGTCCGACCAGGCCCGCACGCTCATCCATGCCGGCGTGTCGCGCGACCGTATCTGCATCGATCCCGGCCCGGGCTTTGGCAAGACGGCTAACGAGGACATCGTCATCCAGCGCGAGACCGCCAAGATGGCGTCGCTGGGCTATCCGCTCATGTGCGCCGTGTCACGCAAGCGCTTTGTGGGCGCCGTCTCGGGCGTGACTGAGGCCGCCGCGCGCGATGCCGCCACGTTTGGTGTGTGCCTGGGCGCCATCCAGGCCGGTGCCAACGTCGTGCGCGTGCACGACGTTGCGGGCTTTGCGCAGTTCCTGAACGGTTACTGGGCCGTTGCCAAGCCGCAGCCGCGCCGCGCGTTTGTGGCCGTGGGTTCCAACCTGGGGCATCGCTGCGACAACATCCGCGCTGCGCGCGACATGATTGCCGAGATCCCGCTCACCTGCGTGTCCAACTGCTCGCGCATCTACGAGAGCGAGCCGGCCTACGAGACGCGCCAGGACGCGTTTGCCAACGCCGTCATCGAGATCAAGACCGAGCTGGCGCCGCTGGTGCTGCTCGACGAGCTCATGAAGATTGAGGCCGAGCTGGGCCGCGACCGCTCCAAAAAGGCCAAGGCAAATGGCCCGCGCACCATCGACTTGGACCTGCTGTGGATGGACGGCGAGACCCACGGCGGCAAGAAGCTGCGTCTGCCGCATCCGCTGATCGGCGAGCGCGACTTTGTGCTGGTGCCGCTCGAGGACCTGATGCACGACCCGGCGCGGTTCTTCCGCTACAACGGCGTCGAGGTCAAGGAGCCCGAGGACCGCGTGGGCCATATCGTGGGCGAATTGGGGCGCATGTAGATGATCGAGATGAATGCTGTTGCCGCCGGTACCGAGCTCGACGCGGCGCGTGACGCGGGCCGCGAGGGCATGTCCGCGGGCTGGTGTGCTTGGAGCGCGGGCGAGGCGTCGTTGACGTTTTCGCTGGTCGTGCGCCCCGATGTGAACATGCACGCCTTCCACGGCCTGCCGTTTGTGGCCGCAATGGGCATGATGGACGCGCTCGCGGGCACGGCCGCAACGCCGGGCCTGGGGCTTGCCGGCAAAGTGGGCATCCAGTGGCCGAGCGACATCGTGTGCGGCGCGCCTGCGTTTGAGACGTCGCTCGCGCGCGTCGCCGTCAACGGCGGTGCCGGTGCCGCGGGCATGTTCGGTGCCGTGACGGTGGATATTGAGCGCGCGGCGCTGGGCGAGCTTGGTGTGGATGTGGCTGACGAAGCGCTGGTCGAGGCATTGGCCGCGGCGGTGCTCGCTCGCGTTGGCGTCTGGGCGGTTGCCGCCAACACGCCACAGGGCGCTGCCGGCCCGCTGGCCCCGGTGCTGGGTGAGTACTTCGATATGGTGCCGCTGCTGGGTCGTCAGGTCGCGGCGGTGTCGCCCAACGGCCTGCCGCTCGCGGTCGGCGTGTTTGCGGGCCTGGACATCTGGGGCCGCGCGACCATTAAGACCGACGCCGGCGAGCAAGAGTTTCCGCCCGAGGCCGTGCGCATTCGCGGGCTGTAGCGCGAGGCGCCAGCGTTCGAAGATAATGATGACAACAGAAGCTCTCCTCGGCTTGCGCCGGGGAGGGCTTTCGCGTGACTGTGGGGTAGCACCTCGGGCCTATTCCTCAAAACTGAAATATTTTCGTTTTTGAGGAATAGGATTAAGGCAGCTCGGCCTTTCGCGAGGTATATTCGCTACAGAGCCTATTCCTCAAAACTGAAAAATTTTCGTTTTTGAGGAATAGCGATAAAAGACCGCGAGGAGGCCCCAATGAAACTCATCAATAGAACGTCATATATGGACACGTTGACGAGCCTTATTGGCGTGCCGGACATCAAGGTCATAACGGGCATCCGCCGTAGCGGTAAGTCAAAATTGCTCGAGGCCCTCCGCGATTACGTGGAGGCGAATCTGTCCAATTCGAATGTCATCCATATCAATTACAACCTCGACGAGTTCGAGGGCCTGCTCGAATATCATGCCCTGCTCGCCTATGTAAAAGAGCATCGAGTGTCCGACAAGCAAAACTTCCTGCTTATCGACGAGGTTCAGATGTGCGACGGTTTTGAGCGTGCGATCAACAGCCTTCACGCATCCGAGCAGTACGACATCTTCATCACCGGATCGAATGCCTTTTTGCTGTCGAGCGATCTGTCGACGCTCTTTACGGGGCGCACCTTCGAGATCGAGGTTTTCCCATTCTCGTTTGAGGAGTATCGTCTCTATGGCGACGAGAGCGAGGTCGACCGCGACTTCGATGAGTACGCGAGAACCGGCGGCATGTCTGGCTCTTACCCTTATCCACTGCAGGAGCAGCGCTATCAATATCTCTCCAACGTCTTTAAGACGCTCATTGTGAGAGATATCGTGCAGCGGCATAACGTGAGAAACGAATCGGCGATGCTGCGCATTGCCGATTACATGATGGACAACGTATCCAACATAACGTCGGCACGTAATATTACGGATATTTTGAACGCGGATGGGCTAAAGATAACGAACAAGACGGTCGGCACGTACATGGGGTACCTGTGCGATGCGTTTGCCTTCTATAAAGTTCGTCGGTACGACATCCGCGGCAAAAAATACCTTAAGAGCGGCGAGAAGTATTACCTGGCAGACCACGCGTTCAAATACGCGCTGCTCGGTACACGTGATATGGATTGGGGACGCGTATACGAGAACATGGTGGCAATCGAGCTGCTGCGCCGCGGATACGAGGTATACGTCGGCGTGCTCTATAAAAAGGAAATAGACTTTGTAGCAATCAAGCGAAGCGAGAAGCTCTACATTCAGGTGAGCGACGACATCAGCTCGGATAAGACATTTGAACGCGAGATTTCACCACTGCTGAGCATTGGCGACGCGTACCCCAAGATGATTCTCGCCCGCACGCATCACGAGGCCACGGACCGCAATGGGGTGCAGATCGTGGACCTGGCGAGGTGGCTGTGCGACGAGGCCTAGCAGAAAGCCCTATTCCTCAAAACTGAAAATCTTTCGATTTTGAGGAATAGGGCCGATGCGTTGCCTAGTTCGCCGCTCGCGCTCGTGCTCGACTTAAGCCCCTGTCCTACCCCAGCTCCTGCATGCGGCGGTAGATTTCGCAGATGCCCTTGATGGTGAGTTGTCCGTCGACCACGTCGAAGGCATCGGTCGAATCGGCGACGATGCCGGCGAGACCGCCCGTGGCGATAACGGTGGCGTCCTCGCGGCCCAGCTCGCGCTTCATGCGCGCGACCAGACCCTCGGCCATGGCGGCGGCGCCCACCACGGCGCCGACCTTGATGCACTCCTCGGTGTCGCGGCCGATGGCGTGCTCGGGCGCCTCGAGCGGCACGCTGGCGAGCTTGGCGGCACGGGCGGCAAGCGCGTCCATGGAGATGCGAATGCCCGGCGCGATCGCTCCGCCAATGTAATAACCGTCCTCATCAATGACGTCGATATTGGTCGCGGTGCCAAAGTCCACCACGATTGCCGGCGCGCCGTAGAAAGTTTCGGCCGCAACGGCGTTAGCGACGCGATCGGCGCCTACGGCCTGGGGACGCGCCGCGCGCAGCTTGGTCACCGCGGCCGTCTGCGGTCCGATGACGATGGCGTCTGCGGCAATGCGGTCGGCCACGGCGTGCCATTCACGCGAGAGCTGCGGCACCACGCCGGCAAAGGCGATCGCGTCGACCGCGTCGAGCGAAAGGCCGTACATCTTAAAGAAACCCATCAGGCGCACATGGATCTCGTCGGCGGTATAGGAGCGGTCGGTGGGCATGCGCCACGACTGCACCAGCTCGTCTCCGTCAAACAGGCCCATGGCCGTCTGCGTGTTTCCCATATCGATAGCGAGCAGCATGTCTACTCCCAGTGTTGGCATAAAAGGACGCGCACCATTGTATACGCGTCGCCGACGGCACTCGGCTGCGATTCGTTTACGGTGATAGGGGCTGAGGGGTTTAAATATGAAGGAATTATGCTCCACGAGTTTTTCCTTGCCGTTTACCGAACTCCCGCGTAATATTCTTTCTTGCGCACATGAGGCGCCCAGACATTGCGGGGTGGAGCAGTCTGGTAGCTCGCCGGGCTCATAACCCGGAGGTCGTAGGTTCAAATCCTGCCCCCGCGACCAAGAACTTGCAGCTCGCCGGCCTAGCCGGCGAGCTTTTTTGTTATTCCGGGACCGTGTTTTCGGTTCAATTCTCGGCCTCTCAAACAAAATCTCGATCTGTAACATCTAGACCCGATTTGGGCGGCTAGGTGTTACAGATCGAGATATACCGGTGGGTTGGGTCGTGTTTGTCTAAATCTGTAATACGAGGGGCGGATTATGCCGAGTAACTGTTACAGATTGAGACAAACTGACGGGCCGCCCCGCCCCATCCACCTGCCGCCACCTGCTATCCGCCGATTTTCGTTGTGCTGCTGTGCCCCCATGCCATATCCTTTAGACAACTACGCGGTATCATCGCCGCCGCGCCTACAAGAGAGGAATATCCATGACCGCACCTGCATCCAAGCTGCTCCAGCCCATTACGGTTGGCCCCCTTGAGTTCAAGAACCGTATTATGTTCCCGCCGCTTACCACCGGCTACGAAGAACGCGACGGCTCCATCGGCGAGCGCAGCCTGGCTTTTTACGAGCGTCTGGCCCGTGGCGGCGTGAGCTACATCGTCATCGGCGACGTTGCTCCCGTCATGACCGCAAGCCCCACGCCCAAGCTGGCGACCGACGCCCAGATCCCCACGTTTAAGGCGCTGGCCGACGCCGTCCACAAGCACGGCGCCAAGGTCGCGCTGCAGCTGTTCCACCCCGAGTACGACGTGCCCGGTGTCGGCCGCATGGTCATGGGCTCCATCGCCGCTGCCAAGGCCGCGCAGGAGGCCAAGGCCGCCGGCGACGAGGAAACCTTCGCCGCCAAGATGGCCGAGTCCAACGAGATCCGCAAGCAGGCCTACGCCAAGCTGCACCACGACATGCAGCACTTTGTGAACGAGGCGAGCGTGGAGCAGCTCACCCAGATCAAGGAGGCCATCGCCGCCTCTGCCGCCCGCGCGCAGCAGGCCGGCATCGACGCCATCGAGGTCCACGGCGACCGCCTGGTGGGTTCGCTGTGCTCGGCGATCCTCAACCAGCGCACCGACGAGTACGGCGGCTCGTTCGAAAATCGCGTCCGCTATGCGCTGGAGGTCGTCGCCGCCATTAAGGAGGCCGCGCCGCAGCTGATGGTGGAGTACAAGCTCCCCGTGATCATGGAGAACCCCGACGGCACGCCGCGCGGCAAGGGCGGCCTGCTGCCTGACGAGGCCTGCGAGTTCGCCAAGCTGCTCGAGGGCGCCGGCATCGACATGATCCAGGTTGCGCAGGCAAACCACACCGGCAACATGGGCGACACCATTCCACCCATGGGCGCCATGCCCTACAACTGGACGCTGCCCGTGGCCGAGCGCGTCAAGGCCCTGGTCTCCGTGCCGGTGGCAACCGTCGGCCGCGTGGTCTCGGTCGAGGCGGGCGAGAAGATCCTGGAAGACGGCTCGGCCGATATCATCGCTTACGGTCGCTCGCTCATGTGCGACCCCGATATTGCGCTGAAGGCCGCGACCGGCGAGCCCATCCGCGAGTGCCTCAACTGCAATAAGGGCTGCGTCGACGCGATTCAAAACCGCAAGTACATCTCGTGCGTGCTCAATGCCGAGAACGGCGACGAGGCGACCATCGCCATTAAGCCGGGTGAGGGCGACAAGAAGATCGCCGTGGTGGGCGGCGGCATCGCCGGCCTGGAGGCCGCGCGCGTGGCGGCCAAGCGCGGCTACGACGTGACCGTCTACGAGGCGAGCGATCATCTGGGCGGCCAGATCGTGCTGGCGGCCGCGCCTCCGCGCAAGGACGAGATCATGCGCTCCGTCGAGTACTACGAAAAGATTCTGCCTGGCCTGGGCGTGAAGGTTGAGCTCAACCATACCGCTACCGCCGAGGACCTCAACGCCGCTGACGCCGCGATTGTGGCCGTGGGCGCGCACGACGTGGTCATCCCCGTTCCGGGCGCCGATTCTAAGAAGGTCGTCTCGAGCTGGGACGTGCTGGCCGGCAAGGTGGAGCTTACGGGCCGCGTCGCCGTCATTGGCGGTGGCCTGGTGGGCACCGAGACTGCCGAGTACCTGCTGCAGCACGGCTGCGAGGTGGCGATCGTGGAGATGCTCGACAAGATTGCCGCGGGCGAGTCCGAGACCATTCTGCCGCTGATTATGAGCGACTTTGCCGAGCACAACGTGGAGCAGCACGTGAAGACCCGCCTGACCGCCATTACCGACGAGGGCGTGGAGGCTGTTCGTACCACCGAGGACGGCGCCGAGGAGCCGGTGAAGATCGCCTGCGATTACGTGGTGATGGCCGGGGGCTCCAAGGCCAACGCGTTTGACCTTGATGGCGTGGCGGTGCCCGTGACCTGCGTGGGCGACTGCTCGGGCGAGCGCACCGCCGATATTGCGAGCGCTATTCGCACGGCATATCACGCGGCCAACGAGCTGTAGTTAACTTCGCGGCCAGGCGGGGCGGTAGCACGGATTCGTCTCGCCCGGCTGTGTCCCGTCGGGTGTCAACCGGTGCGGGGCCTGCAAGCGCAGCAGGTCCCGCCCTTTTTGTTTTGCTCCGGTGGATGGCAATGCGCGGTAATCATGAGGAGTGAGGGCGTCTACTACCTTGCAGATCACTCAAAATTATTGGGGGAGGGGTTAATAACTATATCCTCTATACCAAAGGACATAAAGAGATGCCAATTTTGTTGACAAGCGAATGACGATTAGCTGTGAGTCAGCTACCAGCGTAAATAATCGATAAAGATATGTCGTAATTTGGTGCCAAATGCCCAGATAATGCCGCGTCTATTTTAATTAACTGCTTTGAGCAAACAGTAAAATGCTACTATCTAACTTGCACGTAAGAAGGCAGATTAACGGTTAAGGCTAAGAAGTGGCAGGTATGTCGGAAGCAACTAGGACTCGCACGCATGCGCCCGAGGTTAGGCAGCGCGCCGTCGAGATCCTCCAAGAGGGGGTCGGTCATCGCGCCCTCGCCGCGGAGCTTGGCATTCCCCAGGCCACGGCTCGTCAGTGGGCCCGCGCGTATGCCGTGGGCGGTGCCGACGCCGTTCTCAATGCCGGTTCGCATCATCACACCTATTCGTACGACGTAAAGCTCGCTGTGGTTAAGGACCGTCTGGAAAACGGCTTGACGGTTCGCGAGGCCATGATCAAGCACAAGATTCCCAGCGAGTCTTCGGTCAAGGCTTGGTGCCGTCAGTACCGCGAGAGCGGTGAGGCCGCACTGGTCGATAAGCCGCGCGGTCGCAAGCCGCGCGTTAAAAAGGCGGAATAGCAAACGGGATGGTGCGCCCACAGGGGCGCATTTTTCTTGCCGCCTCTCTGCTCCAAAGCGGACGTGCCCTTACTCCGTACGCCTAAAACTCCCCAGTTGACCGAAAACCCGCTGCCGCTACTCCTCAATTGAGCTATAACGTTAAACAATTGCAGCGTTTTTGCATGGGGGAGTGATGGTATGACGCTACTGTATTTCCTTACCCTGTTTCCGCTGGTACCGGCGCTGGGCATGCTGCTCGCGCGCGGTGACCGCGCCCGCGATGCGGTGGGACTCATAGGCTCCGGCATTATCATGGCGGTGACAGTTGTAGTCGCCGTCATGTTTTTTGGCATGGGTCCGCAGAGCTTTGAGGTTGCCTCCGGCACCTCGCATGTGCTCTCGATCATCAGCTCTGTCATCGACGTCATCCTGTGCGCCGTAATCCTGTACAACGCGTACAAATATAGGAACGCGCTCACCACGGTGCTCGGCATAGTCCAGCTGGTGGGCTCGCTCGCCTTTGCAGCCATGACGTTGCCCGCGGCCGAAGCCGTCACGGCAACGCCGCTCTACCTGGACTACATGAGCGTGATCATGGTGCTCGCCGTCGGCATCGTCGGCAGCCTAATCTGCGTGTATGCCTTGGGTTATATGAAGGACTTCCAGGCCCATGACGAGCACGAGGCCGCGCTGCGCGGGCAGACCGCGCCCGACCGTCGCCCGCAGTTCCTGGCGCTCATGTTCCTGTTCCTCTCGGCCATGTTCGTTATCGTGACGAGCGACAACCTTGAGTGGCTGTTCTGCGGCTGGGAAATCACCACCGTGTGCTCGTTCCTTATGATTGGCTACACGCGCACGCCCGAGGCCATCAAAAACGCCTTTACCCAGATCATCCTCAACATGCTGGGCGGCATCGCGTTTTTGGCCGGACTCATGTACCTGCACGTTAACGGCATGCCGCTGACCATCTCGGGCATGATCGAGCTTTCCGGCTCCGGAACCGCGCAATCCGCGCTGCTGGTGATGCCGGTCGTCCTGCTGTCGCTCGCCGCGCTCACCAAGGCCGCGCAGATGCCGTTCCACACTTGGCTGCTCGGCGCCATGGTTGCCCCCACGCCCACGAGCGCCCTGCTGCACTCGTCAACCATGGTCAAAGCCGGCGTGTTCCTGATGGTCAAGCTGAGCCCGCTCTATGCCATCTATCCCGTGACCGGCTTTATGGTCACGAGTGTGGGTGCCATCACGTTTTTGCTCGCTGCCCTCATGGCCATCTCGCAGAGCAACGCCAAACGTGTGCTCGCGTACTCCACCATTTCCAACTTGGGCCTCATCAGTGCCTGCCTAGGTGTCGGCGCGCCCGAGGCCGTATGGGCGGCCATCTTCCTGATCCTGTTCCATACGGTGGCAAAGTCGCTGCTGTTCCTGTGCGTGGGCACGGCCGAGCATCATATCGGCAGCCGCAATATCGAGGACATGGATGGTATGTTCAGCCGCATGCCGCACCTGACGCGTCTGATGATGCTGGGCATCATGGGCATGTTTGTGGCGCCGTTTGGCATGCTCGTGTCCAAGTGGGGCGCCCTGGTGGCGTTTGCGCAGACTGGCAACGTGCTCATGATCATGGTGCTCGCCTTTGGCTCGGCCGCGACGTTTTACTTCTGGGGCAAGTGGCTTGCCAAGCTTTCGGGCGTCGACCCCACGGCTCAAAACGTTGAGGTCAATGTCCATAAGACCGAATGGATGGCGCTCAACACCATCGCCGCGCTGCTGATTCTGTGCTGCGTGGCGTTCCCGGTTATCTCGAGCGGCCTGGTGTCGCCTTACTTGGCCATGGTGTTTGGCCGCGTGCCGTACGTTATTGGCAAGGACGCCATGTATCTGATGGTGGTTATCGTGGCGTTTATCGCCGTGGTGCTGCTGACGTCGTTCCGCGTGAGCAATAAGCCGCACGTTAACGTGTACCTTTCGGGCGTGGGAACCGACAAATATCGCCATTTCCGCGGCTCGATGGGACACGAGGTGAAGGCCGAAAAGCGCAATTGGTACTCGGAGGACGCCCTTGGCGAGAAGCGCATTGGCCCCGCGGGTAGCGTCGTGTGCTGCAGCATTATCTTGTTTGCGCTGCTGTGTTGCGCGTGGATTGGGCCCGAGCGGCTTGCCATGAGTGCGCCCTCGGTGCTGCGCGGCAAGTATTTCGAAGGTTCGGGCGTCGTGGGCATCTTTATAGGCACCGTGGCGTTTGCCCTGATTGCGCCGCTTGTGGGCGGCCTGATCGACGGCGTTGACCGCAAGCTTTCGGCCCGCATGCAGGGCCGCGTGGGTCCGCGCCTGCTGCAACCGTTCTACGATGTGGCCAAGCTCCTGCGCAAGGCCCCCGCCAGCGTAAACACCATGGACGATACCTATATGGCGTGCGCGCTCATCTTTACCGTGGTGGGCGGCGGCATCTTTGTGTCGGGCTCCAACACGCTGCTGTGCGCCTTTATGGTGACGCTCGCTGCGATCTTTGTGGTGCTGGCGTCCGCCTCGACGCAAAGCCCGTTTGCCCAGGTTGGCGCCGATCGTGAGTTGCTGCAGGTCATGAGTTACGAGCCCGCCGTTCTGCTGATGAGCGTGGGCCTGTATCTTGCCACCGATAGCTTCGATTCCATCGCCGTAACGGGGCAGTCGGCCCCCATCATCGTGTACAGCGCGCCCATTTTCCTTGCGCTGCTCGCGGTGCTTACCATCAAGCTGCGCAAGTCGCCGTTTGATCTTTCGTACTCGCATCACGCGCATCAGGAGATTGTCCAGGGCGTCGCCACCGAGATGAGCGGCGGCACGCTGGCCAAGATGACCCTTATGCACTGGTGCGAGACCGTGCTGTTTTTGATGTGGGTGGGCATGTTCTTTGTCTGGGACAACCCGGTGAGCTGGGTCGTAGCCCTGGTCGTTATGGCCGCGACGTATTTTGTCGAGGTGCTTATTGACAACACCTTTGCCCGCAGCACCTGGCGCAGCTGCTTTAAGCTCGGATGGGGCGTGGCGCTGGTGTTTGGCCTGCTCAACCTTATGCCCATCCTCGTCGACGTGTTTATTTAGGAGGCGGCATCCATGGATCATAAAATGTCGCGCTCGCCGTGGGTTATTCATTACGACGGCTCGAGCTGCAACGGATGCGATATCGAGGTGCTGGCCTCGCTTACGCCGCTGTTCGATGCGGAGCGCTTTGGCGTGGTCAACACCGGCAACCCTAAGCATGCGGATATCTTTTTAGTGACGGGCTCGGTCAACGCTCAGAACCTGCCCGTCGTGCGCCAGATCTACAACCAGATGCTCGAGCCCAAGTGCGTGGTGGCCTGCGGCATCTGCGCGTGTTCGGGCGGTGTATTCCGCGATGCCTACAACGTGATCGGCGGCGTGGACCGCGCAATCCCCGTGGACGTGTACGCGCCCGGATGCGCCATTCGTCCCGAGACGGTGATCGACGCTATCGTGGAGGCGTGCGGCATTCTGGACCAGAAGGAGGCCGTGATGCGCGCCGGTGGCGACCCGCTCACCGTGGGCGGTGCCGCTACCTGGGACGGTGGCGTTGAGCTGGGCGAGGACGGGTTTGTGGCTGTTGCGGAGGCCGGCGACACGCCCGCTGGGACGTCCGCCGCTGCAAAGGAGGCCGAGTAATGCAAAAGGCAATCTATACCACCGTTGGGATCGACGATCTCCTGTCGCATGTCCAGGCGCTCAAGGGCGTCGGCGCGCGCTTTGTGCAAATGCACGCCGAGCGCTGTGTGGACGACGGATCGTATCGCCTGGTCTATACGTTTATCAACGTTCGTGTCGCTCAGGAGCATATTGCGCAGGACGGAAACTATGCGATTGAGAACCTGGTAGTCGAGGGCATCGACCAGTACCAGGAGATTCCGTCCATCAGCTCGTACTATCCGGCGGTATTTCCGTTTGAGAACGAGGCACACGATCTGTTTGGGCTTGCCATTACTGACATGAAGGTCGACTTTAACGGCTTTTTCTACCAGGTCTCGACCGCCGAGCCCATGAGCGTTATTACGCCCGAGGTGAAGGCTGCGCGCGAGAAAGCCATGAAGGTCCGCGCCGCTGCCGAGGCCAAGGCGCGCAAGGCCGCAGCCGAGAAGGCCGCCGCGGCTGCGGCTGCTGCAGGGGAGAGCGCTGCGAGTGCCGGCGATGCTTCGGCTGCGGCGAGCGCCCAGTCCGCTGCGGCTGCCGGCTCCGATGCTCAGCACGATGAAACTGCTGCGAAGGCCGCGCTCAAGGCTGCCGAGATGGAGGCAAAGCTCGCCGCCATGGATCCCGAGAAAGCGGCCAAGGTCCGCGCGGCGCTTGCCGCCAAGGTCGCCCGCGACAAGCAGAAAAAGGAGGCGTAAGGTCCATGGCACATCGCTCCGTTATTCCGTTTGGCCCGCAGCACCCGGTGCTGCCCGAGCCGCTTCATCTGGACCTGGTGATCGATGACGACCGCGTCATCGAGGCGATTCCGCAGATCGGCTTTGTGCACCGCGGGCTCGAGAAGCTCACCGAAAAGCGTGACATGCACCAGTTTGGCTACATCGCCGAGCGCATCTGCGGCATCTGCGCCGTGGGCCACAGCTGCGGCTATGCCAGCGCCTGTGAGCGTATGCTCGACATCGAGGTGTCCGGCCGCGTGCAGTATATCCGCACCATTTTGCACGAGCTTTCGCGCATCCACTCGCATCTGCTGTGGCTGGGCCTGCTCGCCGATGCCTTTGGCTTCGAGGCGCTGTTCTATCGTTCGTGGACGCTGCGCGAGCAGATTCTCAAGATCTTTGAGAGCACCTGCGGCGGCCGCGTGATTCTGTCGATCAACGAAATCGGCGGCCTTAAGCACGACATCGAGGACTCCGAGCTGGCGGGTATTGTCCAGACGCTCGACGCCATGCGTCCCGACTACGAGGCCCTGGTGCATACGTTTTTGGACGACAATAGCTGCGGCGAGCGCCTGCATGGCGTGGGCGTGATCAGCAAGAAGGACGCGCTGGGGCTTTCGATGGTCGGCCCGTTTGGGCGCGCTTCGGGCGTGGACTACGACGTGCGCATGTTTGGCGACGGTGCCTATGCGGACTTGGCTGCATTTGAGCCCATCGTTGCTACCGATGGCGATTGCTATGCCCGCTGCCAGGTGCGTTGTGCCGAGGTCACGCAGGCCATGGACATCATCAAGGAGCTTGCGGGCAAGATTCCGCACGACGGTATCGGCGGGCGCACCAAGCTCACGCCGGCCGACGGCGCGCGTGGCGAGGTTGTGATTGAGCAACCGCGCGGCGAGGCGTATTACTATGTGCGCGGTAACGGCACCAAGAACCTGGACCGCTTCCGCGTGCGCACGCCGACGTCGCAGAACCTGGCGGGTCTGACACATGCGCTGCAGGGCGTGCTCCTTGCCAACGTGCCCATGATTATCCTGACCATCGACCCCTGCATTAGCTGCACGGAAAGGTAGGCGCGGCATGAGTTTGCTGACATTTGCCAAGACGGCCTTGGGCTCTATGGTCAAGCAGCCGGTAACGGTGTGCTATCCGCAGGAGAAGCTCGCGGCGCCCGAGCGCCTGCGCGGGCACATCGTCAACGACATGGATGTATGCATCTGCTGCGGCATGTGCGCGCGGCGTTGCCCGGCGGGCGCGCTCGCGGTCGATCGCAAGGGTGGAACGTGGTCGATTGATCCGTACGCCTGCGTCGTGTGCGGCGAGTGCATCGAGAGCTGTCCCAAGCATTGCCTGAGTATGGACACCGCTCGCACCCCAGTCGCGGCGGACAAGACTCCTACGGTAGAAACCAAACCGGAATAACGCTGAAATAGAGCTGGAATAGGGGCCGGTGGGGCAAAAATGCCCCACCGGCCCCGCGCGTGAACGCGCGGTCAGGCCGCCGCGAACAAAACTATGCCGGTTTACGGGGCTGGAGAGCGAACCCCCGACCATGTCGAAAATCGCGAAAACAAAACCGACGCTCCTATAAGTTGTCAATAGGCAGTTTGCGGGAGCGCTCCCTTCAATTCGCACAGGAGCTCGTAATACCTCCTCTCCAGTTTCGTCGACCGCCGTCTCCCATGTTCCAGGTGACCGAGTGAGGCC
>JAXJMV010000003.1:0-17443 GCA_036312985.1 Collinsella sp.
GCAGCACCCAACGGGCCCTCTCGGGGCAGGGACGTTCGGCCGTGCGCGGGCGCCCGGTCGGCGGCCCGTTCTGGGCGCGCCTCAATCGTAGCCCGAGACGGTCCCGGGCTGACAATTTCGACTGTAATGGACGTTCTTAAATGACTAGTCAAAGGGGACACTCTTACGGCACTTGAAACTTGGGGACGTCCCTTTTGTGCCGGCACCTGGGGACACTCCTTATGTCAAGAGATTGGTGCAAGAGGGGTAGATTGCCTTGTGCCAATCTAAATAAGTTGCGGTGAGATAGTTCTTGAATTTGCCTTTTTGAAGGCTAAATAGGAACTATCTCACCGCAACTGCGTTGGGGCGTTTTTGGAAGCTGGTTTACTTGCTCGCGAACAGCCAGATTGCGATAATCACCAGGATTGCGGCGATGATGCAGACGATGGCGCCGGTGAATTTGATGCGTGAGTCGCGGGTGCGCTCTCGTACGTCGTCCTCGGTAGCCTCGAGTTGGGCGACTTCGCGCTCGGTTTCGGCGTGTTCGGCTTTGTCTCGGGCCAAGGATCCTGCAAGCGACTCAGTGATCTCTGGATGGTCATGCACCTCGGTCGCCTGCTCGATGATCGACTGTGCATGTGCGGCATCTGCTTGGGCGTTGGCGATGCTTTGCTCTTGGTCGCGGCGTGCCTTGTCCTCGGCGGCTATCTTCTCGCGCAGTTCGCGCTGGCGCGTCGTGGCGGCAGTTTTCGCCGTCTGCAGCTCGTCGCGCGCGGCATCGGCCTCAGTCGTCACGGCTTGGTGTGCGCGTTTGGCTTCGGCAATGGGGGCTTGAGCCTGCTCGACGGCCTGCTCGGCTGCGGCAAGCGAGTGCTCAAGGTCGGCGGTGATGCGCGGGACATCTTCTTCGGCTTTTCGCAGGGCATCTGCCGTGTCGGAGATCTGCATCGAGAGCTCGCTGGTGCGCACCGTATAGTTGGCGGGATTTGCCGAGGGATTGCGTTGCAGCTCGGCATACTCATGACGCAGCGTCTCGAGCTGGGCGCGCGTGGCGTCGACGGTTTGTTGTGCGGCCGCAATGCCGGCGTCTCGCTCGGCCTTCACCTTGTCGCGGATGCGCTTGGAATCCTCAAGACGTCGAACGAGGCGGTTGCCGGTCTCGCGAGAGCTTGCCTCGCGGGCCTCCACGGCGTCGAGCGCGGCCTTCAGGCGGAGCTCAGTCGCGTCATCCTCTGTCTTCATTTGTTCGAACTGACCCTTGAGCTCTGTCGCTTTGGCGGCGTGGGCATCACGGTCAATCTCGGCTGCCGCGGCGGCCTTTTGCGCTGTAGCAATCGCTTGGCGCTGGTCGGCGACGATCTGGTCGTAGCGGCCTGCGATATCCTGGCGCGTCTCGAGTTCCTCGGCCTGATCGGCAATGCGCTGCTCAAGTTCGGTCAGGTGGGCGCGGGCATCGGCAAGTGCCTTTTTCGCGGCGTTCATCTCGCGCATGGCCGAGGCGCCCTGGGCGATAAAGGTGCCCACGGCGTTCGCGGTGTTCGAGACAGCGGTCCCCAGATCGCGGCTCGCGGCGGGGGAGTGCGGGGCGGTCGGGCGAGTGGTGTCGGCAGCGTCCGCATCGGCAGTCTGCGGCGCGGCGATATTGCCGGTACCGCCCTCGACCACAGAAAAGCCTGCTGCGTGCGGATCGACCGCATCGGCGCCAATCGTGGGGTGCTCGAGCTGGAGAAACGAGGGCATGGTACTGCCCTGGTCGGCAACCGGAGTCTCGCCGGGCACAAAGGTCGAGGCCGCCTCGGCGGCCTCCTCTTCCTCGGCATCAATATCGGCATCGGCGACGGCGTCTTTCATCGCTTTGACGGCATCCATCATGGAGTCCATGACGGCATCGAGCTCTTCTTCCGAAGACACCTCGATGGGGCCTGCCGCCTGTGGCGCGGGGTCTGTGTCGGGTTCGGCATCGCTCGGCTCCGGCTGCTCGCTTTCGTCATGCTCGACAGTATCGTCTGTGTCTGTTGCTTTATCCGCATCGGCGTGCACATCTGCGGCAGCGTGCACATCTGCGGCAGCGGGCGCATCTGCGGTGGCGGGCGCATCGGTGGAGGCGTCGACGCAGGTAGGAGTATCGCAGTCGTCGACGGCGTCTGCGGAATGATCAATATGCTCTTGAGTCTGGGGGTCCAGCTCGTCTGTCATAGGCATGTGCTCCTCATCGTTGTTTGTCACCCTATGATAAGGTCTCGCGCCGACATCCCGCGCGCCGCAGCAAAGTTTCAAAACGTGTTCGATGGCTCGATCTGATAACAATAACTCGGCCGTTTTATCCAGTTTGTACTTGACAATCCCTTCGCCGAACTACGTGGTGCCGTTCGCCTACCGCGGTCTTTTATTTTTGCTTGAACACGCTAAAGTTGCATCTCAGCTTTTGGCGCGTGAAGTTGGATACGCGCAGTCGGCGGGCGTGCCCGTCGCGATTTGAAAGGACTTTGTATGGGACTTTTCACTGGTAAGACCGTGATCGTCACCGGCGGCGGCAAGGCCACGCTTAAGGACGGTTCCGCTGGCTCCATCGGCTACGGCATCGATATCGCATTTGCCAAGGAGGGCGCGAACCTCGTCATCACCGGCCGCAACGTCGCCAAGCTCGAGGCCGCCAAGGAGTCTCTCGAGGCCGAGTACGGTGTCAAGGTTCTGCCTGTTCAGGCCGATGTCTCGGCTGGTCAGGACAACGAGGCCGTCGTCCAGAACGTCATCGACAAGGCCATTGAGGAGTTCGGCCGCATCGACGCCGTCGTCAACAATGCTCAGGCTAGCGCCTCGGGCGTGACCATCGCCGATCACACCATGGATCAGTTTAACCTGGCCATTTACTCCGGTCTGTATGCTACCTATCTGTACATGCAGAAGGCCTATCCGCACCTGAAGGAGACCAAGGGCTCCGTGGTCAACTTTGCCTCGGGCGCCGGCCTGTTTGGCAACTATGGCCAGTGCAGCTATGCTGCCGCCAAGGAGGGCATCCGCGGCCTGACCCGCGTTGCCGCCAACGAGTGGGGCAAGGACGGCATCAACGTCAATATCGTTTGCCCGCTTGCTTGGACCGCTGCGCTCGAGAACTTCCAGGATGCTTACCCCGAGGCTTTCAAGGCCAACGTCCACATGCCGCCGGCAGGCCACTACGGCGACGTCGAGAAGGAGATCGGCCGCGTGGTCGTTCAGCTCTGCGGTCCCGACTTTAAGTACATGAACGGCGAGACCGTCACCCTCGAGGGTGGCATGGGCCAGCGGCCCTAAGAGTTACGCGGTTTTACCAAACCGCGTAGCCAGTTGACGCTGCGCGGTCACCAGAGCGACAACTTGTCATTCAAAGAGGGCGGCATGACCAGAAGGTCTATGCCGTCCTCTTTTCATGCCAATTTGTTCGCTCTGGTGACCGCTCGCTGACGTTGCCAAAACATCGGTGTTGCTGGAGTAGTCGTTGGGGACGTTCTTAAATGACTAGTCATAAGGGATACTCTTGCCGGCGCTTGGGGACAGTCCCTAAGTGCCGGCAGATTGGGACACTCCTTTGCAAGATGGCGCTGAAGACTGTCCCCAACGACTAACCGTTTAAGAACGTCCCCAATGACTATGACCCCTTTGCACCAGTTTCTGTCGAGTCGGTGCGGTTTGCGGGTTGCCCGTATAATGGTTTGCGTATGAACCGCAACCAAGGAGTTCCAGTTTATGGACCAGAACCTTTTTAAATTCGACCTGATTGCCGAGGATCCGACAACGCATGCGCGTGCCGGTGTGCTGCACACCCCGCACGGCGACATCGAGACGCCGATCTTTATGCCCGTGGGCACCAAGGCAAACGTCAAGGGCATTCCTACCGAGACCGTCAAGCAGCTCGGTGCCCAGATCGTGCTTGCCAATACCTATCACCTGTCCATGCGTCCCGGCGAGGACACCATCGCCGAGTTGGGCGGACTGCACAAGTTCATGAACTGGCACGGCCCCATTCTTACCGACTCGGGCGGCTTCCAGGTGTTCAGCCACAACGACGCTGTCAAGCTCACCGACGAGGGTGTGCGCTTTATCGTCAACGACTACGACGGCCGTCACGTGTTCTGGACGCCCGAGGACAACATGGAAATCGCCATGAAGCTCGGCTCCGACATCTGCATGCAGCTCGACCAGTGCCCGGGCTATCCCGCCACGCGCGCCTACGTTGAGCGCGCCGTTGAGCTGTCGAGTATGTGGGCCGA
This sequence comes from Collinsella sp., assembly GCA_036312985.1. Lineage (GTDB taxonomy): Bacteria > Actinomycetota > Coriobacteriia > Coriobacteriales > Coriobacteriaceae > Collinsella. Next base: position 4,230 of record JAXJMV010000003.1, read on the forward strand.
GCGCTGCTATAAGGCGCATACCCGCGATGACCAGGCACTCTTTGGCATCGTCCAGGGCGGCATGCACCTGGACCTGCGCCTGCGCTCGCTGCGCCATCTGGAGGAGTGCGGCGACTTCCCGGGTTACGGCATCGGCGGCTACTCGGTGGGCGAGGACCACGAGACCATGTTCGAGACCCTGGCGCCGCTTGCGAGCGAGTACATGCCCAAGCACAAGCCGCGCTACCTGATGGGCGTCGGCAACCCGACGACGCTCGTGCGCGGCGTGGGCGTGGGCATCGATATGTTCGACTGCGTGCTGCCGACGCGCACCGGCCGCATGGGCACGGCATTCTCCAGTGAAGGTCGCCTTAACTTCCGCAACGCGCGTTTTGCGCACGACGACGGCCCCATCGACCCCACCTGCACCTGCCCGGTGTGCACGGGCGGCTACAGCCGCGCGCTCATTCGCCACATGGTCACGCAGAAGGAGATGCTCGGCGGCATCCTGCTTTCGATGCACAACATCTACTACCTGCTCAACCTTATGCAGCGTGCCCGCCAGGCCATTATCGAGGGCCGCTACGGCGCGTTTGTGAGCGACTGGATGAACAGCCCTGCGGCGGTGGACTACTAAGAGCGGCGCGGGCGCTTGCAGAGCGCGGGCAACGGCAAGGGGCGAGCGACGGCCGGTCGTCACATTTGCTGACACCGGCCGCACGACCGCTGACCGATAGCTTGCAAGCACTTGATGCATCGTGGGTACCATACCGAATAGTTGATGTTCGGGCGGGTGTTTGGCGCATGGCGTCGACCCCGCCCGCTTTTCTTTTTCTCGATAGGAGTGCCCATGATTAAGAATGAGAACGTCGAGGGCGAGCCTGCCTACGACGAGACGTACCGCCGCGGCCCCGTGGTCATGCGCGGCCCCATGATTCCTAAGGACAACACCTACGCCAACCTGCTGGCGCCCGAGGAGTCGACCGACTGGCTGCATGCCGATCCGTGGCGCGTACTGCGCATCCAGGCCGAGTTTGTCGATGGCTTTGGCGCACTTGCCGAGTTAGGGCCTGCGGTGACCATCTTCGGTAGTGCCCGCACGCCCAAGACGGACCCGGCCTACAAGGCGGCGCGCACGGTCGGCCGTAAGATTGCCCAGCGCGGCGTGGCGGTTATCACCGGTGGCGGCCCCGGCATCATGGAAGCGGCCAACAGGGGAGCGGCGAGTGTCAACGGCAAGTCAGTTGGCCTGGGCATTGAATTGCCGCACGAGCATGGGCTCAATAAATACGTGAACCTCGGCATGGACTTCCGTTACTTCTTTGTGCGCAAGACCATGTTCGTCAAATACAGCTCGGGCGCCATCGTGTTTCCCGGCGGCTTTGGCACGCTCGACGAGATGTTCGAGGTGCTCACGCTGGTGCAAACGCACAAGGTCAAGCGCATGCCCCTCGTGCTGGTGGGCACAGAGTACTGGCAGGGCCTGTTCGACTGGCTCAACGGCCCGGTGATGGACGCCGGTATGATCAGCCCGCTCGATCCCGAGCTCGTGCACATCACCGACGACCTCAACGAAGCCGTCGACATCGCCCTGAGCGGGCTGATGTAGATCAATCGTGCCCACGCGACATGAATACGCATGGCAATCTGATGTTATTTAACATCAGATTGCCATTTATATTGGGTATACTGGTGTAAAAGACGAGGGCGAGGAGGTCGCAAATGTCTACAGCAACAGTTAAGCCTACGACGGTTCGAATCGAAGAGGGGCTCAAGGAGCAGGCGACTGAGTTCTTGGATTCGGTCGGCCTCAGCCTCAATTCCTATCTCAATCTTGCCGTTCGGCAGCTGGTAAATCAGCGAAAGATTCCTTTTGAGATTGTAGGAAGGGCGGAGGTGCCCAACGAGGCGACGAGGCGTGCCATGGTGATCGCCGAGGCTCATGAGTTGGGGATTTTGCCGGACGATAGCCCGTCATTCAATAACGCTGATGAGCTTATGTCATTCCTCGATGAGGAATAGCGATGTTCGAGATTAAAGTCGAGGCTCAATTTAAGGTGGACTACAAACGAACGATGCGCATGCATCCGCAGCTAAAAAGTGAGTTTAAAGCGGCGGTTGCAGAGCTTGTGGCTCATGGGTCACTTCCGGCGGAGTATGGCGCCCACGAGCTCTCAAACCCGGGCGGAAACTACAACGACCACATCGATTTCCACCTATCCGATGGCTTGGTCGATGTGGTCGTTCTTTATCTTCCCCATAAGACTAACCCAATGATTAGGCTGGTGAGAATGGGCACTCATCAGGAGCTGTTTCAGGGTCCGCTGGGCTGATCGCCGATTTCCAAGTTGTGGTGGAATAGGGATTGATTGGCGGCTAATAAGCCAAAAACAGTCCCTATTCCACCGCAACTGATGTGGGCGTCCCTAGTGAGTTGGCTGGTAGCGGGGGCAGTAGCTGATGGCGATGGCGTCGATGCCTACATGGGTGGCGATGGTGCAGCCGATGGGGCCGGTGCCGGCGTCTACATAGTCTTGGCCTGCGAGCGCTTGGCTGACGAGCTCTTGCTCCTCGGCGGCGCCGGTCGTGAGCACGCGCACGCTTGAACCCGGATGCTCAGCCAAAAACGCGAGGCAGTCGGCCATGGTGTTGACGACGATGCGCTTGGCGCCGCGGCCCTTCTTGATGGCCTTGATCTCGCCCGATTTCCACTCCGGCGAAACGGCCAGGCGAATGTTGAGCATCTGCGTGAGCTGGCCGGCGAGCTTGGGCGCGCGGCCGTTCTTAACGAGGTTCTCGAGCGTGCGGGGAATCAGCAGCAGGTGGGCGTCGGGCAGCGTCGCGCGGATCTGCGCCTCGGTCTCGTCCAGGCTGCGGCCGTCCTCGCGCATGGCCAGCGCGTACTCCACCAGCAGGCCCTCGGCACCCGAGCCGGTGCGCGAGTCGATGCAGCGCACGTCGAGTTCGTGCGTTTCGGCCGTCAGGCTGGCGTTGGCATAGCAGGCGGACCACTCGCTGCACAGTGAGATAAAGATGGCGCTATCATGGCCGTCGGCGAGCACGCGGTCAAAGAGTGCCTTGAACTCGCCGGCGCTCGGCTGCGAGGTGTGCGGCAGTTGCTCGGAGCCGGCCATGCGCGCGACGTATTCCTCGGCGGTAATCTGCACCTGGTCGAGCAGGTCCTCGCCCTCGATAATCACATGCAGCGGAATCACGTAAATGCCGAGCTCTTGAGCGTGGGCGGGGGAGATGTCCGACGTGGAGTCGGTTATGATGGCAAAAGACATAATTGCACCTTTCGTTGGGGCGCTTGCGCGCCGCCTTCTGAGAGCAAAGTGCGACAAGTATAGTAGAGTCGTTCCACATTACTAGGTTCAATTGTTGAATAGTCAACAGTTTGAAGTGTCGGTGTGGAAATCGTCAACTGGGGAAGAGGAATGCCGATGGAGGCGTTGGAGATAGGCAAACGGCCGGTCGTGTTGTTCGATTTTGACGGCACGGTGGCAGATACGGGCCGGGCAGTGATGACCTCGACGCGCAAGACGCTGGCTGCGCGCGGGTTTTCGGAGGCGCAGATGGGTGATCTGCGCCGTATGATCGGGCCGCCCCTGTGGAAGAGCTTTCACGACTTTTACGGCTTTTCCCGCGAGGAGTCGCTTGTGGTGGCCGACGAGTACCGCGCCTTTTTTGATGAGCTGGGGCCGGAGGAGTACCCCGTGTTCGATGGGGTCCCCGAGCTGCTGGATGGGTTGGCCGCCCAGGGCAAGCGTATGGCCGTGGCGACGTCTCGCATGGAGGCGAAGTGCATCGATATGGTTCATGAGCTGGGGCTTTGCCAGTTCGAAGCTGTGGTTGGCATGAATCCGCCGCAGGGACGCGAGACCAAGGCCGATTCGGTTCGCGATACCCTGGCGGCGCTCGGCGCGACGGCCGACGATGCCGTGATGATCGGCGATCGCTTTAACGATGTGGAGGGCGCGCACGCGATGGGCGTGCCGTGCATCGGCATCTATTCGGGCGCGGCAGCGCCGGGGGAGCACGAGGCCGCGGGCGCCGATGCGGTGGTGCACTCGGTGGCCGAGCTTGCTAAACTTTTCGCTATCTAATAGACATAATGTGAGGGGCGGGCGTACCCGTCGCTCATTGGTAAGGAGGTCGTTCATGAATCAGGTGGAGCAGAGCGTTGCCGAGTATGTCGACGAGGTCTGGGAGGATGTCGTTGCCGATATCGAACAACTGGTGAGCTATCCGTCCGTGGCCGTTGCTGCCGATGCGGAGCCCGGTGCGCCGTTTGGCCGCCCGGTCCGTGACGCGCTCGATTGCGCGCTCGGCATTGCGCAAAAGCTCGGCTATCAGACGAGCGACGACGGGGGCTATGTGGGAATCGCCGATATCCCGGGTCGCGGCGACAAGCAGCTCGCGACTATCTGCCACGTGGACGTGGTTCCCGCTGGCCCCGGTTGGAACACCGACCCGTTTGCGATGGAGCGCCGCGAGGGCTGGCTGCTCGGTCGCGGCGTGATTGACGACAAGGGTCCGGCGGTGCTGTCGCTCTACGCCGGCGCTTATCTGCTCAAGCACGGCATTACCCCGCGCTATGCTTTCCGCGCGCTGCTGGGCTGCGATGAGGAAGTGGGCATGTCCGACGTTCACCATTATCTGGAGAACCACGCAGACCCCGACTTTTTGTTTACGCCCGATGCCGAGTTCCCGGTCTGCAATGCCGAGAAGGGCCAGTTTGGGGCGACGTTCGTGAGCTCCAAGATCGACGGCGGGCGCATCGTGTCGTGGAGCGGCGCCGAGGCGAGCAATGCCATTCCGTCGCAGTCCATCTGCGAGCTCGCGATTGCCGCCGATGAGCTGCCGGCGCCGGTCGAGAACGCCGATCGCCTTGAGATCACGACACTCGATAACGGGCATGCGCAGATTTTTGCCCACGGCATTGGCGGTCATGCCTCGATGCCTGAGGGCACTATCAACGCTGTCGGCCTGATCGTGGCGTATCTGCGCGAGGCCGAGGACGCGTTTGGCGCCCGTGACAAGCGCCTGTTGACGCCCGCCGAGCACGAGTTTGTCAAGTTTTTGGCCTTTGTGCATGCGGACGCCTATGGCCGCGGCCTGGGTATCGATGCGACGAGTCCGGCGTTTGGCCCGCTTACCTGCAACGCTGGCGTCATCCGCGTGGCGGATGGCCATATCGAGCAGGTCATCGACGTGCGCTTCCCCGACAGCACGAGTGCCGATACCATCCGCGAGCAGCTCGATCCGCTCGTGGGCCGTTTCGGCGTGACGTGCCAGCTGGGTCGCGCGAAGGTGCCGTTCTCGGTCTCTGCCGATGATCCGGCCGTGAAGGCGCTTATCGATACCTATAACGAGTTCACCGGCAAGCATGCTGAACCCTTTGCCATGGGCGGCGGCACGTACGCGCGCAACTTTGCCCGCGCCGTCTCGTTTGGCCCCGAGGAGACCGGCCTGGAGCTGCCCTCGTGGGGCGGCCAGATGCACGGCCCCAACGAGTGCGCCAACGAGGAACAGCTCAAGCAGGCGCTCAAGATCTATATTGTTGCGATCCTCCGTTTGAATGAATTAGAGCTTTAAGGTCTCGCGGTTTCCCAATCTAAGTTGCGGTGGAATAGTTCCTAGAATGGGCCATTTGATGGCCAAGCAGGAACTATTTCACCGCAACTTTGTTTTTATTGGTGTAAAAGGCGGGTCATGCTTGGTGGCGGGTTTGTTATTCGTTTGTAAAGGCCGTGCTGCGCTTGCGGTAAGGGTCTATCAAATGCCCGTAAGAAACCGTAGTTGGCGCGGACGCTGCCCGGTCGGGGCCGTATCTTTCCAAACAGCAAAGCGGGTGGGGTGCCCGCGAGTCGCATGTATGAAAGGAAGATCATGCTCGATCAGGCTTATTCTCGTCGTCAGTTCCTCGGCCTCGCTGGTGGTTTTGCCAGCATCGTCGGTCTCGGTCTCGTTGGTTGCGGCGGCTCCGGCGCATCCGATGCCGCCGACAAGGGTAGCGCCGCTGCTGCCGAGTCCGTCTCCGGCGAGGTGACTTACGACGGTGCCTCTTCGTTCCAGGCTCTCGTCGAGGCCGCTGCCGAGAAGTTCATGGACGCCAACCCCGATGTCTCCGTCTCCGGCTCGGGTAACGGTTCGGGCAAGGGCCTGACCGCTGTTGCCGCCGGCACCGTCACCATCGGCAACTCCGACGTCTTCGCCGAGACCAAGCTCGAGGCCGACCAGGTCAAGAACCTCGTCGACCACGAGGTTGCCGTCGTGGGCATGGGCCCCGTCGTTTCCAAGAACGTGACGGTCGACGACCTGTCCCTCGAGCAGCTCAAGGGCATCTTCTCCGGCCAGATCACCAACTGGAAGGAGGTCGGCGGCGACGACGCCAAGATCGTCGTTCTCAACCGCAAGGCTGGCTCTGGCACCCGTGCCACCTTCGAGGCCGCCGTTTTTGGCGACGAGGCCGTCGACTTTAAGGGCGACGCCGAACTCGACAAGTCCGGCGATGTCCAGACTCAGATGGGCAGTACCGACAACGCCATCTCCTACCTCGACTTCTCGCACTTTGATGACTCCAAGTTCAACGCCATCAAGGTCGAGGGCGTCGAGCCCAAGAGCAAGAATGTCACCGACGACTCCTTCAAGATCTGGGCTACCGAGCACATGTACTGCGCTAAGGATGCCGACGAGGCCACCAAGGCCTTCCTGGAGTTCATGCTTTCCGATGACGTCCAGGGCAAGCTCGTCGAGGAGCAGGGCTTTATCCCCGTCTCTGCCATGAAGGTCGTCAAGGACGCCAGCGGCAAGGTCTCCGCTAAATAAGTAATCGCCCCGGAAAGGTTTGCAATGGCAAAACAGCTGCCAAAGCGCGACCTTGAGAACGTGGGCCTGGGCGTCACGGGCGCGTGCGTAGCGCTCGTGACGCTTGTTGTTGCCGCGCTCATCTTTATGGTCGCCCAAAAGGGCCTCTCGGCTTTTGTTAAGGACGGCGTTTCGATCGTCGAGTTCTTCACCGGTACCAAGTGGGACCTGGCCAACACGGCCGAGAACGGGCTGCCGTATACCGGCGCCCTGCCCCTGATCGTCACCTCGTTTGCGGTCATGGTGCTCTCCACGCTCATCGCGCTGCCCATCGCCATCGGCTCTGCCATCTTTGCGGTCGAGATCCAGCCCAAATTTGGCTCTAAGGTCTTTCAGCCGCTTATTGAGCTTTTGACCGGTATTCCCTCGGTCGTCTTTGGCCTGATCGGCTTTCACGTGGTCGTCGGCCTTATGAAGAGCGTTTTCCACGTGAGCACGGGCCTGGGCATCTTGCCCGGCGCCATCGTGCTGGCCGTCATGATTCTGCCGACGATGACCACGCTTTCGGTCGATGGCCTGCGCGCCGTGCCCGACAGCTACCGTCAGGGTTCGCTCGCGCTGGGCTACACCCGCTGGCAGACCATCTGGCACGTGGTGCTGAAGTCCGCCATGCCCTCGCTCATGACCGCGGTCATCCTTGGCATGACCCGCGCCTTTGGCGAGACGCTCGCCGTGCGCATGGTTATCGGCGGTATCGAGGCCATGCCGACGTCGCTGCTGTCGCCGGCGTCCACCATCACCACTACGCTCACAACGTCCATGGCGGTCTATGCCGAGGGCTCGGCCCAGGACGATGTCCTGTGGGCGCTCGGTCTGCTGCTGATGGGCATGAGTCTCATCTTCATCCTGATCATCCACCTTATCGGCCGCAAGGGGGCGAAGGCTCGTGGCTAGCACGCGTATCCACATCGACGAGGCGAGGCTCGGGCGTGTCCAAAAGCAGGACCGCTTCGCCACGGGCGTGTTGACGGCGATCGTCGCCATCGTCATGCTCATCGTCGTCTCCATGGTGGCCTATATCCTGTTCGAGGGCATCTCGACGCTGTTCCAGCCGGGCTTTCTCACGGAGCCGTCGCGCGCCAACGGAACGCAGGGCGGCGTGCTCTACCAGCTGTTCGACTCGTTCTACCTGCTGCTGATCACCCTGATCATCTCGGTGCCCATCAGCCTGGGTGGCGCGGTCTTTTTGGTTGAGTACGCACCCGACGGACCCGTCCGCGACATTGCCTCCACCGCCATCGAGACGCTGTCCTCGCTGCCTTCCATCGTTGTCGGCATGTTCGGTTTTCTGGTGTTCTCGGTGCAGCTGGGCTGGAAGTACTCCATCATCTCCGGCGCCGTCGCGCTCACCATGTTCAATATCCCCATTCTGGTGCGCGTGATCCAGCAGGCGCTCGAGGACGTGCCGCAGGCCCAGCGCGATGCGTGCCTGGCCATGGGCCTCACCCGCTGGGAGGCCATGCTGCACATCCTGATTCCCGAGGCCATGCCCGCTATCGTGACCGGCATCGTGCTTTCGGCCGGCCGCGTCTTTGGCGAGGCCGCGGCGCTGCTCTTTACCTCGGGCATGAGCTCGCCGGTTCGCCTCAACTTCTTGAGCCTTAACCTGTCGAGCCCTACTTGCGCCTGGAACGTGTTCCGCCCCGGTGAGTCGCTCGCCGTGCATATCTACAAGATCTATGGCGAAGGCAGCCCCGAGGCCCAGCAGATCGTTTGGGGTACCGCGGCACTGCTGATGATTTGCGTGCTGCTGTTTAACGTAATCGCCCGCATTGTGGGCAAGCAACTGGCAAGGAAGATGACGGCCGAATGAGCGAGATGAATGTAACGCCCGCAACCGAAGCGGCATCGTCCGACACCCGGGACTTCCTGTCGAGCGTGGGGGAGAGCGAGAAGCGCGTGCGCGTGAGCGGCAAGGCCGTGAGCGACGAGGTTGTGCTCTCCACCAAGGACGTCAACGTGTACTATGGCGACCACCATGCACTGCACAATACGTCGCTCGACTTCCACAAGGGCGAGATCACGGCGCTCATTGGGCCTTCGGGCTGCGGTAAGTCGACTTTCTTGCGTAGCCTCAACCTCATGAATCGCGAGATTCGCGGCTGCCGCGTGGAGGGCGAGATCAACTATCGCGGGCGCAACGTGAACACCAAGACCGAAAACACCTACGAGCTGCGCCGTTCCATTGGCATGGTGTTCCAGCAGCCCAACCCGTTCCGCAAGTCCATTCGCGACAACATCACGTTTGCGCCCAAGCGCCACGGCATCACCGACCGTGACGAGCTCGACCGCATGGTCGAGGAAAGCTTACGCGGCGCGGCGCTGTGGGACGAGGTCAAAGACAAGCTCGATAAGAGCGCCTATGCGCTTTCGGGCGGTCAGCAGCAGCGTCTGTGCATCGCGCGCACGCTGGCGCTCAACCCCGACGTGATCCTGTTTGACGAGCCCTGCTCGGCGCTCGACCCCATCTCGACGTTGGCGATCGAGGACCTTATGTCGTCGATCGTTGCCGACCGCGCCATAGTCATCGTGACGCACAACATGGAGCAGGCGTCGCGCGTGTCCAACCGCACGGCGTTCTTCTACATGGGCGATATGGTCGAGTACGACGAGACTGACGAGATTTTCCAACGGCCCAAGGATAAGCGGCTGAATGATTACCTCACCGGCATGTTCTCCTAGTCCGGGACATGCTTGAGGCCCGCGGCGGCCACGGTTGCCGCGGGACTGATTGGAGAAGCGGGTCATCTCTTGTGGGAGATGGCCCGCCTTTTACTCTGCGACCGAAACGACCACCACAAAGGGGACAGGCGCCTTCGTGGTGGTTTGGGGTGGGGCTCGCTGCTATCATGGACAACGTTGAATTTCTACGAAGGAGCAGGGCATATGGCGATTCTTTTGGGATGCGATTCCGTCAGCCTAGAGTTTCCCACCAAGCATATTTTCGATAGCGTGACGCTCGGCGTGGGCGAGGGCGACCGCATTGGTATTGTCGGTAAAAACGGCGACGGCAAGTCGACGCTGCTGAGCGTGCTCGCTGGCACGCTGGAGCCCGACGACGGACGCGTGACGCACCGCCGCGGCACGACGATCGGTCTGCTCGGCCAAAAGGACAACCTGGTCGATACTGATACCGTGCATCATGCCGTTGTGGGCGACGCCCCCGAGTACGAGTGGGCGTCGAGCCCCCGCACGCGCCAGATCCTCGCCGGCCTCATCAGCGATGTGCCCTGGGAGGGCACGGTGGGCGAGCTTTCGGGCGGTCAGCGCCGTCGCGTGGACCTCGCGCGCTTGCTGATCGGCGATTACGACGTGCTCATGCTCGACGAGCCCACCAACCACCTGGATATGCGCACCATCAACTGGCTCGCGCGTCACTTAAAGGCCCGCTGGCAGCGCGGCCAGGGTGCCATGCTCGTGGTCACGCACGACCGCTGGTTCTTGGACGAGGTCTGCACTAGCATGTGGGAGGTCCACGACGGCCAGGTCGATCCCTTCGAGGGCGGCTATTCGGCATACATCCTGCAGCGCGTGGAGCGCGACCGCATGGCCGCCGTTACCGAGGAGCGCCGTCGCAACATGGCGCGCAAGGAGCTCGCGTGGCTGAGCCGCGGTGCCCAGGCTCGTTCCACCAAGCCCAAGTTTCGCGTGGATGCCGCTCGTGAGCTGATCGCCGACGTGCCGCCCGTGCGTGACGAGCTGGAGCTCAAGCGCCTGGCCGTGAGCCGCCTGGGCAAGCAGGTTATCGATGTGGTCGACGTGGACGCCGGCTATGCCGATACCGACGGCGCGCCCAAGCAGGTGCTCACCGATGTGACCTGGCTCATCGGCGCGGGCGACCGCTATGGTCTTTTGGGCGAGAACGGCGCCGGCAAGTCGACACTGCTCGACGTGATTCAGGGCAAGATCGCGCCCCTGCGCGGCCGTGTAAAGATTGGCCAGACGGTGCGCTTTGGTGTGTTGTCGCAGCAGCTCGAGGAGCTCGAGCCCTACATGGGCGACACGATCCGCGAGGTGCTCAGCCACTATAAGAAGTACTACGTCATCGACGGCAAGGAGACTTCGCCCGAGAAGCTTTGCGAGCGCCTGGGCTTTACGACGCAGCAGCTCTGGAGCCGCATCGGCGATCTTTCGGGCGGCCAGCGCCGTCGCCTGTCGCTGTTGCTGACGATTCTGGACGAGCCCAACGTGCTCATCCTGGACGAGCCGGGCAACGACCTGGATACCGACATGCTCGCGATTGTCGAGGACCTGCTGGACGGCTGGCCCGGCACGCTGATCCTGGTGACGCACGACCGCTTTTTGATGGAGCGCGTGACCGACCAGCAGTGGGCGCTGCTCGACGGCCACCTGACGCATATGCCCGGTGGCGTGGACCAGTACCTGCGCCTGTGCAACGCTACCGCCGAGGGCGAGCCCGTGGGCGCGCCGAGCGCCAAGACCGGCACGTTCGACACCGGTGCCGCGGCAGCTGCGGCCGAAAAGCCCAAGTCGAGCGGTCAGCCCAACGGCCTGTCCAACGCCGAGCGCCAGAAGCTCCGCCGCGAGGTGAGTTCGCTCGAGCGCAAGATGGAGACGCAGCGCACCCGCGTTGAGGAGGCCGAGGCAGCAATGGCCCAAGTCGATCCCACCAACTACACGGCGCTCGGCGAGCAGCAGGCAAAGATCGACGAGGCTCACGCCGCCATGGACGAGCTGGAGATGGCGTGGCTCGAGGCGAGCGAAAAGCTCGAGGGCGAGGAGTAGACGAGGATGATCAAGGCCGCATTTTTCGATATCGACGGCACGCTGCTGAGCTTTAAGACGCACCGGATTCCGGCGTCGGCGCAGCAGGTGCTCGATAGCTTTCACGAGCAGGGGATTGCGTGCGTGATCGCCACGGGTCGCCCGACCTACCAGATACCGGACTGGCTGTTCGACCTGGGTTGGGATGCGTACATTACGCTCTCGGGTCAGCACTGCTTTGATGCCGAGGGGGTTTACCGCAGCTGTCCGATCGATCCGGACGACGTCGCGGTGATTGTGGACCAGGTGGCGCAGGGGCGCTACGACTCGCTGTGCATGCAGGGCGAGAACTCGTTTGTGAACCGCCTGTCCGAGCGCGTGGTGACGGCTGGCAGCAACGCGGGAATCGTCTACCACGAGGAGCCGTTTGAGCACGCCTTTGACGCACCGGTCTACCAGTTCTGCGCCTTTGTGGACCCGGCCGACGAACATATCGTGACCGACGCCGTGTCGCATTCGCTCACCACGCGCTGGTGCGACCTGTTCTGCGACATTATTCCCGCTAACGGCGGCAAGGACCTGGGCGTGGCGGCGACGCTCGAGCGGCTTGGTATCGACGCGAGCGAGGCGATTGCCTTTGGCGACGGCGAGAACGACCTGTCGATGTTCTCGGCCGTGGGCACAAGTGTGGCCATGGGCAACGCGCAGGACACGGTGAAAGCTGCAGCGACCTATGTGACGACTGCCGTGGACGACGACGGCATCTACAACGCTGCGAAGCACTTTGGACTCGTGTAGCTGCGGGCCGGCACCTGGCACCTGGGGACATTCCTTGCGGGGCGTCCCCATTTTGTTTTCGTCCCGCACGTTTTGTGAAACGCGGCTAACTTTTAGGCAAAGTAGTAAGACATGGGCAACTTTTGCGGTAAAGTTAGCCGTGGAAAGTATCCAAAGGCTAACTAGCAATCATTGCGAAAGGCGGCCCATGGCCCTACGTGAATCCGGAGAAGACTATCTCGAATCGATCTACGTTCTGTCGCAACGTCAGGGCATCGTGCGCTCGATTGATGTTGCAGAGTACCTTGGCGTAACTAAGGCAAGCGTTTCAAAAGCTATGGCGACGTTGGAGAACAACGGCTACGTCGAAATGGGCAAGCGAGATGTTCATCTGACGGAGCGTGGTCTGGAGGTCGCTCGTCAAATGTGGGAGCGTCACTGCTTTTTCGTGGGGCTGCTGGAGGATGCGGGTGTTTCGGCTGAGGTCGCGTCGCAAGAGGGCTGCCACATGGAGCACTGCCTAAGCGAGGAAAGCTTCGAGAAGCTGAGGGCGATGCTGGGACGGGACGGTGCTTCGGCGCCAATAATGACCGACTAGCACTCCCGCAGCGGCGCGGGACAGCGACCGAGATGAGTGGTCCCACCAACTAAGTCCAACTCAGACAAGGAACCCCACCAGCAAGCGATGCCCAAGAACCGCCAGCAACGTTACCGCAGGCCGGGGCCGGGCTTGGTTTTGAAAACATTCCGCACTGATATCTTCTGTATTGAAGACGTCGATGGTGCACCCGTATACCATTGACGTCGACACCATCAGATGCGGACCGCGCGGTGACCCCACATTCCGCTGGCGCCCACAGGGC
>JAXJMV010000004.1:0-39024 GCA_036312985.1 Collinsella sp.
CGAACCCGGAAGCTAAGCCCCATCGCGCCGAGAGTACTGCGGGGTCAGCCCGTGGGAGGCCAGGGCGCCGCTGACCGGTGGACGGCACCGAGCCGTACGCTTGAACTGAGAAGGGGGAGGCCTCGCGGCCTCCCCCTTTTTGCGTTTATGGGCTTTTGTCTCACATAGTAGCTGTGTTTTATAACCCTCGTTTGTCGCATCTTCTGTGAACGGGCTACAATAACTTAGTCTGTGCGATATGGAGGTGAACATGGCTGAAGCTGGTATCGGCGTTGATATCGTCGAGATTTCCCGCATGAAATCAATTCTTGAAAAGACGCCGTCGTTTGCTCGGCGTGTGTTTACCGAAGATGAGCGTGCGTATTGCGATGCGTCATCGCGCCCCGCCGCTCACTATGCGAGCCGCTTTGCTTCGCGCGAGGCGGTGCTTAAAGCTCTCGGCACGGGTTTTAGTCAAGGCGTGGGTCGCAAGGATGTTTCGGTAACGCGTGATAAACTCGGCAAACCGAAGGTGTTGCTTTCGGGCCGTGCTCTCGAGATCGCTCAAGAGCTGGGTGTTGTTGAGGTCGCTCTTTCCATTACGATTACAGGAGACTTAGCCGTTGCGAATGCCATCGCGATTACCGAAGATGCTCGGCCTAAGCCAAAAGAGGAAAAGGTGAGCACCAAGAAACGCGTAGCGCAGACATTTAAAGAGGCTCGCTCTGTTTTAGATGAGCTTGAGCAGCTGCAGAATTCAGCATTGACGGAGCACCTGGGCGATGCTTCGCAAGATACGCTAGGAGCATAGATGAAACCGGTTTTGAGTACCGAAGAAGTCGTTCGTCTCGAGGATATCATCGAACGCGAAGGGACTTCGAAGGCCGAGCTTATGGAGCTAGCGGGTGAGTTTGCCGCCAACGAGGTCTTGAAGCTCAATCCCGATCGGGTTCTCGTTCTGGTCGGTTTTGGTAATAATGGCGGCGACGGTTGGGTTGCCGCCGATATCCTGAGCCATAAGGGTGTGGACGTCGATATCGTTTCTCCGGTTGAGCCGGATGAGATTCCTGCTGCTCTGGCACGTCATGTTGCTCGTCGTACTGCCGGCCGCGATGTGCACGTTTGCGTCGGCCCCTCGCGTGACGAACTCGAGGTTTTGATCGATAAGGCCGATGTTGTTGTCGATGCCATTTTTGGTACCGGTTTCCACGGAAATCTGCGTGCGCCGTTCTCCATCTGGATTCCTACGGTCAATGAATGCGCCGATTGTGTCGTATCCATTGATGTTCCCTCGGGCCTGAATGCCGAGACGGGCGTTGTTGATGACGACTGCATTCGTGCCGAGCATACGGTGACGATGATTGCGCCCAAGATTGGTCTGTATAGCGCTGATGGTCCTGAGTATGCTGGCGATTTGATCTGCGGCAATCTTTACGACCGTCTTGACGAGGTCATCGATGATGTCGACCACGCCGCCGAGATTGTCGAGCCCGGTGACTTAGTTGATTACTTTGCCCCACTACCTACGAATATCGATAAGTATTCCCGTGGCTCTGTGCTTATTGTCGCCGGATCTGCGCAATATCCTGGTGCTGCCATTATGGCGGCCAAGTCTGCAGCTCGCGCGGGTGCTGGTTACGTGGCGGTCGCGGCTCCTGACGCCTGCGCCAATCTTATTCGCATGGCACTTCCTTCGATTCCCGTCTTTGCTATTCCGTCTGATTCCCGCGGCTCCTTTGGCGCCGCTGCGCGCATGACTGTGTGCGAGATTGCAAAGAAGTACAGCTGTGTACTGTGCGGTCCCGGTATGACGACATCTGCCGGCGCTATGCAGGTGGTTTCGGGCTTGCTCGAGCTTGATGTGCCGCTTATCTTGGACGCCGATGCACTCAACTGCCTTGCTAAGATTGCCATTGACGGTATTGATAGTAACCCCGAGATGTATCGTCGCGAGCAGCCGTTGGTTATGACGCCGCACTATCGTGAGCTTTCGCGTCTGGTTGCCGGTGACGAGGTGAACGACCTTGGTACCGCGATTGCGGCCGCGCAGAAGGTTGTCTGGGCTGCAGGCTCCGACAACCTGGTTGTCATTGCCAAGGGGCCGACGACGGCTATCTGTGGCGTTGAGCGTGTGCTGCTGCCGCTCTCGGGTCCGGCTTCTCTGGCAACTGCCGGTTCGGGTGATGTTCTCGCGGGTATTTTGGCCGGCACGCTTGCCACCATGCGCGACGAGATGGATCGTTGGGAGTTGCTGTATTCGTACGCCGTCGCACTTCACAGCTACGCTGGTTTTGCCGCGGCGACGGAGTATGGTGAGAAGAGCGTCATCGCGACCGATCTTATCGACTTGATCGGTCCTGCCATGGAACTGGCGGCAAAGGATGCGCTCGAAGATCTGGGAATCATGGACGAAGGGTCGGATGACTAATCATGAATAAAGCCGATTTGACGCGCTGGTCCTGGGTCGAGATCGACCGTGGGGCGCTCCGTCGCAACACGAGGGCCTATAAGAACTTGCTGAATCCACGTCAGCGCCTGTGCTGCGTGGTCAAGGCCGATGCTTATGGTCATGGAGCTGTTGAGTGCGCCAAGATCATGTATTCGGCCGGTGCCGACATGTTTGCCGTGGCGACGGTTAACGAGGGCGTTGAGCTCCGACAGGGCGGGATTACGAAGCCCATCCTCATCCTAAGCGAGCCGCCTATCGAGGCCATTCCGACGTTGCTCGAGTTTGATATCATGCCCTCGGTCTATACGTCTGACTTTGCTCTTGCGTATGGCGAATGCGCCGTCGCGGCGGGCAAGGTGGGCAAGTATCATCTCGCCATCGAGACAGGTATGAATCGTATCGGCGTACACTACACGCAGGTGCTCGACTTTGTGCGCGGTATTAATTTCCATCGCGGTATTCAGTGCGACGGCGTATTTACGCACTTCGCCACGGCCGATGAACCTTCGGGCTGGGACTACAAACTGCAGTGTCAGCGCTTTACCGAGGCCGTTCAGGCCATTAAGGATGCGGGCTTTGAGTGCGGTATCGTGCACTGCGCCAACACGCCGTCCTCGATGCTCGACCCCTCGATGCATTTTGATATGATTCGCGCCGGCGTTGGCTTGTATGGCATGCAGCCGTGCGAGCTGAGTGGCCGCGTGATGCAGCTTGATCCCGTTATGAGCGTCCATGCGCGCGTGACGCGCGTGGCACACCCTGCGATGGGTGAGGGCGTGGGCTACGGTTTTACCTACCGCGTACCGCGCACGCGCGTTCAGATCTGCACGCTGCCGATCGGTTATGCCGACGGCCTATCGCGTACGCTTTCCAATCGTATGGATGTGCTGTATCGCGGCGAGCGCGTGCATCAGGTTGGCAATATCTGCATGGACCAGTTTATGGTCGCCATTCAGTCCAACCCGGCACACGAGATTCCCGAGGCCGAGTATGGTGACGAGATGATTATTGTCGGCCGCGATGGCGATGCCGAGATCACTATGGACGAGATGGCCCGACTGCGCGGAACGATTAACTACGAGGTCGCCTGCGGCTTTGGCATGCGTCTCGACAAGGTCTACGTGTAGGAGCCGCTATGGGCGTCATGCACATCCCCGGCCATACCCATCAGGTGCCACGTGAGGTCGCACTCGAGGAAATCGAGGCCGTTCTGGGCGATTGTCACCTCTGCCAGCTCTACCAGTCGCGTCACAATATCGTGTTTGGCGTGGGAAACCCCCACGCTCGCGTGATGTTTATTGGTGAGGCGCCGGGCCGCAATGAGGATTTGCAGGGCGAGCCCTTTGTGGGGGCGGCAGGCGAGGACCTCAACGGCATTTTGTCCCTGGCGGGTCTTAAACGCGAAGACGTCTACATTGCCAATGTGCTTAAGTGCCGCCCGCCGGGAAACCGCAATCCGCGCCCCGAGGAAGTGCTGGCTTGCTCGCCGTTTTTGCGTGAGCAGATTCGAAGCATCTGGCCCGATATCATCGTGACGCTCGGCAACCCCGCGACGCACTTTGTGCTTAAGACCGAGATTGGCATTACTAAGCTGCGCGGCAGGTTCCACCAGATGGGGCATTTTGTAGTAATGCCCACGTTCCATCCGGCAGCAGCGCTGCGCAATCCGGCGTGGCAGGAGCTGCTGGAGGAAGACTTTAAG
The DNA here is from genome assembly GCA_036312985.1 of Collinsella sp. Classification (GTDB taxonomy): domain Bacteria; phylum Actinomycetota; class Coriobacteriia; order Coriobacteriales; family Coriobacteriaceae; genus Collinsella. The sequence continues at coordinate 4,131 of JAXJMV010000004.1, forward strand.
ATGCTGGGCGATTATCTGGAGCGACATCCCGCACCAGAGGACGCCTCGGAATAATAAGGAGCATATATGTCCCTGGAGCGCCTGGGGGTAGGTACTTACAAAACGACTTGCGCTGCCGATACGGAGTACTTTGGCGAGCTAATTGCACCGTGCCTTGAGGACGGCGATGTGCTCATCCTGACCGGTGGCCTGGGAGTGGGCAAAACTCACTTTACCAAGGGCGTCTCGCGCGGGCTGGGCGATGGGCATATGGTTACGAGTCCTACGTTTGCGCTCATGGCCGTTCACGATCAAGGTCGTATTCCGCTGTTTCACTTTGATCTATACCGCCTGGAGCATGCCTACGAGCTCGAGGATACGGGCATTTTCGATGTGCTGGGCTACGAGGGTGCTTGCCTGCTGGAATGGGGCGAACAATTCCAGGACGAGCTGACGGATGAGTATCTTTCGGTGACGCTCAAGCGTGATGAGGGCGACAGCGATGTGCGAACGATAACGCTCGAGGCGCACGGTGACCGTGCAATGGAGCTTTCCCATTTGATTGATAAGGCTGTACAAGATGAGCTTGCATAACGACAACGCGCTGGTGGTGGCGCTCGATACCTCGACCGACATGCTTGCCTGCGCGGCAAGTTGGATTGATGGGCAGACGGGCGAGACGAAGCTCGCGAGTGGCGACCACATGTGTCGCCGTCACGCCAACGTTGAGCTCGTGAATACCGTTGATGGCGTGCTGGCTCAAGCCGGTCTGGATCGCAGCGATGTTGGTTGCTACGTGGTCGGTCGCGGCCCGGGGTCCTTTACGGGTGTGCGCATCGGCATCTCCACTGCCAAGGGCCTCGCGCGCGGTGCCAATGTTCCGCTGCTGGGCGTGTCGACGCTTGACGCTTGCGCTTGGACGGCGTGGAAGGCTGGCGTGCGCGGCAAGCTTGGTATCTTGGCCGATGCTATGCGCGGTGAGGTATATCCGGCGCTGTATATGCTGGTCGATGAGGGTCCCGAGCGTCAATTTGAGCGCGAGCACGTGGTCAAGGTCGCCGTGGCGCTCGATGAGTGGCGCCAAGCAGCGGACTGGGACCAGGTTCAGCTGACTGGTGACGGTCTCGTGCGCTATGGCAAGCTGTTGGGTGAGGACGAGACCGTCCGCTGCGTGGAGCGCGACCTGTGGTGGCCTTCGGGCGAGGGCTTGCTGCTCGCGCACGCTGCGGGTGACGGCGATCCGGCTCGCGTCCTGCCGATTTACACGCGCCTTTCTGATGCCGAGGAAAACGAGCGCAAGCGTCTTGGTCTTGCCGAGAGTGCGCAGAGCGAAATTACGGGCGTTGCCGATGAGCTCGCCGGTCGTCATCTGCAGTTCCGTCCCATGGGCGCGGCGGATGCCGAGGGCGCGAGCACGCTGGAGGCTGCCTGCTTTGAAGGTGCCGGACACGAGGCGTGGACGCCGGGCATGTTCCTGTCCGAACTGGGCGAGGACGTCGCTGTGCCGCGTAGTTGGTGGGTGGCACACGACGACGGCAAGCTGCTGGGCCTTGCCGGCGGTATGGTCGTGGACGGTGATGTGCAGATTCTGGATGTCGCCGTCGACTCGGCACATCGCCGTGAGGGCATTGCCCGCAAGCTGCTGTCGCATGTGAGCTATGATGCCCAGATGCTCGGCTGCACCACGGCTTCGCTCGAGGTCGAGGACGGCAACGAGGGAGCGATCGCGCTTTATAACGCTCTGGGCTTTACCGAGGCTGGCCGTCGCCGCGGCTACTATGGTGCCGGCAAGGATGCCATCGTCATGACGGCTCCGCTGCCCCTCGTGCTTCCGGTCGACAATGCTTCGCCCGAGCCGACGGCGGCAGAGCAGCGCGTATGGCCGCTGCCTGCGCCCGGGCGCTCCGAGGGGGAGCGTGCCGAAATTGAACGCCGCCGCCTAGTGCTCGCTATCGAGAGTTCCTGCGACGAGACGGCCGTGGCGATTATCGATGCGGATGGCAATATGCTGGCCAACCAGGTGTCGACGCAGATTGATTTCCATGCCCGTTTTGGCGGCGTGGTGCCCGAAATCGCCTCGCGCAAGCACGTTGAGGTGATTGTGAGTGTCGTGGATGCGGCGCTCGAGGATGCCGCAGCATCGCTGGGCCTTACGGGCGGAGCCATTGCACCAAGTGAGCTTGCCGCCGTGGGCGTGACGCAGGGTCCGGGCCTGGTGGGCGCGCTCGTGGTTGGCGTCGCCTTCGCCAAGGGCTTTGCCTACGCTGCTGGCAAGCCGCTCGTGTGCGTCAACCATCTGGAGGGGCACCTGTTTGCCAACCTGCTGGCGCAGCCCGACCTCAAGCCGCCGTTCATCTTCACGCTTGTCTCGGGCGGGCACACCATGCTCGTGCACGTGAAGGCGTGGGGCGACTACGAGGTGCTCGGTGAGACGCTCGACGACGCCGTGGGCGAGGCCTTCGACAAGGTGGCCAAGGCGCTGGGCCTGGGCTATCCCGGTGGCCCCATCATCTCTAAGCTGGCCGAGACGGGCAACCCCAAGGCGATCGATTTCCCCCGTGCGCTTAACAGCAGGGGGGACTACCGCTTCTCGCTTTCGGGCCTCAAGACGGCCGTGACGCTCTACATCGAGCAGGAGACCAAGGCCGGGCGCACGATTCACCTGCCCGATCTGGCGGCTTCGTTTGAGGCGGCTGTCTTTGACGTGCAGTACAAGAAGGCCAAAAACGCACTGCACGCTACCGGATGCAAGGAATACTGCATCGGTGGCGGCGTCTCGGCCAACCCGCATCTGCGCGAGATGATGATCAAGAAGCTTGGGCGTCAGGGGATTCGCGTAACGGTGCCGCCCTTGTCTGCCTGTACCGATAACGCCGCCATGATCGCGGAGGTCGCTCGCCGTAAATTCGACCGAGGTGAAATCTCGCCGTTCGACGTCGACGCCGATCCAAACATGACGCTGTAGCTGGTACGGCGCGGTCCCCGGACGGAGGGGCCGGATATAAGGTTTCCTGCTCTACAGTCCTGCGCAAGACGAAGGCCACATTAAGTGGCCTTCTTTGCGTGCGGAACTCGCGATAAACCTTATATCCGGCCCCTCCGTCCGGGGACCTTTCTGTATCGATATAGCTTCTGGGCTGGTTTGGCGTCGACAACGTCCAACAAGGTTAACAAGCCAGCGTCGAATTTCCGGCGTTCTTTAGCTGAAAGAAAAAGTTGGCGTGCGGAGCTTTGCTCCGCATTTGGGATGGGAGCCCCTCGGGAGCGGGCGGGCGTATACAAGGTTTATCGCGAGTTCCGCACGAGCCGGAGAGCACTTAATGTGCTCTCCGTGCGAGCAGGACTGTAGAGCAGGAAACCTTGCATACGCCCGCCCGCTCCCGAGAGGCATCTCTCATGCAAAAACTGTCGTGGGGTAAAGTCCGAGGTCAGTGGCGTTTTATACCGAGAAATCCAAAAAAGTTGAAAATTCATTACAAATTTGCGTTGACTTTAGGTAACTAAAGTTTCATACTCCTTTTCAACCACTGGGGGATGTGAACACGCACGGATCGTTCACATCATGATTGAAGAGGATTTCTTAGACATGTTCACGCATCAGCTAAACATTATCAGCGTAGTAATTATCTGATGCGGGTTAGCACATACAGCTAGCCCGTACGATAACGGGCGGCTGATGAAGATGAGGGCCGTCGAGCGCAACCGACGGCCCTCATTTTTTATGTCTAGGAAGTTCTTTTTAGAGGAGGAAATGTAATGAACGGAGTTTTGCTCATGGTTGTGGCCGCGGCGGTGCTCGCCTGCGGCTATCTGGGCTATGGCCGATGGCTGGCCAACAAGTGGGGCGTTGACAAAGAGGCCCTCACGCCGGCCAAGCGCATGAAGGACGGCAAGAGCTTCTCGCCCGTCTCCGCCTTCACCGCTTTCTCGCACCAGTTCAGCTCGATCTGCGGTGCTGGCCCTGTCACGGGTACGATCGTCGCCATGGCCTTTGGCTGGCTGCCCGTCGTGCTCTGGGTCCTCGTCGGCGGCATCTTCTTTGGTGCCGTCCACGACTTTGGTGCCCTGTACGCTTCGATGAAGAACAACGGCAAGTCGCTCGCTCAGCTCATCGAGAAGTACATCGGCAAGACCGGCCGTCGCCTGTTCCTGCTGTTCTGCTGGCTGTTCTGCATCATCGTCATCGCCGCTTTCACCGACATGGTCTGCAAGACGTTCATGTTCACCCCGGCCGTTGACGCTTCTGGTGCTGCTACCGGTGCCATCGACTTCACCAAGTCCTATGCCGCCGGCTGCGCTGGTACCATCTCCATCCTGTTCACCTTCGTCGCTATCGCCTTTGGTTGGGCCCAGAAGAAGTTCAACCTCACCGGCGCTGCCGAGTTCGTCACCGGCGTGGTCCTCATGGTTCTCATGTTCGCCGTCGGTATGCAGTTCCCGGTCTACCTGGATAAGTTCCAGTGGTTCGCCGTCGTCATGGTCTACCTGGTCTTCGCTGGCGCTATGCCCATCCAGATGCTCAAGACCCCGCGTGACTACCTCACTTCCATCATGATGATCGTCATGATCGTCTGCGCTGTCCTCGGCATCGTCGTCCTGGGCGTCAACGGTCAGGCCACTATCACCGCTCCGGTCTTCACCGGCTTCTCCACTGCCTCCGGCATGATGTTCCCGGTCCTGTTCGTCTCCGTCGCTTGCGGTGCTCTCTCCGGTTTCCACAGCCTCGTTTCTTCCGGCACCTCTTCTAAGCAGGTCGAGAAGGAGCAGGACGCCGTCAAGGTCGGTTACGGCGCCATGATCGTCGAGTCCTTCGTCGGCATCCTTGCCATCATCGTCGCCGGCATCATGTTCTCCGACATGAATACCGCCGGTACCGGCGCCCTCAACGCCGGTGTCGCTTCCACCCCGTTCCAGATCTTCGCCGCTGGCATCTCCCGCGGTATGCAGGCCTTCGGTGTTGACGGCACGCTCGCTACCGTCTTTATGACCATGAACGTCTCCGCTCTGGCCCTGACCTCGCTCGACGCCGTCGCCCGCATCGCCCGCACTTCGTTCTCCGAGTTCTTTGCCCAGACCAACGATGCCCTGGCCATCGAGTCCAAGGCCGGCTACATGAAGGTCCTCGGCAACCCCTGGTTCGCCACGGTCGTTACCCTGCTTCCCGGTCTCGCCCTCGCTTTTGGTGGCTATGCCAACATCTGGCCGCTCTTTGGTGCTTCCAACCAGCTGCTCGGCGGCATGACCATGATCACCCTCGCCGTGTTCTGCAAGTGCACCGGCCGCAAGGGCTGGATGCTCTACGTGCCCGTCGCCTTCCTGCTCTGCTGCACCTTCACCTCGCTGGTCCAGAGCGCCATGGGCTGCATGACCGCCGTCCAGGCCTACGGTTTCTTCGGTACCATCCCGGCTACTGCCACCACGGCCGCCGTCTCCGTCGCCGCCACCAAGGGCCTGCAGCTCGTCTTCGCCGTCCTGCTGATGGTCCTGGGTCTCATCGTCGCCGTCAACTGCCTCAAGGAGTTCTTCGGCAAGGAGGCTGGCTCCATGCCCGACGAGGAGCCCGAGTGGTCCGAGATGGGCAAGGCCGAGTACGGCCGCGCCGCTGCCGCCGAGGCTCCTGTCGACGCCGAGGCTGCCAAGGCCTAGTCAGCTTGATGGGCTAGCCGTTCCATCCATATGACTCGGAAAGACCGGGTCCGCAACGACGCGGACTCGGTCTTTTTTCATGCAAAAGCGGGCGACGCCCGAGTGTTCTCGCAGATGTTTTGCGTGGATAAGGGCGCGCGTTGTACCATATAAACGTATATGTGTACATATGAAAGGGGCCCCGTGGCCAAGACGGTATATTCCGATAACCAACAAAATGTCGATGCCCTGGCTGAACGTCTGAGCAGCCAGACGTCGCTTTCTGCCGAGCGTGCCAAGCTGGTTGCCTACGACCTGCTCTGCCGCAAGGCGCTCAAGATTAAGTCGAGTGCGCTGGCGCAAATTTTCCGCTCCGTCGATAAGGAATGTGACACCAAGGCGATGCGCGATGAACTTATCGCGGCAAATATCGTGACCAAGATCGAGGGTAGCGGCATTAACGGGCGCCCGGCGTTCTATACCATCAATGCCGAGATCCGCGATGCCCAGGAGCAGCCTGCCGAGTCCGTCGAGGATTTTGTCGTCGAGGATTCCGCTGACGTGCCTGCTGTGGAAGAAACTGCTCCGCGTGAGCATGTCGATACCGATGAGTTGCTCGATGAGAACGTCGTGCGTGCCTTTACGGCCAAGGCAGGACGCGGCGGTTTTGGCGGGGGTGGCAAGCGCGATGCGCAGCGCCGCGCCCAGCAGGAGCGCTTCCGTCGCGCCGTTGCTCAAAAGGGTGAGACGGATGCCGAGGCTGTTGAGACCGAGGTTGCTGCCGAGTCGCAGAAGCCCACGAAGGAGCAAAAGCCCGTGGAGGCCCAAGAGCCCAAGCGCCGTCGCGGTGCTCACTTTAAGGCTGCACAGCAGGATGCCGCGCGTGAGGTTGAAGAGTCTTCTGAGGTTGCAGACGATGTTGAGGAGTCTGCCAAGAAGGCTCCGGGTTCATGCCGTCCCGGACGTGGTTTTGCGGGGCGCGCGTATCCCGTAAGGCGTCAGGAGAAGAGCGAGCCGGCTTCGACCACTCAGGGCGAGAAGGACGAGAAGACCGTTGAGCCGGCGGCTCGCGAGCAGAAGCCTGTTGAGCCGCAGCTTGAGGTTGATGCCGAGGCCAAGGGCCAGCAGCCTACTGATGAGCAGGCGGAGCAGGGCGCGTCGAGCAAGCCTCGCCGCCGTCGCCATCGTGGGGGCCGCAGTTCCCATGCCGAGACTGCAACCGAGAAGACCACGCCGCAGAACGAGGATGCGAAGGCCGAGGTTTCTTCGGGGCAGCCTAAGCGCCAGCCGGCGAAGGAGAGCAAGTCCGTTCGTCCGCAGAAGCAGGTGTCTATGCCGAAGCACGAGTGCAATTCCCAAGGCGATTCTAAGCGCAAGTCTCAGAAGAAGCCGGAGTCTGCCGCAGCAGATACTGCTGCCCAGCAGCCCAAGTCGTCCGTCCACGGCGAGGTCTCGGCGTTTGCCCTTGCCCGCGTTTTAGGCAGGCAGCTGCTCAAGGTTGTCCCTACGCCCACGGCGCTCTCTAAGATCAAGGAGCAGCAGACACAGATCGTAAAGGTCGAGGGCAAGGACGGCAAAAAGGCTCCGCAGCGCACTCAGCACAACGAGATGTCCAACCGCAAGATTGCCGAGGAAATCGCAATCATCCAGGCTTGGATTGAGCAGAACCGAGGTGCCGATACGCCGGTTGCCTCGCGCCGCCAGCGTGCCTACCAGATCTTTAACGACGAGAAGGCTTTTGACGGCAAGCACGGTGAGCGCTTGATCAGGCGTATGACCGAAAAGGGCATCAGCATGCAGGCGATCAAGGTCGCCCCCAATCGCCCCGTGCACTTTACGGGCTTCTTTACGCTGGGCGCCGACAAGCCGTTCATTATGGTCGAGAACCTGGACACCTACGACGAGATCGTCAAGCTGCTGCGTGGCCGCAAGCACGCCAAGCTCTTTGGCATCAAGGTGGGCGGCGTGATTTTTGGCGGCGGATGCAAGGCGAGCGTCTCGCATGCCCTGGACGATTATCTGGCCGAGATTGGCTATCGCTTTAACTACGTCTACTACGTGGGCGATATCGATCGCGAGGGCGCGCGCATCGTCGAGCAGACTCGCAATGCCAATGTGGTTGAGATTCGCCTGCATGCCGGCATGTATCGCGCTATGCTCGCCGAGCATAAGCGTCGCGTGAAGGCCGGCGGCGAGTGCGAGCCCGCGGCTGCCAACCAGGGCGTGCCGCAGAACCTGGCAGCGACGATCAAGGATCTGCCCATGGTCACGCGCGTGCAGTTCCGCAACGTGCTGCGCGAGGGCGGGCGCATTCCGCAGGAGATCCTGATGACCGCAGACTATCGGGATGGCGACTCGGGAAGCTTCGACCGCATGCTCAACAACTAGGGCGTTCGGCCCCGGGAGAGTGGGGACACCGGCTTAGGTTTCCTGCTCTACAGTCCTGCTCACGACGGAGGCCACATTAAGTGGCCTCCTGTTCGTGCGGAACTCGCGATAAACCTAAGCCGGTGTCCCCACTCTCCCGGGGCCTGTGGTTACTTGGTTGTTGCATGCGGCTCGCTTTTCGGAACAGGGCTGATAATTCTAGATGCAAGGCGCTCTTGGTCGTTATGGGCCTGGGGCGTCTGTCTTATATAGGTAGATTCCTTGCGGGTTCGAATCCCTCCGCTTGCTCACAAGAAAAGCCTCCCGATCGGCTATGCGTTCGAGAGACTTGTTTCTTTGGCTGGGACGGAGGGATTCGAACCCCCAACAGCCGGCACCAAAAACCGGAGTTCTACCGTTGAACTACGTCCCAATGTGTGGTGTTGCCCAAAAGCAACTCGTTTAGTTTACCTAATCTGCGAGGGCATCGCAAACGCCATCGAGCAGGCGTACGGCGAGTGTCTGCGCGTCGCTGGCCGTGAAGGTTCCGTTGTAGCGCGTCATGCCCGTGAGCTCAATGCGGATGCGCGCAGGCTTTTGTTGCGCGGCGACGTTGGCAGTGCGGATGCGCTGCGCCAGGTTGTGACATTCGGCAAGGGCGATTGTGGCGCGCGGCGCTGCATCTGCGGGCAGCTCATCGCTTGCAATCTCGAGCACCAGATCCACGTCGGTCGGAACCTCGGAATCGCAAAGCATCATGCCGCTGTTGTCGGTCGTCGCCGTGGCGATGTTCCACATGCGCGACGCTACGCTACGTGCAATGGGGTCCTCGCCGATAACGGCAATCTGGAAGCGCTCGAGCACGTTGGCGGCGCGAGCAAAACCGATACGGGACTCGGCTTCGGTGACCGAGGGCTTGCCCTCCCACACATGGTGCAGGCGGTTGATGTAGGCGTAGGTGTCCTGGAAGGCCATGCCGTCGGCAAACAGGCCGACATTTTCCTGGAACTGCTGCAGGGCGGCCTCGGTATGCGGACCAAAGTAGCCGTCGTCTTCGCCACAGGCAAAGCCCAAAACGTTGAGAGCGCGCTGCAGGGCCTGCACATCGGCGCCATGGAAATTGGGCATGCGCAGATAGAGAGTGCGGTCGCCCAGCTTATACGAAGCGTCTACAAGGGCGCTCCAGCAGGGGATATCGACGGCATGACCGGCAGCAAGGCCGCTGTCGAGCCTGAAGGTGCTGACGGCCTGCTCAGTGGTGGCTCCAAAGTACTTGTCGGTGACTTCGGCGGCATCAATCGTGTAGCCGAGCTGCAGGAGACGAGACTGCACGTCCTCGACGGCTGCTCCTTGCATGCCCGTTGTAATAGGTTCCATGAACGAACCCCTTTCGGCGTACCATTCGTACTATTTGAGCGTCTGTCGGATAGACAACGCAAAGGGATGCATAAACATGCACTCAACAGTGTAGCAAGTTGTGCCTAAATACGCTGCTGACAGGTTTTATAACCCCCGTTAGTTAAGGCGCTCCACAAAGAAATCTGCCATGGAGAGGAACAGCTCGCGTGCGTGCGGATCAAGCTCAACGTTCTCGATGGCCGCTTTGGCCTTAGCGGTCAGGTCGAGCGCGTAAGTGTGGGCGTAATCGATGGAGCCGGTCTCCTGGAAGATCTCCACGGCGCGTGCGAGCTGCGCGGGATTATCGGTGCCTGAGGAAAGAATCGCCTCGACCTCGTCGTGGTGGCGCTCATCAGAGAGGGCGTGTACGGCGACAAGCGTGCGCTTGCCCTCGGTGATGTCGGTGCGGAAGTCCTTGTTGGCGGCTTCCTTAGCGCCGACAAGGTTGAGCAGGTCGTCCTGAATCTGAAAGGCAAGGCCCGTGTGCAGGCCAAAGGCGCGTAGCGCTTCGATTTGCTCATCGTTGCCGCCGCCGATAATGGCTCCGGCGGCAAGCGGCGTGGCTCCGCTGTAAAACGCGGTCTTGTGCGTCGCCATGTCCAGGTAGTCATCAACCGAGATATCAAAGCGCCCGTCGCGGACCCAACCCAGGTCGAGTGCTTGACCCTCGATGGTGCGGACGATCATCTCGGTAAGCTCGTGGAGCACGCGCAGCTTCACGTCGGACTCCAGCGTAGGGTCGTCGAGAACCGTCTTGGTGACCATGGTGAGCGCCAGGTCGCCACAATTGATGGCAAGGCCCGTGCCCTCGGTAAGGTGCATGCAGGGCTTGCCTCGACGAAGCTGTCCGTTGTCGGCGATGTCGTCGTGGATCAGCGCGCCCGACTGGAAATGCTCGATGGCTGCCGCGGCGCTGCGGGCGCTCTCAAAGCTACCGCCCACTGCGGTTGCGGCGAGCATGCAGATAAGCGGGCGGTGGCGCTTGCCGGCGTTGGCCGTAAAAGCCGAGAGCGGCGCATACAGGTAGCGCTCGATATCGGCAGAGGTCGCCTGTCCGTCAAAGAACGTGGCCAGATAGTCGTTAATCTGGTCAAAGTGCTGGGCTAAAAAGCTGGTAAACGGACTGGACACGGGTTCTCGCATTCTTTCTGAGGTTGCATTGATGCAATATGCAGACAACATATTGCCACATCAGGGCGTTTGGCGCGGCAGTTTTGGCGATTTAGGACAACGGGCGTGCGTTTGATGGAGTGTGCCTAAATCAGCCTAAAATGCTCGAGCGCCGCAACGACACCGTCGTGATCGACGGTGTCGGTCACGTAATCGGCCTTATCCTTGAGATAGTCCGGCGCATTACCCATGGCGATACCGACATCGACGGCGTTCATCAGCGAGACGTCATTGCTGGCGTCGCCGATGCCGTATACGGTTCCGTGGTGGGGATCGAGGGCGTCGAGTACAGACTGGATGCCCCCACGCTTCGTGCATTCGCGGGGCGAGATTTCGGTTACCTCGAGTTCGAGCTCGTTAAAGCACAGCAGCGGCTCAAGTGCCTTATCTTGAGCGATGTGGTTAGCGAGCGATGTAGACATCAAGATCTTGTAAGCACTGTAATGTTGCAGCTGCGTGACTGCGTCGCCCAGGGTGCGCGCGTATCCGGGAGCATCGGGGGCATCGGCACTCATGCGCACGACGCCGTTGAGGCCCTCAAAGCGGATGACCTCGCCCGACTGCTCAAGATAGGGGGCAAGGCGCTGCAGCATGCCGGGCGTCATCGACAGATCGCGAATTGCGCGTCCGTTGATCTCGGCGTAACCGCCCGCAAGACAGACGATGCCGGTCCACGGCAGCTCGAGTAGTTTGGGATGAATGCAGCTCAGGGTGCGTCCCGTGCAGATAAAGGCCATGTTGCCGTTGGCGACAAACTCGCGGATTGCCTGCGAAACCGCCTCGTTGGGATAGGGGGAGAGGTCCCGCTCGTCTTCGGGAAGGTCTTGGGCGAGCCTGGGGTCTTGCCACGCGAGCGTGCCGTCAATGTCGAAGAAGCAGATATCGCCGTGCTTGTGGGTTGGGCTGGCGGCAGGGGAGGCCGAGGTGGTGGGCACAAATCCCGGCTCGAGGCCCATGATCTGGTCAAAATGCTCTTTAACGCGGGGAACGGAGATGCCGATGATCACCTGGGCGGTCTTGCCCGTAATGATGAGGCCCTTGGCACCCGCTGCGACGAAGGTCGCGTTGTCCGCGACGATGGAAGGGTCCACGACTTCGACGCGCAGGCGCGTGGCGCAGTTGGTTGCGCCCACAATGTTGGAGACACCGCCCAGAAGCATCACAACCTGCTCGGCGAGCAGATGATCTTGTGATGCCTGGCCGCCGGAAGCGCTGTTTTCGGATGAGCGCCTTTCGTCAACGTCGTCTCCCGTCAAGCGCGAGAGCGCAGTGTTGCTGGCGATATGGTCCTCGCGTCCTGGGGTTTTAAGGTCAAAGGTCAGAATAAGACCTCGAAAACTCAGAAAGAAGATGGCGCTAAAGATGAGTCCGATTTCGAGCGCCAAAAGATAGGAGCCGGCATGCGTCCGCATGAGCGGGATGAAGTTGAAGGCAGCCATTTCCATAAAGCCACCCGAGAAGATGCCGACGACGCCAAAGAAGTTCATAGCCATGGCGAGGCAAGACGAGAGGACGGCGTAGAGCAAAAAGAGCCCGGGGTGGGTGAACATAAAGAGAAACTCGAGCGGTTCGGTGACGCCGCAGACCACTGAGGCAACAATGGCGGGAACCAGGATGACCTTGAGACCGGCGCGGCGCTCGGGCTTTGCGGTGGAGTAGAACGCAGCCGCGATGGCAGGAAGGCCAAAGAGCTTGACCCAGCCGGTGGCGGTGAAACCGGCCCACGGCGCAAGCTCATTGAGGGGGCGCGTGCTGTGGGAGAGGATGGGGAGCAAATTGGTCCACGTGGCGTAGATGCCGTCGTTAATGACCAGGTTGTCGTAGTAGATCGGCATGTAGAGCAGGTGGTGCAGCCCCATGGGCTCGAGTGCTCGTTCTAAAAAGACAAAGATTCCTACGCCGAAGGGGCCGACGCCCGCAAGCGCGTGGCGCAGCGTCTCAGTCACTGCGTATACGGAAGGCACGATGGCGGCCGAGACGATAGCAAGGGCGAGCACGGCAAAGAAGCTGATGAGGTAGACCAGCGAGGATCCCGAGAAGGTGCCGAGCCAATCGGGAACCTTGGCATCGTAGAAGTGGTCATGAATGGCGACGACGGTTGCCGACACCACAAGCGGGCCGATAATGCCGGTGTCGAGCGTCTTGATGCCGTCGATGACGGTGATGCCGCTAGCGGGGGTTAAAGATGATGGGTACTTAAGTCCAAGATTGTCGCCACTCAGCTTAATGATTTCGCTCAGAAAGAAGCAGTAGGCAAAATAGGCGACGAGCGCCTCGAGGCAGCAACGCGCCGGCTGCTTTTGGGCAAGGCCGATGGGCAGCGCGATGGCAAACAGGAGCGGAAGACGTTTAAAGACTGTCCACGATCCACGCTGGACGATACTCCAGAAAATGTACCAGGGGGTTCCATATGTGGCCATATCGCCGACAATGTCTACGGTCGTGGCGAGGGATGAGATGCCGACCATAAGGCCCGATATGGAAAAGAGCATGGCGGGCGCGAACATGGCTCCGCCAAAACGTTGGATTTTCTGCAGCATAATATGCCTTCCGGATGCAACATGCTGTGCGAGCAAGAACGTTTAAACAATGAACTCATTGTAGAGGACTGGCTGCTTGCCGCATTGACGGTTTTGATTCGGTCCGATTTGGGTGTCGGGGGAACCGTCGACGGTAAATAATCCGTGCTTTGCCGATAGACGGTTTAAACAACCCCAAGAAATGCTATCGTGCCTAGCCATACATATTCATTAGAGGTGAAGCCATGCCAAAAGCGATTTACGAAGGAATCTACCGCGAGATCCGTTCGCGCATCATTAACGGGACCTATGCGTTTCAGGAGATGCTGCCAACCGAAGCCGAGCTGACCGCAGAGTTCGACTGCACGCGCAATACCGTCCGCCGCGCCTTGAGCATGCTGGCCGACGAGATGTTTGTGCAGCCCATACACGGCAAGGGCGTACGCGTTATTTGGCTCAAGGGCGAAACCGACATGCTGGGCGCGCTCGAGGAAGTCGAGTCGTTTGGCGAGTTTGCAAAGCGCAACAATGCCGTTGCATCGACGGACGTTAAGTCTTTCGAACATCTGGTTTGCACCGAGCAACTCTCTCGTCACCTGGGCTTTAAGGTGGGCGAGGAGTTGATTCGCGTAGTGCGTGTCCGAAGCCTCAACGGCAACGCGCGCCAAGTGGACCATGGCTATTTTTTGGCGTCGATCGCCAAGGGCCTGACTCCCGAGATCGCGGCAGATTCTATTTACGGCTATCTGGAGCACAAGCGCGGTGTCAAAGTGATGGCGAGCCGTCGTACGGTGAGTGTCGAGCTCGCCAACGATGAGGACTGCAGCTATCTTGACCTCGGCAAATACAACTGCGTTGCCGTCATGGAGAGTCAGTCGTACACCTCGGATGGCATCTTGTTTGAGGTGACGCACACTCGCACACACCCCGAGATCTTCCATTACCGCGTCAATTCCAAGCGATAGCCGGCTAGCTCGCAGCCTGACGAGACTCATGGCCTCAAAGAGAAAACGCCCGGTCAAACCGACGGTACATCGGCTTGACCGGGCGTTTTCTCTGCATTAGATAACAAATAATTGTTTATACAAAACTTGTCAAGTATCAAGTTGAAATTACCGTTCACCGAAGTTTTTCTACCGCTCTAGTAATACTTGTTCAAACAACTAGCCAAATGGCGTATCGTTCAAATCAGCAAAAGGGGCAAAGTCCCCGAGCCAATCTCCGAAGGCGGCGGCAAAGGGTGCCGCCACGGTGTGAAAGGGTGGATTGTAATGAAGAACGAAATGAGCAGAAGGCAGTTCCTGGGCTTTGCTGGTTCCGCGGCTGCGGTTCTTGGTCTGGGCCTCGTGGGTTGCGGTGGTTCTGCCGGCTCCGGCTCCTCTGCTTCTGGTGACGCTGCCGAGGTCTACTTCCTCCAATTCAAGCCCGAGGTCGACAAGGAGTGGAAGGAGATCGCCAAGGCCTATAAGAAGGAGAAGGGCGTCGAGGTCAAGATCGTGACCGCCGCTTCCAACACCTACGAGGAGAAGCTTAAGTCCGAGATGTCCAAGAGCTCCGCTCCGACCCTGTTCCAGGTCAACGGCCCCACCGGTCTTAAGAACTGGAAGGATTACTGCGCCGACCTGTCCGATACCAAGCTCCGCGGTGAGCTCATTGACGACTCCCTGGCTCTGCAGTCCGACGGCAAGGATGTGTGCATCGACTGGGTCCAGGAGAGCTTCGGCATCATCTACAACAAGCAGCTGCTCGAGAAGGCTGGCTACAAGGCCGAGGACATCAACTCCTTCGACAAGCTGAAGGCTTGTGCCGACGACATCCAGGCCCGCAAGGACGAGCTTGGTGTCGAGGGTGCCTTCACTTCCGCCGGCATGGACGACTCCTCCAGCTGGCGCTACACCACCCACCTTGCCAACATGCCGCTCTACTACGAGTTTGAGAAGGAGCACAACCAGGAGGACGACGAGATCAAGGGTGAGTTCCTCGACAACTACAAGCAGATCTTCGACCTGTACATCACCGACTCCACCTGCGATCCTTCGCAGCTTGCTTCCAAGACCGGCGACGACGCCACCAACGAGTTCGCAACCGGCAAGGCCGTCTTCTACCAGAACGGCTCTTGGGCCTACTCTGACCTCGTCAAGGCCGGCATGACCGACGATCAGATTGGCATGATGCCGATCTACATCGGTGTTGACGGCGAGGAGAACCAGGGCCTGTGCTCTGGCGGCGAGAACTACTGGTGCGTCAGTTCCCAGGCTTCCGAGGATGCCCAGAAGGCCACCGAGGACTTCATGTATTGGTGCGTCACCGCTGACACCCCGACCAGCATCATCGCCGACAAGATGGGTCTGACCGCTCCGTTCAAGAGCGCCAAGGAGACCACCAACGTCTTCTCGCAGCAGGCCGTTGCCATGGCCAAGGACGGCAAGAAGACCGTCGCTTGGGACTTCGTCTACATTCCCTCCGAGGAGTGGAAGAAGAACCTCAAGCAGGCTCTGATTGCCTACGCTGCCGATAACAGCAAGTGGGACGGCGTCAAGAACGCCTTCGTCGATGGCTGGAAGACCGAGAAGGCCGCTTCCGAGTAAGCAGTTGCTGCCCAAGCTATCTGATTAGCGACAGGGGGGCGGGCAGACGTTGGTTTGCCCGCCCCCTGCATATTGAAAGGACCCTTTTATGGGCAAAGCACTCAAGCGCTGGTGGCCGCTCTTTATGCTGCCCACGTGCCTGGCGTTTATGATCGGGTTCGTGATCCCTTTTATCCAGGGCTTCTATCTCTCGTTCTGCCAGTTTATTATCATTAGTAACGCGCACTTTGTCGGTATCGAGAACTACGTGCGCGCGCTGTCCGATCCGCAGTTCTCCACGTCGTTCTTCTTTACCGTGGCGTTTGCCTTCCTGTCGACGGTGCTCATCAACGTGATCGCCCTGGCCATTGCGCAGGCGCTCACCCGCAAGGCGCTCAAAGGCACCAACATCTTCCGTACGATCTTCTTTATGCCTAACCTGATCGGCGGCATCGTGCTGGGCTACATTTGGCAGATTCTGATCAACTGCCTGCTCTCCAACGTGGGCGCCCAGCTCATCGCTCTTAACTCTGCTGCTGGCTTCTGGGGCCTTATCATCCTGACCCTGTGGCAGCAGGTCGGCTACATGATGATCATCTACATCGCTGGTCTGCAGTCCATTCCGTCCGATTACATCGAGGCCGCCAAGGTCGACGGCGCTACGGCATGGCAGACGTTTTGGAAGGTTAAGATCCCTAACCTGATGCCGACCATCACCATCTGCCTGTTCCTGTCCATCACCAACGGCTTTAAGCTGTTCGACCAGAACCTCGCCCTTACCGGCGGCGCCCCCGCGCACTCCACCGAGATGCTCGCCCTGAACATCTACAACACGTTCTATTCGCGTGCCGGTATCGCATGGCAGGGCATTGGTCAGGCCAAGGCGGTTATCTTCTGCATCCTGGTCGTGGCCATCTCCATGATCCAGCTTAAGGCCACGAGGTCCAAGGAGGTGCAGCAGTAATGAAACGCGATAAGGTTATCAACCGCGCGCTCTCGATTTTCTTTACGATCCTGTCGCTCGCGTGGATCTACCCCGTGTTCATGATTGCGCTTAATTCTTTTAAGAAAGCGACCGCAATCAGCACCACCACGGCATTCGATCTGCTCACGCCCGAGACGTTCAACGGCCTCGCAAACTACATGCACGCCCTTAACGAGCAGGGCTTTGCCTCGGCATTTATGTACTCGCTCATCATCACGGTCACGTCGGTCGTGCTGATCTTGGTGTGCTGCTCCATGTGCGCTTGGTACGTGGTTCGTGTCAACAACAAGATCTCGAACTTCTTCTATTACCTGTTCGTGTTCTCGATGGTCGTGCCGTTCCAGATGCTCATGTTCACGCTGTCCAATTTGGCGGACCGCATCGGCTTCAACACGCCGTTCAACATCTGCTTTATCTACCTCGGCTTTGGCGCGGGCCTGGCGGTCTTTATGTTCGCCGGTTTTGTAAAGAACATCCCGCTCGAGATCGAGGAGGCGGCCATGATTGATGGCTGCAACCCGGTCCAGGTGTTCTTTAAGATCGTCCTTCCCATCATGAAGCCCACCTATCTTTCGGTCGGCATCCTCGAGACCATGTGGGTCTGGAACGACTATCTGCTGCCCTACCTTACGCTCGACTCCACCAAGTACAAGACCATTCCTATCTTGATCCAGTACTTCCGCGGCGGCTACGGCCACGTCGAGCTCGGCCCCATGATGGCCTGCATCATGATGGTCGTTATCCCCATCGTTATCATGTACATCCTCTGTCAGAAGTACATCATCGACGGCGTGGTGGCAGGTGCCGTCAAGGGCTGATGCCGTAACTGTTTTGCAAGTTTCTGCGGCGCCCCTCAGCGCGGCGCCGCATATCGAAAGGTAGAGACATGGCCGAGATCGTTCTCAAACATGTTCAGAAGGTGTATCCCAACAACGAGTCAAAAAAGAAGGGCTTCTTTGGCAAAAAGAAGAAGACCGAGGAGAAGAAGCACAACCTCAAGGTTACCGAGGACGGTGTGCTCGCTGTAGAGGACTTCAACCTCACCGTTCACGACCAGGAGTTCGTCGTCCTCGTTGGCCCCTCTGGCTGCGGTAAGTCCACGACGATGCGCATGGTCGCCGGCCTGGAGGACATTACCTCGGGCGATGTGCTCATCGACGGCAAGCGTGTCAACGACGTGGCGCCCAAGGACCGCGACATCGCCATGGTGTTCCAGAGCTACGCTCTGTACCCCAATATGACGGTGTACGAGAACATGGCATTTACGCTCGAGCTCAAGAAGGTTCCCAAGGACGAGATCGACCGCAAGGTTCGCTCTGCTGCCGAGATTCTGGGCATTACCGAGTACCTCGACCGTAAGCCCAAGGCGCTCTCCGGCGGCCAGCGCCAGCGTGTCGCTATCGGCCGCGCCATCGTGCGTGACCCCAAGGTCTTCCTGATGGACGAGCCGCTGTCCAACCTGGACGCCAAGCTTCGTAACCAGATGCGTGCCGAGCTCATTAAGCTGCGCCACGAGATCAAGGGCACGTTCATTTATGTTACTCACGACCAGACCGAGGCCATGACCCTTGGCGACCGTATCGTGGTCATGAAGGACGGCGTCGTCCAGCAGATCGCCACGCCGCAGGAGGTCTTCAACCATCCCGCGAACATCTTCGTCGCCGGCTTCATCGGCGTGCCGCAGATGAACTTCTTCGATGCCCAGCTGGTGCGCTCGGGCAACGGCTTTACCGTCAAGACCGAGGATATGAACGTGGCACTCGCCCCCGAGACTTGCGCTCAACTTGCCCTCAACTGGGACGGCGGCGACGTGAAGGAGATTACGGCCGGCGTGCGTCCCGAGCAGATCCTGCTTGCCGACAAGGGCGAGGAGGGCGCGCTCCAGGGTACCGTCGAGGTGACCGAGCTCATGGGCTCGACCGAGCATGTCCACGTGACCGCTCCCGACGGCCAGTTTGTCCTGATTATCCCCGTCGTCGACCTCGAGGCCAAGGGCGCGCTCAAGGCTGGCGACACCATCTGGTTCAAGTTCGAGAAGAACGCGACCCATCTCTTCGATAAGGTCTCTGGCAAGAACCTTATCTAGGCCCGGTGCATCCAGGCCCTCCCTTTGGGCGACTGCGGTATTGCCATCCTTTTGCCGCGGTCACATATAAGGCTCCCCTCCCGTCCACTGGGCGAGAGGGGAGCCTTTCTTTGTGTTGGGATTGTCTGACCGGTCGTTTGTCTCGATCTGTAACGGGTAGGGCCGATTTCGGACGTTAGATGTTACAGATCGAGACGGTTCCGCTGAGCTAACCATTTCATCTAAATCTGTAACACCAAAGGTGAATTTCAGCTGCTAGATGTTACAGATTGAGATAAACCCAAGGGGAGGGGCCGGTATGTCTCAATCTGTAACAGCTGGGGCCGTTTTTACCGAGTAGCTGTTACAGATCGAGATTCTTCGGTCGAGTCGGGTCACAGGATAACGTGCGGGCACAAAAAACGGAGCCGTGTTGCCACGACTCCGTTTCTCAAGAGGATGGGTAAGGGAAGCGAAATTAGTTCAGGTGCCAGATCTCGTCGTTGTACTGGGAGATGGTGCGGTCGGACGAGAAGGTGCCGGCGTTGGCGATATTGATGAGCGCCTTGCGCATCCAAGCGTCCTGGTCCTCGTAGTCTGCCAGCATGCGCTCCTTGGTCTGGATGTACTCCTCGATGTCGAGCAGGGCCATAAACCAGTCCTTGCCCTTAATGTCGTCGTGCAGGCGCTGCAGGCGCTCGGCGTTGCCAGTTGCCATAAAGGCTGGATTGGTGATGAAGTCGACCAGCAGCTTGATACCGGGCTTGCGGTAGAGCGCGCCGGCGTTATAGCTGCCGTCGGCGTAGAGCTGCTCAACCTGTTTGGACGAGGCGCCAAAGGTGTAGATGTTCTCGTCGCCCACGAGTTCGGCGATCTCGACATTGGCGCCGTCGAGCGTGCACAGGGTCAAAGCACCGTTGAGCATGAACTTCATGTTGGAGGTGCCGCTCGCCTCCTTGGAGGCCAGGCTAATCTGCTCGGAGATGTCGGCGGCGGGAATCACGCGCTCGGCAGCGGTGACGTTATAGTTCTCGATCATGACGACTTGCAGGTAGGGAGCCACGTCGGGATCGTTTGCGATCCACTGCGACAACGTCAGGATCAGATGGATGATGTCCTGGGCGATAGTGTAGGCAGGTGCCGCCTTGCCGCCAAAGATGATGGTGACGGGGTGCTTAGGTCTGTTGCCGTTCTTGATATCGAGGTACTTCCAGATAATGTAGAGCGCAAGCATCTGCTGGCGCTTGTACTCGTGGATGCGCTTGACCTGAACGTCGATGATGGCGCCTGCGGGAATCGTCACGCCCTGCTCCAGGGCCATGAATTCGCGCATGATTGCCTTGGCATCGGCCTTGGTGGCGGCCAGGCGCTCAAGAACGTCCTTGTCGTCGGCGAACGCGGCGAGCTTGCTCAGGTCGCCGGTGCGGCGCCAATCGGTGCCGATCACATCGTCGAGCAGGCTGGCGAGTGCGGGGTTGGCACCGTGAATCCAGCGGCGGAAGGTAATGCCGTTGGTCTTATTAGAGAACTTCTCGGGATAGATCTCGTAGAACGGATGGAGCTCGGTGTCCTCCAGGATCTTGGTGTGGAGTGCCGCAACGCCGTTGATGGAGAAGCCAAAGTGGATGTCGATGTGGGCCATGTGGACGGTGTCGTGATCGTCGATGATGGCGACACGCGGGTCATCGTGCTCGGCCTTGGCAACCTCGTCAAGCTTGACGATGATGTCGGCGATGGCGGGGGAGACCTTCTGCAGGCTTGCGAGTGGCCACTTTTCGAGGGCCTCGGCAAGAATCGTGTGGTTGGTGTAGGCGACCATGGAGCGCACGATGGCGACGGCCTCGTCAAACTCAATATCGCGCTTGGTGGTGAGCAGGCGGATGAGCTCGGGAATGACCATGGTGGGGTGCGTATCGTTGATCTGAACCACGGCGTAGTCGGCCAGATCATGCAGATTGCTGCCGCGCTCGACTGCCTCGTCGATCAAAAGCTGAGCAGCATTGCTCACCATAAAGTATTCCTGGTAGATGCGAAGCAAGCGGCCCCGCTCGTCGGAATCGTCGGGGTAGAGGAACAGGGTGAGGTTCTTGGCGATCTGGGTCTTGTCAAAGTCGATAGAGCTGCCGGGAACCAAGCCGTCGTCGACGCTTGCCAGATCGAACAGGCGCAGACGGTTCTTGGCGGGCTGGGCATAGCCGGGCACATCGATGTTGACGAGCTTGGAGGTGACGGCAAAGTCGCCGAACTCGACGGTGTAGGAGCGGTCGTCTTCGATCAGGATGTCCTGCTCGCCGAGCCACTCGTCGGGGACGGCCTTTTGCTGGTTATCGACAAAGCGCTGGCGGAACAGGCCGTAGTGGTAGTTGAGACCCACGCCGTCGCCGGTAAGGCCCAGCGTGGCGATGGAGTCTAAAAAGCATGCAGCCAGACGGCCCAGGCCGCCGTTGCCCAGCGAAGGCTCGACCTCAAACTCCTCGATCTTGTTGAGGTCGTGGCCGGCGGCGACGAGCTGGCCCTTAACCTCGTCATAGATGCCAAGGTCGATCATGTTGTTGATGAGCAGCTTGCCGATCAAAAACTCGGCAGAGATGTAGTAGAGCTTTTTCTTGCCGTTGTTGAGCGGGCAGGCGGCGGAGCGCTCCTGCACGAGCTTGACCAGCAGCTTATAAATGTGACGGTCATCGAGTTGCTCAAGCGAAGTTCCAAAGGACTGCTCGGCGAGTTCTGCGAGATTGATACGGGGCATGTTTCCTCCTGTGATGGGTTGATTACATGTCAGAAATTCAAAAGAAGCCCGCGCGAGGGATTGGGGTGGCCTCGCGCGGGAAAAGCGGACGCGTCCGCACGATGGAATGGGGTCGGGTGCGGTGGCTCCTATTGGGGAAGCTCAATTTCGGCTTCCGACGGGATGCGGAAGTAGGTCTCGGTCCAGTCGGTGAGCTTGTGCTCGAGCTCGCGGGTGATGGCGCCATCGAGCATGCGCCAGGTCCAGTTGCCGCCCAGGGTGGCGGGAGTGTTGATGCGCGCCTCGTTGCCCAGGTTAAGCAGGTCTTGCATGGTGTAGATGCAGGTATCGCTTACGCTGGCGGCGATGGTGCGGTTGAGTGCATCGGCCATGGGCTCGCCGGCCTGCTGGTGGGTGTACAGGGCCGCCTGCTCGCGCTGACGCGGGGTGGCCGTTCCCTCAAACCAACCGCGCGCCGTCTCGTTGTCGTGTGTGCCCACATAGGCGACGGTGTTGGCAATGTAGTTGTGCGGCAGGTAGTACGAGTTGGTGCCCTCAAAGGCGAACTGCAAGATCTTCATGCCGGGGAAGCCCGAGTTGTCGCGCATGTCGATGACGCCGGGGGTGAGGAAGCCCAGGTCTTCGGCGATGATGGGCAGCGTGCCGAGCTTTTCCTCGAGCGTCTTGAAGAGCTTGAGCCCGGGGCCCTGCGTCCACGAACCGTAAGACGAATCGGGTGAGGAGAACGGCACTTCCCAATAGGCCTCGAAGCCGCGGAAGTGATCCAGGCGGATGACATCGTACATGTCGAGGGCGGCGCGGATACGGCCCTCCCACCAGGAGAAACCGTCGGCCTCCATGGCGTCCCAATCATAGATGGGATTGCCCCAGTACTGGCCGGTGGCCGAGAACTGGTCGGGCGGCGTGCCGGCGACACTCACGGGATTACCGGCGGCGTCGATCTTAAAGAGCTCGGGCGTGGCCCACATCTCGACAGAGTCGCGCGAGACATAGATAGGCAGGTCACCGATGATGAGGATGTCGCGTTCGTTGGCATAGGCCTTGAGGCGGCTCCACTGACGATCGAAGAAGTACTGCGTCATCTGGTGGTAGAGCATGCGCGCGGGATGGGCGGCGCAGACCTTGGCAGAAGCCTCACCGCGGGTACGGAGCTCTGCGGGCCACTCCCAAAATGCCTTGAGACCGCACTCCTCCTTGACGGTCATGAACTCGCAGTAGGGGATGAGCCAGTCTTCGTTGGTTTGGATAAAGCCGTCGAAGTCGGCCGGCTTGTCGGCGGCAAAGCGCTCGGCGGCGCGGTCGAGAATCTGACGACGGCCACCAAAGATGGCACCATAGTCGACATTGCTGGGGTCGGAGCCCAGGTACACGCCGTCGATATCGCGCTGCTCCAGATAGCCGGCCTCGATGAGTTCGGCAAAGTCAATGAAGTTGGGGTTGCCCGCACGGGCCGAGAACGACTGATAGGGCGAGTCGCCATAGCTCGTCGTCGTAAGGGGCAGAATCTGCCAGTAATGTTGTTTGCACGAGGCAAGAAAATCGACAAAGTCGTAGGCATTCCAGCCAAAGCCGCCGATTCCGTACGGTCCGGGCAGAGACGAGATGGGCATGAGGACGCCGCTTGCACGCTCCATGAATGCGCTCACCAACCTTCTTGTTGTGGGGTCGGCCTGCCGATGGGTGTGCAGTCCGCCTCCGATGTTCTGATTCGATACACCTATTGTATACATGTTGTTTAAACATGTATAGGCAAGATAAAAAAGTTGGTCGATTTTCGGCGAATGGTTACATGCCATGAAAAAGCCCCGGTCTCACATCGTGAGATCGGGGCAAGAACGGTGTGTAGGTTTTTGCTACTCGGCGTCGGCGAAGCCGTTGGGGTTGTGGCTCTGCCAGTTCCAGCTGTCGCGGCACATGTCCGCGATGTCGTACTGTGCCTTCCAACCCATCATGCGCTCGGCCTTGGAAGCGTCGCACCAGTTGGCGGCGATGTCGCCGGCGCGGCGCTCGCGAATCACGTAGGGCAGCTCTTTGCCACAGGCCTTGGAGAAGGCTGCGACGACCTCGAGCACCGAGGTGCCGGTGCCGGTGCCTAGGTTAAAGATCTCGACGCCGGTCTTGCCGTTCATCCAGTTGAGGGCGGCCACATGGCCCGATGCCAGGTCACACACGTGGATGTAGTCGCGCACACCGGTGCCGTCGGGGGTGGGGTAGTCGTTGCCAAAGACCTGAACGGCTTCGAGCTTGCCCACGGCAACCTGCGCGACATAAGGCACCAGGTTGTTGGGGATGCCCTTGGGGTCCTCGCCGATCAGGCCCGATGGATGGGCGCCGATGGGATTGAAGTAGCGGAGCAGCACAACGTCCCACTCGGGATCGGCGGTGTGAACGTCCATAAGGATCTGCTCAATCATCCACTTGGTCCAGCCATAGGGGTTGGTCGCAGGCTTCTTGGGGTCTTCCTCGGTGACGGGCGGGTTATCCGGATCGCCGTAGACGGTCGAGGAGCTCGAGAAGATGATGGACTTGCAGCCATGGTTGCGCATAACGTCGACGAGCACCAGGGTGTTCTCGATGTTGTTGTGGTAGTACTCGACGGGCTTGCTCACCGACTCGCCGACGGCCTTAAAGCCGGCGAAGTGGATGACGCGGTCGATCTGATGGGTATCGAAGATCTTGTTCATGGCATCGCGGTCGAGCACGTTGGCCTCGTAGAAGGTGAGGTTCTTGGCGGCCTTGTCGCCCACGATGGTCTTGACACGGTCGACGGCGACGGCGCTGGAGTTGGAGAGGTCGTCGACGATGACGACCTGGTAGCCACCCTCGAGCAGCTGAACGACGGTGTGCGAGCCGATAAAGCCGGCGCCACCGGTTACGAGGACGCAGGTGTCTTTGGGGTCGAGTGCTTTGGACATGTAGTCTCCTATCGAATCAGGAACACTTCCTGAGGGAGTATAGCGCAGGCAGGGGCACCCAAAACGTGCAGGGCAGGAAAAGCAGACGAACATGCTAACGTACTCATGGAAATGTTTGGCGTGGGCATAACCTTGACTTTGACGTTTGCATACGAGCCGCCGACCATGGGGTTTGCTGCCGTTCGTGGAAATCGTTGGGACGCGTCGGATGTACGCTAATATGTATGAGTTGAGCGACATATAAATGAACATGTAACGGAGTAGATATGTCACCAAACAGCGATTCCATCCTTTCCCAGGAGCTTTCGCGTCGCACTGCCCTCAAGGCCTTGTTCGGCGCCGCTTCTGCAGCCGTTCTTTTTGGTCTGCCCGCTCGCGCCCATGCTGCGGAGGCCACCAAGGAAACCACCGACAAGCTCAATGCGGCCCAGGCTCAGCTTGACGAGGTCCAGGCCCAGCTCGACAGCATCGCAAATGAATACGCGGCGCTGGCCAACAAGAACGCCCAGACCCTCAACGATATCGAGAGCGTACAGGGCCAGATTGACAGCACGCAGGCGCAGATTGACGAAAAGAAGGCCGAGCTCAAAAAGAAGCGCGGCGATCTTTCCGATCGCGTTTCCGCCAACTATAAGTCGGGCGGCACCAACATCCTGTCGCTGCTGCTCGCCTCGGGCTCGTTTGAGGAGCTCGTCGCCAATGCGCACTATGTTGAGAAGATCAACAAGAGCGACCGCGACGCCATCGAGGATATCCAGACCATCCAGAAAGAGCTCGATACGCAGAAGTCCGAGCTCGAGTCGCAAAAAGCCGACTTGGAGAAGCTTAAGGACCAGCAGACTGCCCAGATGCAGGACATGCAGGCCAAGCAGCAGGAGGTCCAGACGGTTCTGAACGGCCTCTCCGACGATGTCAAGGAGCTCATGGCCCAGCGCGATTCCGAGATTCTCGCTGCCGCCCAGGCTGAGGAGGCTGCCAAGAAGGCTGCCGCTGCTGCGGCTGCCGCAAACAAGAACAATTCCTACTCGGGTGGTTCAAACTCGGGTGGCGGATCGTATGCACCCGGAAATCCGCAACAGAATGCCGGCTCGGGCAAGCAGCAGGCTGTCGTCAACGCATGCTACTCCACGCCTTCGCCGGGCCAGAACTGGTGCGCGGCGTGGGTTACCAATGTCTTCCGTAACGCCGGCGTTGGCTACTTTGGCGGCAACGCCTGCGACATGTTCAACGCCTGGTGCTATAGCTCCGACCGCTCGGCGCTGCAGGTGGGCATGATCGTGGCCGATTCCTCGCACAGCGGCACGGGTGCTCCGGGCCTTATCTACGGTCATGTGGGTATCTACGTTGGCGGCGGCATCGTTATGAGCAACGAGGGTGCCATTACGTCTAAGTCGCTTGATTCGTTTATTAGCTTCTATGGTACTGGCTCTGGCGTGCGTTGGGGCTGGCTCGGCGGTATTGCGCTGTCGTAAAGCCGACGGGGCCGCGTGCCCGCCCGCAATATATTTGATTGCCTGCTCGGGCAGTCCTGCGCAAGACGAAGGCCACATTAAGTGGCCTTCTTTGCGTGCGGAACTCGCGATCAATCAAATATATTGCGGGCGGGCACGCGGCCCTCTCGGGTTCGGGGCGCGACACACCGGACTGGGTTATCTGAATAAATATGGTGAAGGCCCCTTTTGGGGCCTTCTTTTTATAAAAATTCGCCTACTCGGTGGACTTCGGGTTCTAGGTCTACTCCGAACTGGTCCTTAACGGTTGTTTGGATGTGGCGGATGAGTTCGTCGACGTCGGCTGCGGTGGCGTGGTCGGCGTTGACGATGAAGCCGCAGTGCTTTTCGCTCACCTGTGCTCCGCCGACGGTGTGGCCGCGCAGGCCGGCGTCCATGATGAGCTTGCCGGCAAAATGGCCCTCGGGGCGCTTGAAGGTGGAACCGGCGCTCGGCATGTCGAGCGGCTGCTTGTCCTCGCGGCGCTGGCGATAGTCGTCCATGTCGGCCTTGATCATCGCGGCGTTGCCCGGGGCGAGGTTGAAGGTGGCCGAAAGCACGATAAAGCCGTCGTCGGCGATGCGGCTCTTGCGATAACCCAGGTTGAGTTCATCGACATCGAACTCGATGATATTGCCGCTGCCGCGGGTGCCGTCATCGAGCTGGCGAGCGGGCTTGTAGACGCGCACGGACTCCAACACATCGGCCATGCAGGCACCATAGGCGCCGGCGTTCATGTAGCAGGCGCCGCCGACCGAGCCAGGGATGCCCGAGATGGGCTCCATGCCGGTGAGGCCGGCCTCGGCTGCTGCTACGGCAACATCCGAGAGCAGCGCACCGGCTGCTGCCGTGACGTGCGTGCCGTCGACCGTAATATCGGAAAGGCCTTCGCCCAGCGCCACGACAACCCCACGGATGCCCTTGTCACCGACAAGCAGGTCGGAACCGTTGCCCACGATGGTGAGCGGCAGGTCACAGCGATAGCAGGTATCGAGCGTGGCGACGAGGCCCTGCTCGGTGTCGGGCGTGACAAAGACATCGGCTGGACCACCGATCTTAAACGTGGTGTGCTCGCGCATGGGTTCGCTCATCAACACGTTGTCCTCGCCGGCTACGCCAGCGAGCGCGCAGAGCAGGTCCTCGTTAAAAAAATCGTTCTCGTGCATACAAATAGCCGCCTTTTGGTGGTTGGTACTCAATCGAATGCAATATACCCCACTCGGATGGATTTGGTGCAAAGTAACCTGACCCCAATGCATCAATGTGGTGCAAAGGGGTCAGGTTACTTTGCACCAATCGCGGCGATAAAACTGCCGTCCACCGGATTGATAAAGTGTTTATCATCGAGGTAGAGGGGCAGTCGCTATACTTTCAAGAGATTGCGCGTAAACCCGGAAGGAGCGAGATGGCCAACAAAGTCACCCTCAAGCAGATTGCCCAAGAGGTGGGGCTTTCCCCCTCGTCGGTCTCGCTTGTTCTCAACAATCGGCCTTGTCGCATCTCGGAAGAAAACCGCAAGCTCATCAAGGAGGTTGCGGCGCGCAACCACTATGTTCCCAACCAGATTGCGCGCAGCCTGGTCATGCGCGAGTCGCGCACGCTGGGCCTTATCGTTCCCAACATCGAGAGCCGCTTTTTCGCCTCGCTCGCCGGCAGCTTGGAAAAGCGCTGCCGCGAGGACGGCTACGCGCTCTTTATTACCAGCTCGGGCGGAAGCGCCGATGACGATCTGGAGCTGTTGCGTCAGCTGGTGACGCGCGGTGTCGATGGCGTCTTCCTGGTGGTAGGTGACGAGTTCTCCGACGACCGCGCCCTGCGCGAAGAAGTCAGCCACCTTCCCATCCCGGCCGTAATGGTCGACCGTGCCATTGAGGGGCTCGAGTGCGACAAGGTGATGTTCGACCACGAGATGGGCGGCTATATGGCCACCCGCTATCTGATCGAGCAAGGCCACCGCCGTATTGCCTGCTTGGTTAACGCGCGTCGCTCCAATACGGGTCGCAAACGACTTGCCGGCTATGAACGCGCGCTGCGCGAGGTTGGCCTGCCCATCGACGCGCGCTTGGAGTTCGAGAGCGAGTACTACATTCCGAGTGCCTACGAGGCCTCGGAGGCGGTGCTCGCAACCGATGCCACCGCCGTGTTCGCAAGTTCGGACAACATCGCCCTCGGTTTGCTCAAGCGCTTGCACGAGATGGGGAAGAGCATCCCGGGCGATATCTCGGTGGTGAGCTATGACAACTCGGCTGCCGACGTTCTCTTTGAGCCGGCGCTGACCGCGATCGAGCAGGATCCGGGCGTGCTTGCCGAGCATGCCTTTGGTTGCATGTCCAAACGTCTTGCCGGCAAGGGCGGCAGGCGTGCCGAAGAAGTGGTTCTGGAGCCTGCTCTCATTGTGAAGGGCAGCGTTCTAGAACTTACTAAATACAACTAAACATGTTTATCAATTCGAGAAAATCGAATGTGGAGCATCTGTGACAGGCAATGCCGCAGGTGAATGTTGCGTTTTGCCAATTGGTGTGTTTGATAGAGATGATAAAACGTTTTTTCACCATGATAAAACGTTTTAGCAAATATACTAGTCCCAACGAATGGTTGCCGTATCGGAGGGTGACCGCGCAGCGAAGGGACATAAACAATGGCTAAAACACTGGGGACGCCGTGGCAAAAGCTGGGGCACGAGGTGCCGGCTTCCGAGCTCGAGGGTGTCGATCTGTATTGGCGCGCTTCGAACTACCTGTCCGTCGGTCAGATCTACCTTCGCTCCAACCCGCTGATGCGCGCTGACTTTGTCGACGATAAGACTGGCGAGGCGCGCGACTTTGGTCGCCCGGACGTTAAGCACCGCCTGGTCGGTCACTGGGGCACCACGCCCGGCATCAACTTCCTGTTCGGTCATGTCAACCGCCTCATCGCCGATCACAACCAGAACGCGATCTTCTTGATGGGCCCGGGTCACGGTGGCCCCGCTGGCACCGCCCAGTCGTTGCTCGATGGTACCTACCGCGAGATTCGCCCCGACATTACCAATGACGAGGCCGGCCTGCAGAAGTTCTTCCGCCAGTTTTCCTACCCCGGCGGTATTCCGAGCCATTTTGCGCCCGAGACGCCTGGCTCCATCCATGAGGGCGGCGAGCTCGGCTACACGCTCAGCCACGCCTACGGTGCCGTCATGGATAACCCGAGCCTGCTGGCCGTGGCTGTGGTGGGCGACGGCGAGTCCGAGACCGGTCCGCTCGCGACCTCTTGGCAGTCTAATAAGCTCGTGAACCCGGCAACCGATGGTATCGTCCTGCCGATCCTGCACCTCAACGGCTACAAGATCGCCAACCCCACCATTCTTGCCCGCGTGTCCGACGAGGAGCTCACCAAGTTCTTTGAGGGCATGGGCTATAAGCCGCATTTCTTTGTCGCCGGCTTTTACGACGAGAGCCATGCGAGCATTCATGCGCGTTTCGCCGCCCTGTTCGAGCAGGTCTTCGATGAGATCTGCGACATCAAGGCCACCGCTATGGCTCAGGCCGCTGCGGGCGAGACCGTGGTCCGTCCGGCCTATCCCATGATCGTGTTCCGTACGCCCAAGGGTTGGACCTGCCCCAAGCAGATTGATGGCAAGAAGACCGAGGACTCCTGGCGCGCCCATCAGGTGCCGCTGGCGAGTGCCAAGGACACCCACGAGCACTTCCGCGTGCTGCGCGAGTGGCTGCGCTCCTACAAGCCCGAGGAGCTCTTTACGCCCGAAGGCCAGGTGCGCCCCGAGGTGACGGCCTTTATGCCGACCGGCGAGCTGCGTATCGGCGCCAATCCCAACGTGAACGGCGGCAAGGTACGCCGCGAGCTCGAGCTTCCCGATATTCACGCTCACGAGATCCCCGTCGCAAGTAAGGGCCACGGCTGGGGCTCCACCGAGGCCGCCCGCGTCTTTGGTGAGTACACTGCCGATGTTCTGGCCAAGAACATGGATGATTTCCGCATCTTCGGTCCCGACGAGACCGCGTCCAACCGCCTGCAGGCTGCCTATAAGGTGACCAAGAAGCAGTGGGATGCCGGTTTCTACGAGGACGATGCCAACGACGAGCTGCTGGCCGGTTCCGGTAAGGTTGTCGAGCAGCTGTCCGAGCACCAGTGCGAGGGCTTCCTCGAGGCCTACGTGCTCACCGGCCGCTCCGGTGTGTGGAGCTCCTACGAGAGCTTTGTCCACGTGGTCGATTCCATGGTCAACCAGCACTGCAAATGGCTCGAAGCAACCAAGCGCGAGATTCCGTGGCGTGCTCCTATCAGCGGCCTCAACATTTTGCTGTCGAGCCATGTCTGGCGCCAGGACCACAACGGCTTTTCGCACCAGGACCCCGGCTTTATCGACCTGCTGCTCAACAAGGCCAACGACACGCA
Source organism: Collinsella sp. (assembly GCA_036312985.1). Taxonomy (GTDB): domain Bacteria; phylum Actinomycetota; class Coriobacteriia; order Coriobacteriales; family Coriobacteriaceae; genus Collinsella. Next base: position 34,349 of record JAXJMV010000004.1, read on the forward strand.
TGTCGTGAATGCTTATTATCCGGCCGATGCCAACATGGCCCTTGCTGTGGCCGAGCGCGTCTACCAGTCCACCGACTGCGTCAATGCCATCTTCTGTGGCAAGCAGCCCGCCCCCACCTTCCAGACGGTCGACGAGGCCAAGTCTGAGCTCGCCGAGGGCGTAGCGACCTGGGAGTGGGCATCGACTGCCGACTCGCTCGCCGAGGCCGACGTCGTGGTCGCTACTTGCGGTGACGTGCCGACGCTCGAGGCACTGGCCGCAACCGATATGCTGCGCGGGCTGGGCATCAAGGTCTGGTTTGTCAACGTAGTCGATCTGCTCAAGATCCAGAACGTCTGCGAGAACGACCAAGCCATCAGCGATGAGCGCTGGGCTGAGCTGTTTGGCCGCGGCGAGAAGCCCGTGCTCTTCGCATTCCACGCTTATGCTGGCACGATTCGCCGTCTGATCTGGAACCGCCCCGGCCACGATGCCTTCCGCGTCCACGGCTACGAGGAGAAAGGTTCCACGACCACGCCGTTCGACATGCTGCGCCTGAACGACATGGACCGTTGGGCGCTTGCCGCCGACGTGCTGCGCATGGTCGACGCCGACAAGTTTGCCGAGCAGATTGACGAGTGGGAGGCCTTCCGCACCGAGGCCTTTGAGTTCGCGTGCGACGAGGGCTTCGATCACCCGGCCTTTACCGAGTGGGTCTGGCCCGACGCCGCAGCCGCAACCGCTGCCGACGGCGCACTCTCCGCAACGCAGCTAACTGCCGGCGACAACGAATAGCATCCGGGACGGTCTCGCGCTGGGGCCGCCTCCGGGCGGGCGCCTTCCTCTGAGAAGTGGGCTTCGCGAACTTCTCAGAGGAAGGCGCCCGCCCGGAGGCGGCCCTCTCGACCGTTTCGATCTGCGGGGACTGATATTTTTTAATGTAATGGGGACTTGGCTGTTGCTGCCTTGGAGACCGCGCACCTAACTATGGTCAGCCAAAATTACATTGCCGGGGCCGGGGCGGGGTGCTTGGCTTTGGAAGTTCGCGAAGCCAAGCACCCCGCCCCGGGTCTCGTCTGTGTATTTCCCGCTGAGCGAGCTATAGATGCCATGCACCGATGCGCTAAAGCGGCGACTTGAAATTGGTGCTATATTTAACTCGAGTTGTTAAGTGTTAGTACGGGAGTCTGATATGGGGCTGTTCAAGAAGAAAAACCCGCAGGATGCCTTTGATCCCGATGTGTTTACCATCACGGACACGATTTTGGACCCGCCGCGCTTTACGTTTTTGCCGGCTATCTACCAGGATGCCACGCGCCGCAAGTGGGCTGTGCATCAACGCGGTGGCGAGCCGAAGATTTTTGACTATGCGGACGTGTTGCAGTGCGAAGTGGCCGAGGCGGGCGATCCGGAGGCCGAAGAAGCGGTCTCTAAACAGGAATTTGCCCAGCGTATCCTGGCAAATCCTGCCAAGGCGGCGAAAATAAACGCTGCCAAGCGTAATATGTGTCTTGGTATGGGCGTTATTGTGGCGGTTCAGACGGGAAAAGACGAGGTTTCCAACTTAGAGATTCCCGTTATGACCGATGAAGTCAAACGCGATTCAAGCCTGTATAAGTCGTATCGGAATGTCGCCGAGAAGATCAAGGCCGAATTTGATGCCATGGGTGGTCTGGCCTAATTTTGGCGACATACGTTTCTGAACGAGGAGTCTGTGCAATGGCAGGCGAATCTTATGCAATTCCCCCCAAAGATCGTGCTGTCGAGGGGATTCTTTGGTATATCCAGCACCATCAGCTTGCCGGCGGCGACCGCCTGCCGGCCGAGCGCGTGCTGTGCGAAGAGATTGGCGTTTCGCGTACGGCGTTGCGCGCCGGTATCACGCGGCTCATCTCGTGTGGAACGCTCGAGAGCCGTCGCGGATCGGGTACGTATGTGTGTCCTCCCAAACCGCTCAATATCTTTCAGGAAACGTATAACTTCTCCGATGCTGTGCGGACTGCCGGCCTGCACCCCTCTTCTCGTCTGGTTTCCACCGGGACCATCGAGGCGGATGAGGCGCTTGCCGACAAGCTTGGGGTGTCTGTAGGCGCTCCTTTGCTCCGCATGCAGCGCGTTCGACTTATTGAGGGCGAGCCGGCGTCAATCGAGACGGCTCACGTTAACCTGTCCCTGTGCCCATCGCTTACCGAGCACGATTTTGAGTGCGAGAGCCTTTACGATGTCTTGCTCAAAGAAGGTGGCGTGCGTGTTGAGCATGGACGTGAGCATATCTCCATCTCGCGTTTGAACGTCGAGGAGGCCGAGCTGCTCCAGCAAGAAGAGGGAACGCCGGTGTTCTATGAGAGCTCGATCGAATTTGATAAGGACATGCGTTTTGTGGAGCATTGCAAATCGGTGATTTTGCCCACAAAGTTCCGCTTTGCCGATAACGGCGAAGAGAACGGCATGAGGAGCGTGGCAGGTGAACAATGGCTGAAACAGTAGATGCCACCCCGGTCTATATGCGCATTCGACGCCGCATCGAGGAGCGTATAGAGCGCGGTATATATCCCACGGGTTCCATGATTCCGTCCGAAAAAGACCTTGCCGAGGAATTTGGTACGACACGCTTGACCATCCGAAGCGCTGTCGATGAGCTGGTTCGGCGCGGGCAGATTCGCCGTGTTCGGGGAAAAGGTGCCTTTGTGGTGCAGAAAGTACCTGCTTTTTTTGAACGCACGGTCGGTTTCCGTGAATCGGTCCGTGCTTCGGGCGGCGAGCCGTCCGTCCGTATTCTCGCGCGTTCCAAGCGTTATGCGGGGCCATATTACGCCGACCTGTTTGGCATCGCCGAGGACGACCTGCTCTATTCCGTTCGACGCCTGAACTGCATAAACGGTAGCCCCGTATCGATTGAGACGGCGCTGATTCTCTGCCTGCTGTTCCCAACCATCGAAGATATTGACGTGTCGGTCTTCAGTTTGTACGAGACCTATGAGATGCTGGGCCGAAAGCCAGTCATGGCACAGGAAAAGCTCGATATCGAAGCGCTGGGCGCACGAGATGCCGGCCTCCTTGGACTGGAACAGGGCGATCTTGTTTTGCTTTTGGAATGCGTGAGCTATGACGCGAGCGGTCAGGCTATCGAGTATGTAAAGTCCTTCAATCGTGGCGATACGGGCGGCTACACCTATACGTACTAGCTGGTATTTTGTGAATAACGGCTGGGAAACTAACCAGTTTTTGATCGTTGGGTCAGCTGTATATACAACCTTACAGGGCTCAAAATCGACCGTTCGCCGATGGGGATAAATTAATCGACAAAGAGGTATCAAAAAGCCGTAACCTGTAACTGTGATTGGTATCAAATACTAATGATTTGTTACGAGGTGAGACGATGAAGATGCTCGATTACGTTCAGCTTGCCCATGTGCGTATGGGGGAGAACCTCGAGCGTTCGTCTGAGCTGGTAGCGCAGCTCGTTGATATTTTCCAGTCCGGTTCTTTTGACGCGCTGCGCATCGTTGCTTCGGGTTCGTCGCGCCATGCCGCCGATTGCGCCCGCGATTACCTGCAAGATGCGCTGCAGATGCAGGTGTCCGTTGTGACGCCCGAGGCCTTCGTTGATTTTGAACACACCTATCCGCAGCATGCGCTCAACATTGCCGTTTCGCAGAGTGGCTATTCGACCAATACGATTGCGGCGCTCGATTACATGCGCGCACACGATATGGCTGCAGTTGCGCTCACGGCAAACGTCGAGGCGCCCATCAAGGAACACGCTGACATCGTTCTTGACTACGGTGTGGGCGTCGAGTCGGTGGACTTTGTAACTCTGGGCGTCGAGGTTCTCGTTGAGTACCTGGTGCTCTTTGGTATTTACGGCGGTCAGGCGCGCGGAACGATTGACGCCAAGGGCGTTGCCCAGCGTCTTGACGACCTGCGCGAGGCTATCCAGGCCAATGCCGTGATGTGCAAGACCGCCGAGGCATATGTCCAAGACCACATGCTCGAGCTTTCTGAGCACACGCCCGCTATGGTCGTCGGCAACGGCCCCAACTACGGTGTTGCCGAGGAGGCAGCGCTCAAGCTGAGCGAGACCATCAAGATTCCTGCCATGCATCACGAAGGCGAGGAGTTCGTCCACGGTCCCGAGATGCAGATCGTTCCGGGCTATCTGGTGTTTATCGTCGACGATCCGCAGGGGTCGGAGCGTCTTGCGAATATCGCTGATGCGCTATCGAACGTTACGACAAAAACGGTGCTGCTCACGGCCCATCCCAAGGGTAGGGCTCACGAGGTTGCGGTGCCTCAGGTGGCTCCGCTGCTCAGCGCAATTCCCAATCTTGTGTTCTTCCAGACGATTGCGGCCATGATAGCCGAGCGTCTGAAGTCATGGGACGTGCACCCGTATCTCGACGCCGTCTCCAAACAGATGGAGGTCAAGGCAGAGGGCTACGAAGAGTCAGTCAATGCGCTTAAGGCCAAAGCGGCCGAGTGTTACGGAATGTAAGCGGGTTTTGATGCCCGTTGGCATGGGGGATGTGGAAACAACCCCAGAAAGGAGAGACAAATGAAGGAAACCGAGAAGATCGAGATCATGCATTTCGACCAGGAGGGCTATCTCGAGGACGGCAAGGCGCTCTACGAGACCGGCAAGAAGATGACCGCGCTCGCCGACAAGGTCGCCGACGAGGGCTACGACGCCGTGTTC
>JAXJMV010000005.1:0-10165 GCA_036312985.1 Collinsella sp.
ATGGGAAGCCTCCTCCCCGCAGGTGCGGTAAGGGCTACCGCACGGGCCGATACTCAAAGCCCATTGTGGCACCCCGAGCCCGCGGAAAGAAGCTGCGCCGCGGGGGAGGCGGCCCCCAATGGCTTTCTCATATCGTCTTATATTCACTCGCTATAGGAGACGGATGATACCTGGGTCAATGACAGAACTGAGAAGCCCGGAATAATGGAGCCAGTTAGAAACCCTCGGGTTTGCGGGGCGGGATCGTGAGAGCGATTCTGCCCTATTTTTTTCCTCCGTCTGCCCCAACCAAGTAGTTCGAAGATAGCCTGTAGGTGTCCTCGTGGGCGCCTTTTATTTTCAGGGAATCGGCCGCTTCATGAACGAGCGACCGGCTTGACCTAGACGAACCGCCTTCATCTCCGTCTAGGCGCCGGCAATCAACATCGTGAATCCGCGCGTGCTACAATGCGGGCACCAGAGATGAAAACACAGTCCCCGTCGGGTAGTCGTGGGCGTGCGGGAGTCCGCATCAGTAACCTGCCTCCTTGGTTGTCCCTTCTCTGCATGGTCATCTACATAAAGGAGGAACCAGCCATGCAGATCAGCGTGTCGTCCACCCTGACCGTATATCACGACGGCCAATTCTGGGTCGGGCTGGCGGAGCATGTCGAGGACGGCAGGTACGGCGTCGCCCGCATCGTCTTCGGCGCAGAACCGTCCACTGAGGAGATCCTGCGATTCGTCGTCAACAAATGGGCGAAGCTCTCGTTCTTCGATCACGATTCGACCGAGGCGAGCAAGCCCGCGAAGAACCCCAAGCGGCGCGCTCGCGAGGCAGCGAAAGCCCTTAAACGGCCCGCGATGAGCACCAAGGCACAACAGGCGCTCGCGGCACAGCGGGAAGCGATGAAGCGGGAGTCGGCTCAAGCAAGAAGTCAGCGTCGCGCGGATGAGGCGAAGACGCGCTTCGAGCAGCGAAAGCTGAAGCGCAAGCAGAAGCATCGTGGGCATTGATCGCCATGTGCAGCAAGGCAAACCATATACAGCAGCGGCGTCAGTTCCACTTGAAGCCGACGCCGCGTAGACGCTGATGGTGACGGCCATGCACGGGCACGGGCGCGCCACCGCACTTCACAGCTTGTTTCTCAAGTATTTGGGACGCACACGCGGCGTTCAAAAATGTAAAGCGGTTCCGCATGGCTCGAGACTGAGCCGAGGTGCCCTACTTCTCGCCCTCCAGCAGCCCCACGATGCGGTCGATGTCGACGGCAAAGCGAGGCCTTCCCTCGCGCTCGTAGCGGTCGAGGTATGCCTGGCACTCGAAGACAATGCGCTTGGTGTTGCCATCGATGATGCGCTGGAGCGTCTCGTAGTAGGCCGAGCCCTCGGTCCTAAAGCGGCGCTGGTAGGCCTTGGTTATGGGGAACATCTTGATGTAGTGGATGCCGTGGCGGCAGCCGGGGCGCGTCGTGGGGCGAGGTGGCAACGCAAAGTACTGGTCTTTGGGCACGTTAGGGGCGATGTTGGAACGCAGCGGCACGGCGAAGTCCCTGCGCTTCCCGCGGAAACGCAGCCTCACCACCACGATGCAGGGGCGATTGTGCTTAAGCATGAGCTCGCGGTCGCCCTCGATGAGGTCGAAGAAGTCCTGGGAGATGGATACGATCTTCATCGGTTACGCCCCCTTCATACGAAGCGGGGCCCGCATCGCTGCAGGCCCCTACAGGTGGGCGATATTCTACGCCTTGCGGCACCCCGTCGCCCACGGAGGTTAAACGTACACGTAAGCCGTACTCTGAAAGCCGCGGCTTCCGGTAAGTAGTTTATACCACGAAAGGTCGCTTTCAATGCGCATAGCTCGCAAAATAACACTCGCTGGGCCGTCACCCCTGGCCGTTACCCTCCAATCTTCATTGGAGTCAGCAGGTCAATTCATATAGTCATGGGGTTTATCCTAAAGGAAATCAAATTTATACCCCCATAACTAAGGAATTTTCTATTCCCACTCAATGACTAGAGCCCTGGTGTAATTGGCTGGATCACCGTTCCGGGAGCCAGTATCGACCTGCCTGTCCGCCAAGCTCCTTCTTCAGCTCCAGCCTAGCATCTGATTCGCGCCGCTATAAGCGAAAACCGAAGAGATGCGTCTTAGCCAAGAAAATAAGGTTAGCCTTATCTTACTTCATGATTCGTGTGTTATAGTTAGATGACTCTAACTGTTTGGGGGCGACAGCCATGCACGAACGCAAGGGTTTCTGGGACAAGAATGCCAGTCGGTACGACCGTTTCATGCGAAACGACCGGGCAGCGTATGAGAAGATGTATGGGCTGATCCGGCCGGTAGTGAAAGCAAAAACCGTACTGGAGGTTGCCACCGGCACGGGGCTTATCGCAAAGAGCATCGTGAATGCGGCGGCGCACATCGAGGCTACGGACGCCTCTGCAAAGATGATCCTTGAAGCAAAGCGGGACAATCAATCCGCAAAGCTGCACTTTTCCGTACAAGATATGTTCCGCCTGCCCTATGCACAGAAGTCCTTCGAAGTGGTGATCGTGTCCAACGCGCTTCACATAGTGCCGCATCCGGAAAAGGCCCTGCAAGAAATCAGGCGGGTGCTGAAGGACGACGGCGTGCTCATCGCGCCAACCTTCACCCACGCGGGGAACTCGGTTTCCGGCAAGGCAAAAGCCTTTTTCATGAGTATGGCGGGATTCCCTCTCCACAGCAGGTGGACAAGCGAGGAATACCTACGTTTCCTGCGTCAAAACGGCTGGGCGATGCAGAAAAGCGCGGTGCTGAAGGCCTCCTTCCCGTTGACCTATGCGGAATGCACAAAATCGGAGGGGCCAAATGTCGTTCTTTGAAAACACCCGCAAGCCCGTGGGCCTCGGCGGAAAACTCATGGTTGCCATGATGAATCTGGGCCACAGCCCTGTGGCGCGGTGGGGGCTTCGATTTTTACGACTTGCGCCAAATGCCAAGGTGCTGGATTGCGGCTGCGGCGGCGGGGCGAACATAAAACGGCTGCTGGAAAAATGCCCGCATGGCGTCGTCAAGGGCATCGACTATTCGCCCGTCAGCGTGGAAAAGGCCAGAAAGCGCAACCGAACTGCAATTCAAGAAGGGCGTTGCGCAGTTCTGCAAGGCAGTGTGGCGGATATGGCGTTTGAGGACGCCATGCGGGCATTTTTGCATCCATCCTGCACATGACGTTAGGCATGACGGTCATAGCGGCTGTGCTGGCGGCAATTATGACAGTTTTTATTCACTGAGGAAGAAACCTATGAAATGTAAAATTGAGAAAAACACCGTTCAGGAGACGCTGATCCTCCCGCTGTATTCCCGGAAGCTGTGTACGGAGCTGTACCCGAACCTTTATAGGGATGAAACAGCGGTTCGTCTGCTCGACCAAATCGACTACGACTTTTCAGAGGCAGCGAAAAGCTCCCGCAGCCTGATGCAGCGTTTTGGTGCGCTGGAGGTGGCCATGCGGCAGGGTGATCTTGCTTTCGAGGTACAGGATTACCTGAAAGGCCACCCCAATGCGGCGGTGGTCAATCTGGGTTGCGGACTGGACAACACCGGCAGAACCTGCGACAACGGTAGATGCAAGATTTACAATCTGGACTTCCCGGATGTGATTGCCTTGCGGCAGCAGCTACTGCCCGCCGGGGATCGAGAACAAAATATCCCCTGCGACCTGAAAGACACCACATGGTTTAGCAAAATCGATGCCTCCGGCGGGGCGGTGTTCTTTGCCTCCGGGGTGTTCTATTACTTTCTGACCCAGCAGGTCCGGGAACTGGTGCGGGAGATGGCGGACGCTTTCCCCGGCGGTGTGCTGGTCTTTGATGCTGCCAATCGGACAGCAGTAAAGATGATCGCAAAAACATGGCTTAAGACTGCAAAAATCAAGGATGTGGGGGCATATTTTGCGGTTTTGGATGCCGCCAAGGAAATCGGCACGTGGGACAGCCGTCTGCAGGTCACAAGTCGCGGCTATATGCTGGGTTATAACGATTTGAGAGACCCTTCTGTCAGCGGCTTTTTCCGGTTTCTCGCAAGGGTCGGTGACAACGGGATGAAAATGCAAATCGTGAAAATAAGATTTTGAGAGACAAAAATGCAAAAAACGGGCACTTCTTGCCGCTCAATTGGCAAGAAGCGCTCGTCTTTTCTTAACGCGTTGTATGGCGGAGAGAGCGCAAGTTACGCGAGCGCCCTTCTTGCCAGCTCGGCCGCGCCGAGGATTCCTTGGTCGCCGCCGCAGCCCGGGGCGCAGATGTAGCGCTCCATGTCCTTAAGCTCGGCGGTCTGGATGTAGCCACCCAGATATTCGAGGGTTTTCTTGCGGACGATGCCGTAGAGCTGCTCCTGGTGCATCACGCCGCCGCCGAGGACGATGCGGCGAGGCGAGTACATGAGCACGAGGTTCGCGCACATCTGCCCCAGATAATCCCCCTCGAGCGCCCACACCTCATCGTTGTCCGCGAGCTCGGCCGCGGGCTTTCCCCAGCGCGCGGCAATGGCGGGGCCGGAGGCGAGGCCCTCGAGACAGCTCGCGTGGCTCGGGCAGACGCAGCGTCCCTCCTCGGTGGGACGGGTCCTTACCAGCATGTGGCCGGCCTCGGGGTGCAGCATGCCGTGAAGGAGCCTGCCCGCGCACATGACGCCCGCGCCCACGCCAGTGCCGATGGTCACGTAGACGGCGTCCTCGAGCCCCTTGCAGCAGCCGTAGACCACTTCGCCGAGGCAGGCAACGTTCACGTCCGTGTCGTAGGCCACCGGAATCCCGAGGGCGTCGGCGAACGCGGCGCGAAGACCATGGCCTCGCCACGCGAGCTTGGGCGTCTGGAGGATGGAGCCGTAGCGCTCGTCGTTGGGGTCGACGCAGGTCGGGCCGAAGGCGCCGATGCCCAACGCGTCCACATCACGGACGGTGAACCACTCGATCATCTGCGGGACGGTCTCGGCGGGCGTAAGCGTCGGGGTCTCCATACGGTCGAGGACCTCGCCGTCGCCGGACACCACGGCACAGACCATCTTGGTCCCGCCGGCCTCGAGGGCGCCGAGCCTCATTTGCTTTTCGCTCATGTGATCCTCCTTACAAAGGGACGCCCGCAGTCATGGTCAACCGCGGGCGCCCATAACGTTGGCTTGTTTCGAGGCGACCCTACCTGGGCACACGGTCCTGCCTTGCGGCAAACGGGGCGAGCACGGCGTGCGGCTCGCTTTGGTACCAGTAGGCGACGGTGGAGATGTCGTCCTCGCGCTCGTAGAGCTTGATGTCGTCGTTGCCGAGGTCCTGGAACGTCACGCGCAGGTCCTCCTTGAACGAGATCGGGTCGGGAAGGTGCCACCTGTAGAGGCCGTGCCTGGGCAGCGCGTCGTCGTTTGTCGCGAGCATCGGGTTCGGGTTCGGCTTGCCCGCGCTGAAGCGGTCGCGCGTGGCGTCGCGCGTCGAGCGGTACGGGTAGCCGGCGAACAGCGTGTTGAAGCACTGCGCCTCGGGCAGCGCGTGGGGCGGCCTGTCGAGGAAGGCCCAGGCACCGCCGAAGTAGTCCTCGGCTCCCGTCGAGGTGACCGTGGGGAACTCCTCGTCGCCGTCGAGGAAGAACTTCATCTCGCCCTCGCCCCACCAATAGCGCTCCAGGGCGCACAGGGCCATGTAGGTGCCGACGTAGTAGCCCTTACCGCGCACGCCGTCGAGCACGGTGTAGTCGACGCCCCTGCGGGTGCTGCGCTCGCGGTTAAAACGGGCGTGGAAGTACATGGCGTCGTCCGGCACGTCGGTGAGCGCGTAGTTGAACGTGTAGAAGATGTACTTAATGAACCCGGGGTGCTCGCTCGTAAGCGTGACCTTGGCGTGCTTCCTGAAAGGCATCTCGAAGTAGCAGTTCATGCCGCCCGTCGGGTTCACGCAGATGGGCATCGAGTTGACGATGGCGCGCTCACCGAAGCCGTTGCAGAAGAAGTCGCCGACAGGGCACTCGACCGAGGGGGTCTCCTCGTCGTCCCAGTAGAAGCGCAGCACGAGGTCGCGCATGACGAAGCTGCCGGCGGCGGTCTTGTCGGGGACGGTCATCCAGATGTGGCGGATGATGCCGGGGCCCTCGATGTCCGCGAGCGTGATGGTCTCGCCGGACTCAAGGGGCACGCAGCACGAGCCCTTGCGGCCGACGCCGAGGTGGCTGGCCGACATGGCGGCACGGCCCTTCTCGCCCGTGATGTTCTCGGGGGTGATGGCGCGGCTTTCCTCACCGCCGTGCATCCACACGTCCTTAAGGAACTCTCTCATCGTCGACCTCCTCTATTCGTCGTCTTCGCACTCGGCGGAACTGGCACCGTTCACGTAGACGATCTGCTGGCGCGCCTCGTCGACGAGGGCGTCGAAGTCGAGTTTCTCGTCGGGGCGCGCGAGCGCGACCGTCATGGCGAGCGGGAGGTTGACACCCGCGATCACGTGGATCCGGTCGGAGGCGAAGCGGGAGAAGCGCTGGTTCACGCTGCCGCCGAGCGCGTCGGTGAGGACGACGACCTCGTCAGTGCCCGAAAGAGCCGCCTCGACCGCCGCGTCGAGCCCCTCGCCGTTGTCGTTCACGTAGGCGCACACGGCGTTGACGGCGTCGCTCTTACCCGTAAGAAACTCGAGGGTGTCCTTGAAGCCCTGGGCGAGAAGGGAATGGCTCGCCACAACTATCTTTCTCATTGATTCACCAATCTCTTGGGTCGAAGCTAGGCGAGGATGCCGGCGGCGGAGGCGACCATCGCGAGGACAATCACCACGAGGATGAGGGCCGTCATGCTCGCGTTCTTCTTGGTAAGAAGGTAATACGCGCTTCCCGTGATGGCAGCGGGGATCATGGCAGGCAGGATCTTGTCGAGCAGCGGCTGAATCTCCATCGAGACGTCGCCGAAGCTGAAGCTAATCGGGCAGGTGACGCCGATGACCGAGGCGATGAGGCAGCCGACCACGGTGAGGCCGAGCACGGAGGCGGCGGCAGTGAGGTTGGGAAGCTTCTCGCTGAAGTCGGTGACGAGCTTCACGCCCTGCTTGTAGCCGAACTCGAGGGCGTGCATGCGGACCCAGAAGATGGCCAGGATGAGCGCGAACCAGATGCCGGCTCCCACGGGGTTGCCCTCGATGGCCATGTAGGCGGCGATGGAGCCCATGATGGTCGGGATCATGGTCATGAGCAGGGAGTCGCCGACGCCGGCGAGCGGTCCCATGGTGCCGATCTTCAGGTCTTGGACGGCGTCCGCCGCCGCTAGGCCGTCGCGTTCCTCCATGGCCACGCAGGCGCCAAGGATGATGGCGGCGAGCCAAGGCTGGGTGTTGTAGTAGCGGAAGTGGTTGTTGAGCGCTTGCTTATAGTCCTCGTCGTTCGTGTAGATCTTCCTCAGGACCGGCGAGAGGGCGTAGGCGACTGAGGCGCCCTGCTGGGTCTGGTAGTTGAAGGTGCACACGCTCATGAGCCAGCGCCAGTTCGCGTTGCGCAGGTCCTTCTTGGTGACCTTGTAGCCGGAGGGCTTGCCCTCGGCGACGGCGGTGATGTTCTCGTTTTCCATGGTTACTCATCCTCTCCGATGAAGGCGTCTGCGGAAGCGTGGGCGGCGAGCTCGGTGTCCCTCTCGGCACGCTGGTAGAACGCGATCGCGAGGGCAACGCCGACGATGGCGGCGCCGATGATGGGCACGTTCAGGAAGGCCGAGAGGAAGAAGCCGGCGAGCAGGTACTGGAAGTACTTGCCGGTGGGCATGTAACGCAGCAGCATCGCGATGCCGACGGCCGGGAGCATCTTGCCGGCGAGGGTGAGGCCGGAGAGGAACCACTGGGGCATAACCTCGAGGAGCCAGTTGACGGCGGGCTGGCCGAGGGTCACGGAGACAAAGACGGGCAGGGCGGCGCACAGGCCGAAGAGCACGGGGCAGACCCACAGGATGGCGTTCATCTGCTTGAACTTGCCCTCGTCGCAGAACTTCTGGGACTTCTCGACGACGAAGCCGTTGAGGATCTTGACGATGACGTCGAGCTGGATGCCGAGCATGCCGACCGGCAGGCCGATGGCGAGGCCCGTGTCGGAGCCCAGGGTCACGCCGTAGGCGGTGGCGATGATGGCCATCGTGCCGTAGTCGGGAATCGACGAGCCGCCGAAGCCCGCGACGCCGAGCTGCATGAGCTGGATGGTGCCGCCGATGACGAGGCCGGTCTGCCAGTCGCCCATGACGACGCCGGTGATAAGGCCCCAGAAGACGGCATAGTTGACGAAGATCATCGGGATGCCGTAGTAGTCCACGTGCTTGATGAAGGCCAGCAGGGTCAAAAGGACGACTTGCAGGATAGTGAAGTTGACCATGATCCCTCCTTAGATGAGGTCGGCGACGGAGACGGGCTTGTCGGCGGGCACGAACTGTGCCGTCACCTTGACGCCGCGGGCGATGAGCGCCTTGTAGCTCTGGACGTTCTCGGCGGAGGCATAGGCGCGCTGGGTGAGCTGGACGCCGCCCTCCTTGACGAGCGAGCCGCCGACGATCAGCGACGGGAGCTCGATGCCCGACTCGACCAGGTGAAGGATCGTCTCGGGCTCCTTGGCGATGACAAAGACCTTCTCGCGGTCGTACTTGCCCGCCGCGAAGTTCTTGAGCGCGGTCTGCTCGGAGATGATCGAGACGGCCATGCCCGCGGGGCGCGCCATCCTCATAGTGGACTTCAGGACCTCGTCGCCGGCGACCTTGTCGTCGATGACCATGACTCGGGTCGCGCCCGACACCGGGGCCCACTGCGTCACGATGATGCCGTGAAGCAGGCGATTGTCGATTCGTGCCATAACAACACTCATGTTTGCTCCTATCAAATGAAGTTTTACGTTCGGTACTGCCTCGGCGCTATCCGGATTCGCGCCGGGCAAGGGGTTATCGGATTATTGAGGACGCGCAGTCAGCTTGCGGCGGCGCGGGGAAGGTCACTCGTCGAGCAGGAGGTCCGAGGAGCCGAGGCGCTCTTCTCGCGCCGGGGCGGCGCTCACGCTTATGTAGTCGAAGACATATGCGATCTCGCTTACGGGAACCTCTACGCGATAGCGCGTCGAGATGCTCGAGAAGCTCTGCCTGAAGGACTCGATGAAATCGGCACGCTCCTCCTCGAAGCGGTCCTGACCAACGTAGGTCTCAATGGGGTTTCTGGTAACAAGGCGCTCGACGAGACAGCAGAGGTGGACGTAGAGCCCAATGATGGCGTTGCTGCCGATCTTCTCGCCTGTCCTGCGCTGAAGCTCGTGCACGGCGCTCTCGATCTCGTGGAATAGCCGCTCCGGGTCGAGGATGGTGATGGAGCGGATGACGTTCTGCAGCGTCATGTTCGAGAGCAGCTTCTCGTGGAAAGAAGAGAGCTCGGAAGCGTCAAGCCACCTGCCGAACACGGCATCAACCTTAGAGGCGGACGCCGTCGACATGATGTCCTCGAGGGCGACGAAGGGGACGGAGGCGACCCCGGGGTCTCCCGTGCCGATGACGGCGCAGACGCGGTGCTCGGAGAAAACGGCGTCGTTCGACCCGTTCGCGACGAGCTGCTTGAAGGGCCTCGTGAGCAGGCGCGCGCCTATGGTGCGCGGGAGGCTCTGCGAGACGAGCTGGCGTATCCTCTCCGCGGCGTCGACCCCGGACTCGGAGCAGAAGACGATGGCGTCCTCACGGTTGACGCGCTCGATCACCTTGCAGTGCGTCACGCACGCGGCGGTCGCGTCGCCAAGAACCTCGGCGATGGACTTGCCGCCGAGCAGCCCGACCCCGATCTCGAGCGCAAGACCGGTAGAGACGTTGTTCACCACGCCGATAGTGGAGTCGGTAACGTTCTCGAGGGCCTTATAGGCCTCCTCCAAGGAGCCCATGTCGACGAGGAACACGACCCCGGTGCAGTAGGAATGGCGGTCGACGAGGCGCTGGAGCGGACCGACGATGTCCTTCAGCTGCTGGTCGTAGGGCATGTCGACCGCCTCGTACACATGCATGCCGAGCATACGGTTCGCCGCGTCGGCGATGCTCGTGGCTTATAGGACAAAATGTGTGTCCACGTTGGGGGCATCGGCGCAGGTCGATGCCCCTTTTTCAGCCGTTTAAATTCCGTGCCCGCTTTTAACCGCTCGGACAGAATGTGTGTCCGGTTGCCTATCGTTCCCGCAGGTA
>JAXJMV010000006.1:0-20536 GCA_036312985.1 Collinsella sp.
CTTGCTGAGGTTCGCCATGCCCTTCTTGAAGTTGAGGACCAGGTCTTCGGCGTTCATGCTGCCCCCATCGCCGCGCGTCTACAGGGCTAACGATATGGCACCGTGGGGACACATGTATGTCAATCCTGGTCTAACAGAGCCAAAAATAATGCACGATATTGGTAAAGCGATTTAGCAAAAAACTTGCATTTGACCTGTAATTCTCTTGCATTGGTCTCTTCATAAGGTAACCACCTTTACCTACCGTTTACCGCCAGTTTTAGCACGTTTACCAAACCGCGCATCCTCTGCTTAAGCCCGCTCAAAACCCGCCGTATAGTTCCCTCACGGCCCGCATCTGGCGGGTCGATTCGTTACCACGGTCGTGCGCGTAAGCGCATGGAAGGGGAAGTATCGTGAGCGATTGCAAGAGGGTTTACCGTTTTGGAACCGACGCCCAGGGCACCTGTGTCACCGAGGGCGACAAGTCCATGAACTTCGTGCTTGGCGGCAAAGGCGCTAACCTTGCCGAGATGAGCCGTATCGGCCTGCCGGTTCCCGGTGGCTTTACCATTACCTGCCAGACTTGCGTCGAGTACTCCGGTGCCGGCAACGTGTGGCCCGAGGGCGCACTCGATGAGATCGTTGCCGCCGAGGCGGACCTCGAGGCCCGCTGCGGCAAGAAGCTCGGCGACGCCTCCGATCCGCTGCTCGTGTCGGTTCGTTCGGGCGCTCCGTTCTCCATGCCCGGTATGATGGACACGGTCCTCAACTTGGGCCTCAATGACGATTCCGTCCAGGGCCTCATCGCGCAGACGCAGAACCCGCGTTTTGCCTGGGATAGCTATCGTCGCTTTATCCAGATGTTCTCCAACGTCGTCATGGGTGTCGATGCCGACCTGTTCGAGAACGCCCTGACCCAGGCCCGCCTGGTCGCCGGCGTTCGCGTCGATTCCGAGCTTTCGGCCGAGGACCTGCAGGAACTCGTCGAGACCTTTAAGGGCATCTTCTCCGAGAACGTCGATGCCGCCCTGTATCCCGAGCTCGAGGTCGCCGATGGCAAGCCCGTCTTCCCGCACGACCCGGAGCTCCAGCTGCGCCTTGCCATCCAGGCCGTCTTTGGCAGCTGGATGAACGAGCGCGCCTGCATCTACCGCAAGCAGCATGGCATTTCCGACGAACTAGGCACCGCCGTTAACGTGCAGGCCATGGCCTTTGGCAACAAGGGCGAGACCTCTGCGACGGGCGTCGCTTTTACGCGCAACCCGGCCGACGGCACTAAGGAGTTCTACGGTGACTTTTTGGTAAACGCCCAGGGCGAGGATGTCGTCGCCGGCATCCGCAACACCGAGCCCATTGCCGACCTCAAGGCCACCCCGGGCCTCGAGTCCGCAGGTGAGGAGCTCGAGCGCGTGTTCCTGACGCTCGAGGACCATTACCGCGATATGTGCGATATCGAGTTCACCATCGAGCAGGGCAAGCTCTGGATGCTCCAGACACGCGTGGGTAAACGCACTGCCACCGCCGCCCTGCGCATCGCCATCGAAATGGTCGAGGAAGGCCTGATCACCCGCGAAGAGGCCGTGAGCCGTATCGATCCCGCGCAGCTCGACCAGCTCCTGCACCCGCAGTTTGACGCCTCCAAGAAGTACGAGGCGCTGGCCTGCGGTCTTAACGCCAGCCCTGGTGCCGCCGTGGGCGAGGTCGTGTTCTCGAGCGACGACGCCGTCGTGCGCGCCAACGAGGGCCACAAGGTCATTCTGGTTCGCTGGGAGACCAACCCCGATGACCTGAAGGGCATGGTAGCCGCCGAGGGCATCCTGACCAGCCACGGTGGCAAGACGAGCCATGCCGCCGTTATCGCCCGCGGCATGGGTACGCCCTGCGTCTGTGGCGTTGAGCGCTTCCATATCGACGCCGCCGAGAAGGTCGTGCGCATCGAGGGCAGCGACCGCGTGCTGCACGAGGGCGACGTTATCTCCATCGACGGCACCCAGGGTATCGTCGTCGACGGCGCCGTTGACCTGGTCTCCGCCGAGCTTACCGGCGATCTGGACACCATCCTGTCCTGGGCCGACGAGATTCGCCTGGACGAGACCTGTGGCCATGCCAACCATGTGCGCGTCAACGCCGACAATCCCGAGGATGCCGAGCTTGCGCTCGAGTTTGGCGCCGAGGCCATCGGCCTGTGCCGCACCGAGCACATGTTCCTGGGCGACCGCAAGAACATCATCCAGAGCTTTATCCTGTCTGACGATGAGGCCGTGAAGCAGCAGGCCCTGGCCGACCTGCTCAAGGTTCAGACCGAGGACTTCCTGGCGATGTTCAAGACCATGTCCGGTCGCGATGTGGTCGTCCGCCTGCTCGATCCGCCGCTTCATGAGTTCCTGGATAATCCTCGCGAGCTCGAGGTCGCCATCACCAAGAAGGAAGCCGCCGGCGCCAGCGAGGAAGAGCTTGCAGCCCTGCGCGCCCGCCTGCGTCGTATCGACGGCATGGTCGAGTCGAACCCCATGCTCGGCCTGCGCGGCGTTCGCCTGTCCGTCGTCTTTAGCGATCTGCCGCTCATGCAGGTTCGCGCCGTCGCCACGGCCGCTGCCCGCCTTATCAAGGAGGGCGTCGACCCGCATCCCGAGATCATGGTTCCGCTCGTTTCCATCACGGCTGAGCATGTCCAGACTCGCGAGGTCATCGAGCGCGTAATCGCCGAGGTTTCCGACGAAGAGGGTGTCGAGCTCAATATTCCCGTGGGCACGATGCTCGAGCTGCCGCGCGCCTGCATGGTCGCTGACGAGATTGCCCATCACGCAGACTTCTTCTGCTTTGGCACCAACGACCTGACCCAGACCACCTTCGGCTTCTCCCGTGACGATGCCGAGGCCAAGTTCATCCCGCTGTACATGCATAAGAAAATTCTGAAGGACAACCCCTTCGAGACCATCGACGCGGCGGTGCTGGAGCTCGTGCGCATGGCCGTGGAGAAGGGTCGCGCCACCAACCCCGACATGCACTTTGGCGTGTGTGGCGAGCACGGCGGCGACCCCAAGTCCATCAAGGGCCTGTTTAATGTGGCCGACGTGGACTACGTGTCCTGCTCGCCCTACCGCGTGCCCCTCGCACGCCTGGCTGCCGCCCAGGCCAAGCTCGAGGCGAAGCGCTCCGCGTAACGCTTTGGGTTCAGACGCCTAACGTAGCCCCCCCTCATGCCGTCCGTCTCATTCGTGAGGCGGACGGTTATCATGTGCGGGTTTTGTCTTTTTGTCTGCGTAAAAAATTGTTCTTGCAGCAGAAACCCGCGCGTGTATACTCGAATACGTTTGTTCAACTACGTGCCGGCCAGAGTGGTACGGCACCTCTAGAAGAGTAAGGAATTGCACATGGATTACATCCGCGCAATCGAGCGTCAGCAGATCCGCGAGGACATTCCTCAGGTTCGCGTCGCCGACAACGTCAAGGTTCACTACCGCATTAAGGAAGGCGACCGCGAGCGCATCCAGGTCTTCCAGGGCGACGTCATCCGCATGGCCGGCGCCGGTGCCCGCGAGACCTTCACCGTCCGCAAGATGTCCTTCGGTGTCGGTGTTGAGCGTACCTTCCCGCTTCACAGCCCCAAGATCGCCAAGCTCGAGGTCGTTCGTCATGGTCGCGTCCGTCGCGCCAAGCTGTACTACCTCCGCGACAAGGTGGGCAAGGCTGCTCGCATCCCCGAGAAGCGCTAAGAAGATCGCAGCGTCTGTCCACTCGTTTGGACACAAGGGTCACCTTCGGGTGGCCCTTCTTTTTATCTGATTTGCATGCAAGGAGGGCCTGGTATGGCCAATATGACGAGCTCGGTTTCGGCATCGCAGGTTGCCGGAGAGCTGGCGAGCGCAACGTTTGAGGAGATCCCCGCCCTCGTGGAGCATTATCGCGAGGACCCGCGCCAGCAGGTGATCAAGGCTTGTGAACGCGCCCTCAAACGCCATGCCAAAGAGGTTGCCGAGCGCGAGCGCGTCAATGGCATGTACGAGCTTATGCATGAGCTTGGCGGCGATGGGGTGGTCGTTGGTGTCGACGAGGTGGGCCGTGGCTCGGTAGCGGGTCCCTTAACCGTGTGTGCCGTGTGCCTTCCCATGGAGCCGCGCGTCTGGGGCATCAACGATTCCAAAAAGCTCACGCCGGCGCGCCGCGAGCTGCTCTCTGTGAAGATTGCCGAGGTGGCGACGGCGATTGGTTTTTGCCATATCGCGCCTAAGGATATCGATGAGATGGGTATGGCCCGCGCCATCCGCGTTGCCGTCGCGGGCGCCGTGGCCGATACGGGACTTGAACCCGACTGCGTCCTCATGGATGGCAACCCCTTGGGCGCCGTTCCCAATGAGCGCGACGTGGTGAAGGGCGATGCCAAGATCGCCTGTATCGCCGCGGCGTCCATCATGGCCAAGGTCACGCGTGACGAGATGATGGTCGAGTACGACGCCGAGTACCCCGAGTACCATCTGGCCGAGTCGAAGGGCTATGCAAGCCCCGAGCATATCGAGGCCATTCGCAAACATGGACTTTGTCCGCTGCACCGCGTGAGCTTTTGCGGAAACTTTCTGCAGACTGAGCGCCTTTTCTAGGCCAATTGTGGAGACAGGGACCTCTGGGGTTTTATAAACCTGCTGGTAGCGGGCCGTATGCAACACCATTGCTGCGTACGGCCCGTTTTTTGACGGCATTTGGTCAGCTTTTGGTTTGCTTCCTGTACTTACCCGCATGAAAGGTGCCCTCATCATCGGGGCAATGCAGTGTGCGGGAAAGGAGACCCCATGAGTGCCGCAAGCAAAAAGAGCAAGACGCAGCAGCTCAAGGAGCGTTGGGAAAACGGCGAGCTCGACTGCGGGGCGATGACGCCCGAGTTTATCAAGGGACTCAGTCCCCGTGAGCTGGGCATGCTGGGCGAGCTGATCACCATCGACTACTTTAACGAGCGCGGCTACACCTTGCTGGAGCAGGGTTATCGTTGCACCGAGGGCGAAGCCGATCTGGTGCTGCTCGATGAGCTTGACGATGTCGTGGTGATGGCCGAGGTCAAGACCAGACGCGTCGCACTGGATTGCAGCACGCGGGTCTTTCCCGAGGAGGCCGTGGACGCCCAAAAGCAACGCCGCTACCGCCGCATCGCAAGTTGCTATCTCATGGAGCATTATCCGCTCAAGGCGATTCGCTTCGATGCCGTGGGCGTCACCATTCGCGGCGGACATATCGCCGAGATCGAGCACCAGTACAACGCGTTCGATTGGCAGGTGTCGTGATGGCGTTCGAGACGTTTGCCGTTCACGCGGCCTGCATCCGCGGCGTCGAGGCGATTCACGTCACGGTCGAGGTCTCGCTTGCCGGTGGCGTTCCGGGCATCCAGATGCTCGGCATTCCGAGTATGGAGGTGATGGAGTCACGCGGTCGTATTCGCTGCGCGATGCGCTCCGCCGGGTTCGAGATCCCGCGCTCGGGCATTACCGTTAACCTGGCACCCGGCGATATCCGCAAGACCGGTAGCGGCTTTGACCTGCCCATCGCCATCGCGGTTCTAGCGGCCGATGGGCAGATTCCCCGTGACAACCTCGATCGCTGCCTTATCGCAGGTGAGCTTGGTCTGGACGGTACGGTGCTTCCCGTCAAGGGCGAGGTGGCGTTTCAGCTGCTGGCTCGCGACATGGGGCTGTCTTTTATCGCCGGCAGGTCCGACCAGCATGTGCCGCTTGCTGGCGTTGACTGCGGATTTATCGATCATTTGTCTCAGCTTGCTCATGGTATGGGCGATGCCGCGCGGCACTACCTGGATTCTGAGGGCGTCGAGGCGACCTTTGAGCCTGAGCTCGACTATGCCGACGTACTGGGGCAGGAAGTCGCTAAACGCGGCATGGCGCTTGCGGCGGCAGGAGAACTCGGCTTGCTCATGATCGGGTCCCCGGGATCGGGCAAGACGATGCTCGCGCGTCGTATGACCGGCATCCTGCCCGAGCTTTCCGTTGAGGATCAACAGGAGGCGCTGTGCATCCATTCGGTTTTGGGTGAGAACATTGATGGCTTGTTGGCGGGGCACCGGCCCTTCCGCAGTCCCCATCACAGTATTTCAACGGCGGGCCTCATTGGCGGAGGACGCCCGGTGCACCCAGGTGAGATCAGCCTTGCTCATGGCGGCGTGCTCTTTTTGGACGAGCTTGCCGAGTTTCCCACTGGCGTGCTGCAGACGCTGCGTCAGCCCATCGAGCGCGGCTACGTGAGGATCGTACGCGTCGATGGGGCTTTTACCTTCCCGTCGCGCTTTCAGCTGCTGGCTGCGAGCAATCCCTGCCCCTGCGGCTTTTTGGGCGATCGCGAGGTACCGTGTCGCTGCTCGGCGGCGATGGTCGAGCGCTATCGGTCTAAACTGCGCGGTCCTTTGGCCGACCGTATCGACATGATGATCGATGTGACCCGTCCCGACCCTCAAGTGATTATCGAGGGCGCAGAGGGTATGTCGTCGGCCGAGTTACGTGACTACGTTGTGCGCGGTCGCGCTTTTCGCGCTTGGCGCGAATCCCGTATGGACGATGCAGATGCCGAGGCCGAGGATGACGAGACGCGGTCCATTGACGGCGTCGTTTCGACCTTTGAGCTTGATGATGCTGCCGAGAAATGCGTACTCGGCCTATCCAAACGCACGCATCTCACAGGGCGTGGCATCGTGCGCCTGGTTCGCATTGCGCGTACGATCGCAGATGTCGCCGAGAGCGAGCAAGTGACGCAGGACCACGTGCTCGAGGCGGCGATGTACCAGGGAAGGAGGGACCAATGATGGCCGAGGGGACCTTCGAGCTGCATCCAGGTGATGCGTTGTATCCCGAGACCGTTTTGGAGCTTTCTGATGTACCCCAGACGCTTTATGTGCGCGGCAACCCCGAGGTGCTTTCGACGCCCGCGCTCTCCATCATCGGCGCGCGCAAGGCCTCGCCGTATGGTCTTGCCGTGGCAGAGCTTGCGGCAAAAGTAGCGGTTGATGCGGGGGTGACGGTTGTTTCGGGCGGCGCGGTCGGTTGTGACCAGGCCTCGGGTTGGGCTGCGGTCAACGCCGGCGGCAAACACGTCGCGGTGCTGGGGACGGGCGCCGACGTGGTCTACCCGCGTTCGAGCGCGGGGCTTATTACTCGCACGCTTGATACGGGCGGCGCGGTCGTGTCGATCTCTCCGTGGGGCATGGGTCCGCGCAAGTTCGCCTTTCCGCGCCGCAATCGCGTGATCGCGGCCCTGTCGCAAGCCCTCTTTGTATCCGAGGCGGGTATGCCTTCTGGGACGTTTTCTACAGCCGAGGCTGCTATGGATTTGGGGCGCGAACTTCTTGCCGTGCCGGGGTCGATCCTATCGCCCGAGTCGCGTGGCACGAATTACCTCATTGCGAACGGTGCCTGCTGCATCGTCGACGAGGAATCTATCGAGATGGCTATCTCACGCATCTACGGAACCCTGCGCTACTCGCGCCCCGATGCTCCCGGTATTGCCGACCTGGATCCAACGCAGCAGACCGTGATGCATGCGCTCATCGCCTCTCCGCTCAAGGTCGACGACATCGCGGCGCTCGTCTCGCTCGATGCTGTCGGCGTACTCAAACTCTTGGGTTCGCTTGAACTCGAGGGTCTTATCGAGCGCATGATGGATGGAAGGTATGCGCCCTCCAAGTTTGCCCTTCACGCCCAGACACCCTTCGGTCACAATGGAAAACGTGTCAATTAGAAAGGTGTTTGCAGATGCAGTTCGATCAGGTGACAGTTATCGGTGGCGGTCTGGCGGGTTCGGAGTGCGCGATCCAGCTGGCAGATCGCGGTTTTGCCGTAAAGCTGTGCGAGATGCGCCCCCAGGTGAGCTCCCCGGCTCACCATACCGATCACCTGGCAGAGCTCGTCTGCTCGAATTCGTTTAAGTCGACCCGTCCGGATTCCGCGGCTGGTTTGCTGAAGGCCGAGCTTGAGCGCATGGGTTCAGTCCTGCTCGATTGCGCCCATCGCGCGGCTGTTCCCGCCGGCGGTGCCCTGGCGGTCGACCGCGTCAAGTTTTCCGAGCTTGTCGAGGCCGAGGTTGCCGCTCGTCCCAATATCGAGGTCGTGCACGGCGAGGTCACGCAGATTCCCGAGGGCCACGTGGTCATTGCCGCGGGCCCGCTGTGTTCACCGGCGCTGAGCGAAGAGGTCATGAAGCTCGTCGGCGGCGATGCCCTTGCGTTTTTCGATGCCGCGGCGCCGATCGTCGATGCCTCCACGCTCGATATGGACGTGCTGTTCTCGCAGTCGCGCTACGAGGAGCAGGGGAGCGGCGACTATCTCAACGCTCCGCTCAATAAGGAGGAGTACGAGGCCTTTATCGAGGCGCTTACCACGGCCGACCGCGTGGTGCTCAAAGACTTTGAGGGCGGCGATCTGTTCCAGGCCTGCCAGCCTGCCGAGGAAGTTGCGCGCACCGGCAAGGACGCCATTCGCTTTGGCGCCATGAAGCCCGTCGGCCTCACCGACCCGCGTACCGGACGTCGCCCCTGGGCGGCGATTCAGCTGCGTGCCGAGAACAAGGAGAAGACCGCCTATAACCTGGTGGGCTTCCAGACCAACTTGACCTTTGGCGAGCAGAAGCGCGTCTTCCATATGGTGCCGGGCCTGGAGAACGCTGAGTTCTTCCGCTACGGTGTCATGCACCGCAATACCTTTGTCGACGCCCCGCATGTGCTCGATGGCACCTTTGCCGTGCCCGGTACCGGTGTGCGCCTGGCCGGTCAGATCACCGGCACCGAGGGGTACATGGAAGCCGTGGCGACAGGTCTGCTCGCGGCGCTCAACACCTATGCAGAGGCTATCGGCGCCGATTCCGTCGAGTTGCCCCGCGTGGGCGCCCTGGGTGCGCTCGTGGGCTATGCGACCGATCCTGCCACCGTGGGCTATCAGCCCATGCATGTTAATTTTGGCCTGGTGCCGCCGCTCGAGGACGGTAAGCGCCGCAGCAAGCGCGACCGCTATCAGGTCTATGTGGACCGTGCGCTCGAGGCCCTCGATGCCTACTTGGCCACGCGTTCCGACTTGTTTGGAGGCGACCGGTCATAGTCTTTGACCTGTACGACACCGTCGACTCGTTTATCGCCTATATCGCACGCGTCGAGGGTCTTTCTCCCAACACGGTGACGGCCTATGGCTCGAGGCTGGAGCGCTTTGCTGCCTGGTGCGAGCGCGAGGGCATCGACGCTCGCGCCGCCGACGTACGGACCGTTCGTTCCTATTTGGCCGAGCTGTCGCGTGGCCAGGCGGCGGCTCGGACCCTTGCGGCACACCTGTCTGCCATTCGCTCACTCTATCGCTGGATGGCTGCCGAGGGGATTGTCGAGGGCGATGCGGTCTCGGCGATCGCATCGCCCAAGCTGCCGCGTGACCTGCCGGGCGTCCTTACGACCCAGCAGGTTGAGGCGCTGCTCAAGACGCCTGATACCTCGACGCCCGCGGGACTGCGCGATGCGGCGATGCTTGAGTTGCTCTATGCCTCCGGCGCGCGAATCTCGGAGCTCGCAGCACTCAATGTGGAATCCATCTCATGGTCCGAGCGCACGCTGCGCCTGTGGGGCAAGGGAAGCAAGGAGCGCATCGTTCCTCTGTATCGTCGTGCGCTCGATGTGACGCGTCTCTATATTGAAGAGGGGAGGCCGGAGTTGCTCGGTCGGGCAAAGCGCCGCGACCTCGCTACCGGGCCGCATCCGCTGCTTATATCGGCGCGCGGCAATCGCATGAGCGCCGCGATGCTCCGGCGGCGGTTCCATACGCTGGCGACGCTCGCCGGCATTCCGGCCGACATCGCCCCGCATGCGATGCGCCATACCTTTGCGACCGACTTGCTCGAGGGCGGTGCGGACCTGCGCTCGGTTCAAGAGCTGCTAGGTCATGCGAGCCTGTCCACGACGCAGATCTACACGCATCTCACACCCGATCGGCTTAAGCGGGCTGTGGTTCAAGCCCATCCCCGCGGCGAATAGTGGCTGGGACGTCCCGCGCCGCACTCAGGTGTGTGGTTTTGATTGCGGGTTGGCAGGAAGAGGCATTCCTGCTATCATTCATCGGGTTGCTTCACGGCAACATGTTTTTATCACGCACGCGCGGCTACTTCATACCGTGGTGCCCGGGCTTTGGTAGCACATGTCCGGGTTGGTTTTGGAGGATGACCCCGCGCGGAGGCAAACCACAGGAGGTTTAACATGGCTACCAAGATTAATATCCGCACCCTGCTCGAGGCCGGCTGCCACTTCGGTCACCAGACCCGTCGCTGGAACCCCAAGATGAAGCCGTTCATCTTCGGTGAGCGCAACGGCATCTACATCCTCGACCTCAAGCAGACCATCCTCGACGCCGACCAGGCCTACACTTTCGTCAAGAACGTCGCCAAGGGTGGCAACGTGCTGTTCGTCGGTACTAAGAAGCAGGCTCAGGAGGCCGTCAAGAACGCCGCTGAGCGCGCCAACATGCCTTACATCAACCAGCGTTGGCTCGGCGGTATGCTGACCAACTTCGTCACCATCCGCTCCCGCATCAACCGCATGGAGGAGCTCGAGGCCATGGTCGAGGACGGCCGCATGGCAGTGCTCCCCAAGAAGGAGCAGGCTGTGCTCGGCAAGGAGCTCACCAAGCTCCAGACCAACCTCGGTGGCGCCCGCGACATGAAGGGTCTGCCCCAGGCTCTCTTCGTCATCGACACCAAGCGCGAGGAGAACGCCATTAAGGAGGCCCAGCGCCTGAACATCCCCGTCGTCGCCCTGATCGACACCAACTCCGATCCCGACGAGGTCGAGTACGGCATCCCCTGCAACGATGATGCTATCTCCGCTGTCACCCTTATGTGCGAGCTCATGGCTGACGCCTGCCTCGCTGGCTCCGGCAAGGAGCAGGTCTCCGAGGCCGAGATGGCCGCTGAGCCCAAGGCCGAGTAAATCAGTCTTAGTTAATTCTTTTTCATCTCTTTGAAAGGAACCACAATGGCCCAGATTACCGCCGCTATGGTCAAGCAGCTCCGCGAGATGACCGACTCCCCGATGATGGAGTGCAAGAAGGCTCTCGTCGAGGCTGACGGCGACATGGACGCCGCTGTCGACGTTCTGCGTAAGAACGGCCTTGCCAAGGCTGCCAAGAAGGCTGGCCGTGAGACCAACGAGGGCGCTGTCGCCGCGTTCGTCTCCGAGGATGGCAAGACCGGCGCTCTGCTCGAGCTCTCCTGCGAGACCGACTTCGTTGGCTCTAACGCCAAGTTCACCGGCTTTGCTTCCAAGGTCGCTGAGGTTGTCGCTACCACCGAGCCTGCTGACGTCGACGCTCTGCTCGAGAAGCCGATGGGCGAGGAGACCGTTTCCTCCGAGCTCACCGAGATGATTCACATCATGGGCGAGAACATGAAGATCTCCCGCTTCGCTGCCCGCAAGGCTGAGAACGGCGCGCTCGCTTCTTACATCCACATGGGTGGTAAGATCGGCGTCCTCGTCGAGTTCGCCTTCGAGAAGGCTGAGACCGCTCAGGCTGAATCCTTCAAGACCTTCGCTCACGACGTTGCCCTTCAGGTTGCCGCCGTCGCCCCGATCTGCGCTACCCGCGATCAGGTTCCGGCCGAGACCGTCGAGCACGAGAAGCAGATCTACATGGCTCAGGCTGCCGAGTCCGGTAAGCCCGAGGCTATCCAGGAGAAGATGGCTGTCGGCCGTCTGGAGAAGTTCTACAAGCAGTCCGTGCTCACCGAGCAGGAGTTCATCAAGGACAGCTCCCTCACCATCAAGAAGTACGCTGAGCAGGTCTCCAAGGAGCTCGGCGACACCATTACCGTCGTTGCCTTTGACCGTCTGGTCCGTGGCGAGTAAATAAGCTCTTGTAGCTGGTAATGAGCAGGCTGTGGGTTTTACTCACAGCCTGCTTTTTCATGGCTCTTCTTAGAGCCTTTGATAGAATGTTGAGAGTTCAATCTAAAGGAGGATCGCTTTGTCCGACATCCGATATAAACGCGTGCTTCTTAAGCTTTCCGGCGAAGCGCTGATGGGCGACGGCCAATATGGCATCGACCCCAAGGTTACCGACCATCTTGCTAAGCAGGTCAAGGAGCTGCTCGCCGTTGGCCATGAGGTCGGCGTCGTTGTCGGCGGCGGCAATATTTTCCGCGGCATGGCAGGCGCTGCCGGTGGCATGGAGCGTGCTCAGGCCGACTACATGGGCATGCTGGCAACCGTTATGAACGCGCTCGCCCTGCAGGATGCCTTCGAGCATAACGATGTTCCCTGCCGCGTGATGAGCGCTATCCAGATGAACGAGATCTGCGAGCCCTATATTCGCCGTCGCGCCATCAACCACCTTTCCAAGGGCAACGTCGTTATCTTTGCTGCCGGTTCGGGCAATCCGTACTTTACGACCGACACCGCCGCGGCTCTTCGTGCGTGCGAGATCGGCGCCGAGATTCTGATCAAGGCCACCAAGGTCGACGGCATCTACGACAAGGATCCCGTCAAGTGCGCCGATGCCGTCCGTTTTGACAAGATTACCTATCACGAGGTTCTCGTCCGCGGCCTGCAGGTTATGGATTCCACGGCTACGGCACTGTGCCAGGATAACCGTATGCCGATTTTGGTCCTCAACATCGATGGCGAGGACACCGTCAAGCGCGCGCTTTCGGGTGAGTCCGTCGGCACGCTCGTCTATCAGGAGGATTAAGCATGGCAGAGAACATCACCGCCCACATGGACAAGTCGCTCGAGTCCCTCAAGCATAACTTCTCCAAGGTCCGTACCGGCCGCGCCAATGCCAACATTCTGTCCGACATCACCGTCGATTATTACGGTGTTCCCACGCCGGTCACGCAGGTTGCCGCCGTCAAGACCCCCGAGGCCCACATGCTGCTCATCGAGCCGTGGGACAAGGCACTCATCAACGCTATCGTCAAGGCCATCGGCGCTTCCGATCTGGGTATTACCCCCAACTCCGATGGCACCGTCGTTCGTCTGCCGTTCCCGGCTCCCACCGAGGAGCGCCGTCGCGAGCTCGTCAAGGAGTGCCGCGAGTACGCCGAGCAGGCCAAGGTGTCTATCCGTAACATCCGTCGCGACTTCAACAACAAGCTCGAGCGCGATGAGGAGCTCACCGAGGATGATGTCCGTCGCGAGCAGGCCAAGGTCCAGAAGCACACCGATGAGTATGTCGCCAAGGTCGAGGAGCTTCTGAAGGAAAAAGAAGCCGAGGTCATGGAGATCTAAGGTGCAATACGACGAGCATAAACTGGTCGAGTACTTTGCCGACGCCCCTGCGGGCGTCGGTTTTTCCGACCTTGACCTCAATAACATTCCGCACCATATCTCGTGCATTATGGACGGCAACGGTCGTTGGGCCACATCGTGCGGTCTTGCACGCACCGAGGGCCACAAGGCGGGTATCGTCTCCCTTCGCGAGATTATTACCGCTTGCGTGCGCCTGGGCGTCGACGTGCTTTCGGCCTATGCGTTTTCTACTGAAAACTGGAACCGCCCGCAGCATGAGGTCAACGTCTTGATGCACCTGTTTGCCAAGACGTTCATCGACGAGCTGCCGCTTCTGAAGCGCGAAAACGTGCGCGTTGTCTTTTTGGGTGACATTTCCGCGCTGCCCAAGAAGACCCGCGACGTTTTTGAACGCGGTCTTGCCGAGTGCGCCGATCACACCGGTATGACGCTGGCGCTTGCCGTCAACTACGGCGCGCGTGCCGAGATTACCCGCGCTGTCCGTCAGATCGCGCTCGACGTTGCCGCCGGTAAGATTGATCCTGCCGCAATTGATGACGACATGGTGGCTTCCCACCTCTATACCGCCGGCCTTCCCGATCCTGAGCTTGTGATTCGCACCTCTGGTGAGCTGCGCCTTTCGAACTATCTGCTGTGGCAGGTGGCTTATTCCGAATTCTACGTCACCGATACCTATTGGCCCGACTTTGATCGTTGGGGCCTTGTCGACGCCATTTTGGCCTATCAGGGCCGTGACCGTAGGTTTGGTGGTCTGAGCAAGACCGAGGAGGCTTAATCGTGTCCGATCGTCCCAAGGCAACTGCTCCCAAGACATCTGAGCGCAAGGCTGTCGCTGCTGGAGCGCCTGCAGCGAAGAATGGCACCGGTTCGTGGCTTGCGGGCTTTATTACCCGTGCCGCCGCCGGTATCGTCTACGCCGTTGTCTTTATCCTGTGCCTGGTTTTGGGTATCGTGCCCACGGCCATCTTTGTTTCTGTCATGAGCGGTCTGTGCTGCTATGAGTTTTTCCGTATGACAAGGCTCGATGGCAAGATGGCTAACGAGCGCATGGGTATCGCTGCTGCCGTACTCTTTCCGCTGTCGGCGTTGGGCGATTCGATGTTGCTGAATGCCCTGCTTTTTGCCCTGATGCTCGCTGTGGGCATTTGGTATGTCTGGTCGCCGCGTACCCGCATCTCTGATGTGGCCGTGACGCTCATGGGCCCCATCTACACTGGCTTTATGCTGTCGGCTATCGTGCTGCTGCGCGATGCCGTGCCCGGTTTTGCCGGCGCCCTGCTTTCGGTGGGCGTTTGCGCGTCCCTTTGGGTCTCCGACTCGTTTGCCTACATCGTAGGTAGCCGTATCGGCAAGCACAAGATGGTTCCCAAGATCTCTCCCAAAAAGAGCTGGGAGGGGTTTGTTGGCGGCATCCTGGGCTCGGTTTTGATTTGGCTCATCCTGTGGGCGACGCATTTCTTCAAGCTCAGCCTGCCCTATGCGCTGCTGTGCGGCGTGGTCGTGTCCATTCTGGGCGTTATCGGCGACCTTATCGAGTCGCGCATCAAGCGCGGTGTGGGCGTCAAAGATTCCGGCAACCTTATCCCGGGCCACGGCGGCATGCTCGATCGTAGCGATTCGCTTATCTTCGGCTGCATCACCGCGCAGCTGATGCTGATGATCGGAGGCGTGCTGTAATGTCATTCCAGACGACGTATGGCCCCGATGGACGCCTCCGTGTTGCCATCCTGGGTTGTACGGGCTCCATCGGCACCCAGGCGCTCGATGTGTGCCGCCAGCATGCCGATCGCCTGCAGGTGACGGCGCTGTCCGTTAACTCCAGTACCTCCGAGCTTGTTGCCGCTGCCCGCGAGTTCTCGGTTTCGGCGGTTGCCGTGGCCGATGTCGCTCATGGCGATGACGCCGTGCTGCAGGAGTTGCCCGAGGGAACGAAGCTCGGCGTTGGCGCGCAGGCGGTTTGCGAGCTCGCGCGTCGCGACGATGTCGACTGCGTACTCGTCGCTATTGTGGGTGCCGCCGGTCTCGAGGCGAGCCATGCGGCCTTGACCTCGAATAAGCGTCTTGCCCTTGCCAACAAGGAGTCCCTCGTCGTCGGTGGCGACTTGCTTATGCCGTTGGCGCAACCGGGCCAGCTTATTCCAGTCGACTCTGAGCACTCCGCCATCTACCAGTGCTATCTGGGGGAGAACCCGCGCGAGGCTCATTGTATTTGGCTCACCTGCTCGGGCGGTCCGTTCTTTGGCCGCACGCGCGACGAGCTAAATCGCGTGACGCGTGCCGATGCCCTCGCACATCCCACGTGGGCCATGGGTGCTAAGATCACCATCGACTCCGCCACCCTCATGAATAAGGGCCTGGAGCGCATTGAGGCCATGCATCTGTTTAACTGCGACCTCGATTTCATTAACGTGGTCGTGCAGCGTCAGTCCAAGATTCACTCTATGGTCGAGTTTGCCGACGGCTCCGTGATGGCGCATCTCGGTGCTTCCGACATGCGTATTCCCATCCAGTTCGCGTTCTCGTATCCCGAGCGTTGGGATACCCCGGCGCCTCGTATCGATTTCCGCGAGCTGGGGCAGCTCACGTTTGATGCTGCCGACATGGATACCTTCCGCTGTCTGGCACTGGCCGAGCGTGCCGGCAAGACGGGTGGCACCATGCCGTGCGTGCTCAATGCCGCCAACGAGGTCGCCGTCGATGCCTTCCTGCACGATGGCTGCAGCTTTACCGATATCGATCGCATTGTGGAATCCTGCATGGATGCCCACGATATGCAGACGGTCGATTCGTTTGAGCAGCTTCGCGACATCGATGCGTGGGCGCGTGAAAAGGCTGCGCAGGTACTCTCCGCAACCCGTTCCTAACCCATAAGGATTGCTTTTTCGTTTTATGGATACTGTTCTGAGCGTTCTCTCATCGGTCTTTTGGGGCCTGCTGATGCTTTCCGTCCTCGTGTTTTTGCACGAGGGCGGCCACTTTTTGGCGGCGCGTGCCTGCGGCGTCCGTGTGACCGAGTTCTTTTTGGGCCTGCCGTGCCGCTTTGACATCCATTACACGTCGCGTCGCATTGGAACCAAGTTTGGCGTGACCCCGCTGCTGCTGGGTGGCTACGCTGCCATCTGCGGTATGGATCCGACCGATGTCTCCTGCGCCGATCGCGTGCTCGCGGCTATCTACCGTCATGGTCGCGTGACCGTGGCCGACCTTGCTGTCGAGCTCGAGCTTTCCGAGGAGGATGTGCTCGAGGCTTGTGCTCTGTTGCTGGGCTGGGGCTCCATCGCTCCCTGGTATGAGGAAGGGGAGAAACCCTCGCCGAGCTACTATCCCACCAAGTATCAGACGCTGCCGCGAGACGCGGCGGGTTACACCACCTTTGACGGCCGCCGGTTCGATCGAGAGCATGCGACTGCCGAGGGCGATGTGTGGGAGCTGCCGTGCGGCGAGGCTGATTTCTTGGCGCAAGAGCGCTCGCACACTTATCTTGGCCAGGGCTTTCTCAAGCGCGCCTTTATGCTGCTCGCGGGCATTCTCGTCAATATCCTGACGGGTTTTTTGCTGCTTATGAGCATCTATTCCATTGCGGGCGTCACCGTGCCGATCGATACCAACGTGATCGGTCAGGTTGACGAGGGGTCTATTGCCGCCAAGGCGGGTATCGAGGCTGGTGATGCGATCCTTTCGGTTGACGGTGTATCGTGCTCCACATGGATGAACGTTTACGATGCCATCGGCAAGGCCGCCGGTAAGGACGATATCGCCATCGAGTACGAGCGTGACGGCAAGCAGCATTCGACCACGGTTGCGCTCAAAGAGGACGAGCGCCTAGGTGTGTATGCCTCTACGCAGGTAGTCCGTTTGGACCCCATCACCTCGGCGCGTCTGTCATTCTCCTATGTTGTGCAGACCGCGGAGGGCGTGATGCGCCTGCTCCAGCCGCAGCATACGATGGAGATTCTCGATCAGTCTTCTTCGATCGTGGGTATTAGCGTTATGTCCTCACAGGCTGCTGCTGCCGGTCCTGCCACATTCCTTTCGTTTGCCGCCCTCATTTCGTTCTCGCTTGGCTTTA
Source organism: Collinsella sp. (assembly GCA_036312985.1). Taxonomy (GTDB): domain Bacteria; phylum Actinomycetota; class Coriobacteriia; order Coriobacteriales; family Coriobacteriaceae; genus Collinsella. The sequence continues at coordinate 17,313 of JAXJMV010000006.1, forward strand.
TGAACCTGCTGCCCATCCCACCACTCGATGGCGGCAAGCTGGTCATCGAGATCATTCAAAAGATTGTGGGCCGCGAGCTTCCGCTCAAGGTCCAGACGATTGTGAGCTATGTGGGCATCGCGCTCTTTGTGCTGCTGTTTGTCTATATGCTTCGTTCCGACATCCTTCGATTTATTCTGTAGGGGAGTGTTTGGATTGTCTTTATCCCATCCTTTGCCTCGCGATTTGACGCGCCCCGTGCATGTGGGCGGTGTGCAGATCGGTGGCGGTGCGCCGGTGGTGGTCCAATCCATGACCTGCACCGATACCGCTGATGCCAAGGCAACACTTGCGCAAGTGTGCGCGTTGGCGCAGGCTGGCTGCGATATCGTGCGTGTGAGCGTGCCCACTGAGGCCGCGCTTGAGGGTTTCCGCACCATCTGTGCCGAGTCTCCGGTGCCAATCGTTGCCGATATCCACTTTAACCACAAGCTGGCCATTGGCGCTGTGGAGGCCGGTGCCGCCAAGCTCCGCATCAATCCCGGTAATATCGGCGATTGGGCCAAGGTCGATGCTGTCATCGATGCCGCGGGTGCTGCGGGCTGCGCAATTCGCATCGGTGTCAACGCTGGTTCGCTTGAGCAGGATATCGCCGAGCGCGACGACCTCACGCAGCCCGAAAAGCTCGTGATGTCGAGCGAGCGCTTCGTCAAGCACTTTGAGGACCGCGGCTTTACGAACATTGTGCTTTCGGCCAAGGCCCATAGCGTGCAAACGACGCTCGATACCTATCGAGCCCTGTCGCGTGAGATTCCCCACGTTCCGCTTCACCTGGGCGTGACGGAGGCGGGGACCAAGCTCCAGGGCACCATCAAGAGCTCTGTAGGCTTGGGTATCTTGCTTTCCGAAGGCATTGGCGACACCATGCGTGTGTCGCTCACAGCCGATCCGGTTGAGGAGCCGCCGGTTGCCTGGGGTATTCTGCAGTCGTTGGGCCTGCGTCGCCGTGGCCCCGAGATTGTCTCGTGCCCCACGTGCGCCCGCTGCCAGGTTAACCTTATTCCCATTGCCGAGGAAGTAACCGAGCGGCTTAAGAACTATACCGCGCCGCTTTCGATTGCCGTTATGGGATGTGCCGTTAATGGCCCCGGCGAGGCTTCTGATGCCGACCTGGGCGTTGCTTGCGGACGTGGTCAGGCCTTGCTCTTTTCGCATGGCCAGATCATTGGTAAAGTAGCTGAGGACCAAATTGTCGACGCGCTTATGGCAGAGGTCGACAAGCTTATTGAGGAGAAATAAATGACCCGAGCAATGTATATGTCTAAGCTCTATGCGCCGACGCTTAAAGAGGATCCGGCGGACGCTGAGCTCGCCAGTCACCGCCTGCTGCTCCGTGCCGGCATGATCCGCAAGGAGGCCGCCGGCCTGTATTCCTACCTGCCGCTTGCCTGGCGCTCGATCCGTAAGATCGAGAACATCGTGCGCGACGAGATGGACGCTGCCGGCGCCCAGGAGCTTATGATGCCTATCATGGTCGACGCCGAGTTGTGGCGCGAGTCCGGCCGCATCGACGCCTATGGCAAGGAGCTTGTGCGCTTTGACGACCGTCATGGTCGCGAGTTCGTCCTGGGCCCCACGCACGAGGAGACCGTCACGGCCCTGGTGCGCAACGAGCTACGCTCCTATAAGCAGCTGCCCGTCAACCTGTATCACATTCAGGACAAGTTCCGCGACGAGTTCCGTCCCCGCTTTGGCCTGATGCGCGGCCGCGAGTTCATCATGAAGGACGCCTACAGCTTCTCCGCCACGCAGGAGAGCCTGCAGGAGGAGTACGACAAGATGAAGCAGGCGTACGCCAATATCTGCGAGCGCTGCTACATCAAGGCTCTGCCCGTCGTCGCCGATTCTGGCGAGATCGGTGGCGATACCTCCGTCGAGTACATGGCTTTGGCTGACGCCGGCGAGGCTTCGCTCGTCTACTGCGACGATTGCGGCTTCGCTGCCGATGACGAGGCTGCAAGCACCAAGGTCGTCGTGACCGAGGGTCCTGGTGACGGTACGCTCACCAAGGTTGAGACTCCGGGCATGGGCACCATTGAGGCTGTTGCTAAGTTCTTTGGGTTCCCCGAGAACGGCACGCGCAAGTCGCTGGCACTCATCGACGCCGAGGGCAAGCCGGTCGTGGCCATTGTTCCGGGCGATCACGAGCTCAACGATTGCAAGGCCGAGCACGTCTTTGGCAAGGGCTATCGCATGATGACCGACGAGGAGCTTCAGGCGAACGGTCTGCACAAGGGCTTTATCGGACCGGTTAACCTGCCCGATGGCATTCGTCTGGTCTGCGACGAGAGCCTGCGCGAGTCCAAACAGTGGGCCTGCGGTGCCAACGAGGTCGATTATCACTTTACCGGTGCCTGCCCCGAGCGCGACTTTACCGTCGATGAGTGGGCCGATCTGGTCACCGTTGTCGCCGGCGACCCCTGCCCGCACTGCGGCAAGCCGCTCTCCGCTGCCCGCGGCATCGAGGTCTCTCAGGTCTTCCAGCTGGGCACCAAGTACTCCGAGGCCATGGGTGCCACCTTTATGGATGAGGACGGCAAGGAGAAGCCGCTCATCATGGGTTGCTACGGCGTGGGCGTGTCCCGCTCGCTTGCTGCCGTCGTGGAGCAGCACAACGACGAGCACGGTATCGTCTGGCCGGTCTCCGTTGCCCCGTACGAGGTCGCGGTGATTCCGCTTGATCCCAAGAAGGAAGAGTGCGCTACCGTCTGCGAGCAGATTGTTGATGGCCTGTGTGCCGAGGGCATCGAGGTCGTCGTCGACGATCGCGATGAGCGTCCGGGCTTTAAGTTTGCCGATAACGACCTCATGGGCTTCCCGTATCAGGTGGTTCTGGGCAAGCGCGGCCTTAAGAATGGCACCGTTGAGCTCAAGGACCGTGCTACGGGCGAGCGCGAGGACGTGGCGATCGACGAGGTCGTTGCCAAGGTTGCCGAGCTTGTTAAGGCAGCCCGCCGTTAATCGACGATTTCGCTTGTAGTTCGATATGTGGGACGGCCCCGCATTTCTCCAATCGGGGAGATGCGGGGCCGTCCTATTATCTTGTGGCTTATAGGACAAAATGTGTGTCCACGTTGGGGGCATCGGCGCAGGTCGATGCCCCTTTTTCAGCCGTTTAAATTCCGTGCCCGCTTTTAACCGCTCGGACAGAATGTGTGTCCGGTTGCCTATCGTTCCCGCAGGTA
>JAXJMV010000007.1:0-13175 GCA_036312985.1 Collinsella sp.
ACCTATCGAAACACATCTCCACCGTTCCTTCAACTGGGAAAACGGCGCCCCCGGACCCCAGGAGGGGCCGCGGGGGCGTTCAGCTAAGTGCGGGAATGGCCTATTTGCTCAATGTGTTCGGCTGAGATCGGAAATCAACCCAGGACATCAAGCGGTTCCTGATTAGCGGTGCTTGCGCTTTCCCGCTGCCTCGGCCTCCGCCTCCTCGATCTCTTTGAGGGCGTGCGCGGCGCTCCACCGGGAACGACTGAGGGCATCGGGCACCCATTCGGCATGGATAGCGCCCTAGCCTTCCCCATGCTCCCCGCTTTCCCTGAGCACGTATGAGCTTCGACCGTTCTCCCTCACGGCCTCCAGACCTGATGGTGGCAGGCCGACGGTTTTCATGCCGTGCCTGCCGCAGCTCGAAACGATTAGCCCGCTGCCGTCTATCCATGCCTTCACCGCCTCATGGCATACGGGGCACGGGGCATGAAAGAACGTCTCGCCCGTCTCGAAAACGCCGGGGCCTCGCTCATAGTCGGTAGCCTCCTCGCTACTAGCCATTGGGCTTATAGGCCCATGGCTAGTAGCGGATAGGTCATAGCTAGTAGGTAGTAGTTTATAGCCATGCTGTGCGCACACCCCGTCTGACACGGGGTCTGACACGGGGTGTGATACCCCCTCTCCAGCTGGGGGAACGTTGCCGTTCCCGCCCTCCAGCCACCCGGTGAGGTCTATGTCCCGCAGCATGTTGGCCTTTCGCCACGAGTCCTCGCGGGCGTCGCTGAGGCGGTCGGCGTTTGCGTCGAAATAGGCGCGGGGCACGCCGTCCAGATGATCGGGGCACACGCCCGTGAACCAATAGTCGATGAGCGCGGCAAGGTAGGCGCACCGCTCGCCCTCGTCCTCTATCCTGAGCGACGCGAGGTAGTCCCGCAGTTGAATCTTGTCGTATGCGCACGGAGGCTTGCCGCTCGCAATGCCCCGGTCCTTCCTCATGCGCCTGAGCGCCGCCGCCCGCCGCTCGACCTCTCGGCGGTACTCTGCCCGCTTTTCGCTATCCATCGTCCACCCCCACGAGTGCGAGTGCCGACTTGCGGGTTACGTAGACGCGCCGCCCTATGCGCACCTCGTCGAGCGCCCCTTGCCGGATGAGGCGGCGAACGTCCCTCTCGCTGAGATCGAGCACCGCGCCCGCCTGAGCCGACGTTATGAGCCTCCCCATGTTCACGGGCACGGGCCTAATATCCTCGTTCCACACTGCCGCCGCCCCCTCGCTTTCGTCTCGCTATCTCGCGCCCGATGGCCTCGATACGGCCCCGCGCCCAAGCGCGGTAGGGCTGTCTGTATCCCTTGGCGGCTAGACGGGCCGTGAGGCGGTCTATCTCCTCGCCCATCTGCCGCCCGGTCATTCCCGGAACGTCGGCGTTCGCCGCGCGCCTCGCGGCCCCGAGCGCCGTCCTAATCGGCCTCATGCGCCGCGCCCTAGATGAGGCCCGCGTATGCGAGCAGGCTGTCACGGTTGACGTTCCAGCGGGTGCCCGTGTTCGAGGCTTTGAGCTGTCCGCTTTGGCAGGCGCGGGCGATAGTCACGCGCGAGCGACGGGCGATAGCTGCCGCCTCCGGTGCCGTGAGCGGGTTGGGAATATCGGAATAGCGGCCCTCGTTCGCGGCTTTCCTGAGTTCGTCGAGATGTTCCTGAGTGCACATGGGTATATCCCTCCAATGGTTCGGTTGCTATCTTCTTGAGCGCTCTATAACGGTTATAGCTATGCTGCAACGAAACATAAAATAGGCGCTCTACCTGCGATTGTTCAGTAGAGCGCCTGTTTCTCGACGTGCTGTTAAATTATCGGTCTATCCGTGCTGGCACTATGTCAATGCGATTTAGTGACTCCAGAAAACGTGTCGGGCGGATTGAAAAGATTTTCATTTCTGCGTTGCCTCTAGCGCCGCGATGGCTCTGGCAAGTTCGTTTGCCTCCTCTGTTTCGCCATTGCAAAACATCAGCCCGCGCATAACCTCTAACAGAATATCGACCTGTGGGTCAGTCAACCGGTTAAGCGCCTCGGACGCAAACCTGCGTTTCGTTTTCGCAACGTCTATGTACGGAGGTGGAGCCATTTTCGGCGCAACGTAGCGCGCAATATCTGCGTCAGGGTCAGCGGCCCCTCGCCTGCGCAGTATCTCCGAAACGGCCCTAAGCACACACAGAGCTCTGTGCGGTTCGAGATCGTCGCGTCTTGTCCAGTTCGTAACCGTCGCCCGTGATACCTGTAACTCGGCGGCTAGCTCTTTCCGGGGAATGTCGAATCTCTTGAGTAGCTCCACGATACCGCGCCCGCCGTCGAGGAACGTTGAGAACGGAGGGACGCCGAAGCGCCACGCCCCCTCATTGAGCCTTTCGACGGCCTCGACGTTTAGGGAAATTGCCCTCGTTTTACCGTGCTTATCCTGATGCTCGATATATTCGGCGTCCATCACGCCTCACCGCTCGACAAAACGGCTTGCATGGTCTGGGCCGCGCGTTGCTTGCCCTCGGCTGTCGCGTCGGCGTAGATGTTGAGCGTCATGGCGGCGTTCGAGTGCCCCATAGACGCCGAGATTGCCTTAATGTCCACGTGGGCGGCTACGGCCATGGTTGCGAACGTGTGCCGCAGGTCGTGGAACGTCGGGCGGGTTCCTCTCGTCCCTTTCAGCTCCAGTGCCTCGGCAAGGTTGCGCCACCTCTGCCAAATCGTGTTGGGGCGCATGAAACCGCCGCGGATGTCCCCGAGCACGTAGAGCGCCCCGGTGAAGGGCACGCCCGCAGCGAGGCAAGCGGCCTCCATCTCCTCGCGCCGGGCCACGAGATCGGCGGCAAGCTCTGAGCCGAAATACACCGCGCGGGCGCTGCCGTCGTTCTTGGGGTCTTTGGCGTAGAACCTCGTCCCGTCGCGGCCTATGCTGTCCTCCACCTTGAGCACGCCGCTATCAGTATCGACGTTCGCCCACCGGAGGCCGCATATCTCGCCCTCCCTCATGCCCGTGTATAGGGCGATTTTCACCCCGAGCATAGCCGGGGTCATGCCCGCCACCCTGAGTACCTCGCGCACGGTTCGCACGCCCTCGGCGGTAAGCGAGTTGGGGCGTGGACGTCCGGCCTTGGGCGGCTTTACGCCTCGGGTCGGGTCTTTGCCCAACAAATCGGTATCGACGGCCTGATTGCACGCAGACCGTAGCAGCGTGAGCGCCTTTTTCATCGTGCCGGGGGCGTACGTCTCGCCCATCTTGGCAACCCACGCCCTCACCATGTCCGGGTTGAGATCGGAAAGCGCCACCTCCCCGAGCAGCGGGGAAATGATGTTGTCGAGCAGACGCCCGTACTCGTTGAACGTTGACGGGTCGATGCTCGGGCGCTTGCCGTCGATATAGCGGCGAACGTAGGCGGCCACGGTGAGTACCGTCTCCGGGTCGAACCCCAGAACCGCCAACGCCGCGCCCTCGCGCTGCCTCTGGTTCCACTCGGCCTCCATGGCCGCGCGCCACTCCTCAAGCTCTTTCTGGGCCGCGCGTTTCCCGGTGGCCTTGAGGGCCTTGGTCGTTTTCCTCCTCGCGCCGTCCTCGTCGATGTATTTCAGCGCCGCGCGGTATTTCCCGCCCCTGCTTTCGAGGTTCGCGGCTATGTAGTGCGTGTACTCCATGCGTGCTCCGTAGACCAAAACGTAGACCAAATGTAGACCAAATAGCGTGTATCTCTTTGGTCTACGTTGCACATTATGGCACATAACGTGCGTTTTACCTGCAACGTTAGCAACGCTTTTTATCTCTTTGAACACTTGTGTGCAAGATTCCCAAGCTGACACTCGCGGGTTCGAGTCCCGTTGCCCGCTCCAGCTAGAAGCACAAGCACGGCACCATTACGGTGCCGTGCTTTTTTCAATAAAGCGCCGGGACTCGAACCCGACAGGGTGCGAGCGTAAAGCAAACGCGAAGCGTTTGTAGCGAGCAGGCGAAGGCGCCGACAGGCGCCTGGAGCCGGTGCGGATTTGCGAAGCAAATACGCGGATGTCCCGTTGTCCGCTCCATCGAGTGCGGGAGACATGGGGACGGCCAATTCAACAAAGTCTTCCCCCGCGGCTTCGTGAGGCTGAGGGGCTCGCCTGAAGCCGGTGCGGATTTGCGAAGCAAATACGCAGACGTCCTCATGGTCGCTCCAATTCCAAAATGTTAGGTTAATGCCTACTGCCCATACTTGCACCTGCGCACGGTACAATGGTTGGGTTACGACCAACGTGCCAATAACCAAAAAGGAGCCGCTATGATCGATCGCTATACCCGCCCGGAGATGGGACACATCTTCTCCCTCGAGAACAAGTACGCCATTTGGCAGGAAATCGAGGTTCTGGCCTGCGAGGCCCAGGCGGAGCTCGGCAAGATCGGTATTTCCAAAGACGAGGCCCAGTGGATCCGCGACCATGCCAACTTTGAGAAGGCGAAGGTCGATGAGATCGAGGAAGTCACGCGCCACGACGTCATTGCCTTCCTGACCAACATGAAGGAATACATCGATGCCGATGTTCCCGAGGGCGACCCCAAGCCCAGCCGCTGGGTTCACTATGGCATGACCAGCTCCGATCTGGGCGACACGGCCCTGTGCTACCAGCTCACCCAGGCCTGCGACCTGATCATCGAGGACGTCAAGAAGCTCGGCGAGATTTGCAAGCGTCGCGCCTTTGAGGAGCGCAACACGCTCTGTGCCGGCCGCACTCATGGCATCCACGCCGAGCCGATGACCTTCGGCATGAAGTTTGGCTCTTGGGCCTGGGAGCTCAAGCGCGATCTGGATCGTCTTGAGGACGCCCGCAAGAATGTTGCCTTCGGTGCCATCTCGGGCGCTGTCGGCACGTACAGCTCCATCGAGCCGTTTGTCGAGGAGTACGTCTGCGAGCACCTGGGCCTGGTTCACGACCCGCTGTCCACGCAGGTTATCAGCCGCGACCATCACGCCTATCTCGCCGGCGTTCTCGCCACCACCGCAGCCACCTGCGAGCGCATCGCGACCGAGGTCCGCAATCTGCAGAAGACTGATACGCTCGAGGCCGAGGAGCCGTTCCGTAAGGGCCAAAAGGGCAGCTCCGCCATGCCGCACAAGCGCAATCCCATCACCATGGAGAAGGTCTGCGGTCTGTCGCGCGTCGTGAAGTCCAACGCCCAGGTCGCCTTCGATAACGTCGCCCTGTGGCACGAGCGTGACATTTCGCACTCCTCTGCCGAGCGTGTCGCCCAGGCCGATAGCTTCATCGCACTCGACCACATGTTCCAGTGCCTCATCCGCGTTATCGACGGCCTGCAGCTGTACCCTGCCCGCATGATGGCCAACCTCAATAAGACCCGCGGCCTCATCTTCTCCTCCAAGGTGCTGCTCGCCCTCGTCGACACGGGCATCACCCGCGAGGACGCGTACGCCATTGTGCAGGAGAACGCCATGGCAACCTGGCACGAGGTACAGGATTGTGTCTCCGGCCCCACCTTTAAGGAGCGTCTCGAGGCCGACCCGCGCTGCACCGTCAGCCAGGAGAAGCTCGACGAGATCTTTGATCCGTGGGACTTCCTCACCCGTATCGACACGGTCTTTGATCGTCTGGAGCAGCTGAGCTTCGAGTAGGTTCGGGCATAACGTTAGCTTTTTAGGGCGCTTTGCTGGTAATGTGTGTTGCCGGCAAAGCGCCTCGTTGCATTTAGGGAAAGACGGGGATAATAGTCGTCTCGAATAACATTCTGAGAGGGGATCGCATGATTTCGTTTGATTACAAGCCTCAGGGCGTGTGTGCTCGCAATATTCACCTTGATCTTTCCGATGACGGCAACAAGGTGATGGGCGTTGAGTTTACCGGCGGCTGCGACGGCAATCTCAAGGCTATCTCCAAGCTGGTCGAGGGCGCTCCTGCCGATCGCGTAATCGAGGTTCTCGCCGGTAATACCTGCGGTATGAAAAAGACCTCCTGCGCCGACCAGCTTACACGCGCTATCGAGGCCGCTCGCACCGAGATCGCCTAATGGGTATCGCCGATCACATCAAGAACGGAATATCGCGTCGCGGCTTTGTACTCGGTGGGGCTGCCGCGGGCGCTGCCACGGTGCTTGCCGGATGCTCGAAAAAAACGGGCACCAGCGATGATGACGCCGGCGAGCCGCAGGTTATCAAGGATGATTCCAAAATCATCTCGATTACGGATGAGTACGAGGCAGTCGACATCGATCTTGAGCCGGCGGCGTCGTGGACGCTGCCTCTGGGTACGCTGCTGTACTACTGCGACGGCGATTACGCCGCGGCAATGATGGCGCCCGCATCGGCACTGCACGCCAACACGCTCGGTGTGCTCAACCTGGGCGATGGCTCGCTTACCACATTAATCGAGGATCCTATCGAGGGCACGGGATATGCATTCTACGATGTCCGTGCCGGCGACGGCGTATTCGCGTGGGTTGAGATGAACTTTGCCAATTCATCGTGGAAGCTCTACGCTCAAAATCTGTCGGGCGCTTCGCTCTCTGGCGACGTGGTTGAGCTCGATCGAGGTGGCAAGGACTACGATCCGCCGCTGTTTACGGCGTTCGGGGCATCAGTCATCTGGTATAAAATGCCTTCGGCAGGCGGCAATAAAACGAGTAGTGATTCGTTTTGCTATCGTCGCTCGCTTGATGAATCCAAGGCCGAGGTAATTTGGAAATCGACGGGCCGCTTTGCATCGCCCCCGCGCGCGAGCGACGGCATTTTGACCATCTCGCCGCGTGTCCGCAACGACGAGGGCGTCTACTACGGCATAACGGCAATCGATCTGACCGACGGCAACAACACCAAACGTGCCCAGCTAGTCCTTCCCTCGTCAGTCTCGCCTTTCGAGGCCGTATATATGGGCGATACCTTCGTGTTTTCTATCGAGGCGGCCTATAGTGGCGTGGGCAGCCTGGGCAATATGGGCACATATATCGGTAATGAGGGAGGGCCGTACCTCTTCCTGTCCCGCGAGCCGCTCGCATGTGCGGCTGGCAAGAAGAATAAATACCTTGTTAAGGTACAGGCGTCGCATTTCCTGATCGACACCTCTGCCAAGACCTATGGCTCGCTGCTGTCGCCCGACCGCGCTTTGGAGTATGGCGATTATCCAGCTACGGCGGGAAAATCGGACTCATTCCTTACGTACGCCACGGTGCGCAACAGCCAGGGTATACCAGAGACGGTCACTGCACGTCTATTCTCTCTTTAAGCTTAGAGGGGTTAAAAAGGCGCCAACAGGGGAATAAACGCGTTGTAATTGTGAGTACCGCCCGCCGAGCTGCCGCGTCATAGCGGCATCCGGCGGGCTCAGGTGCGTTAAAATGGGCTTGTTCGTAGCTAATTGAGACAGGGGGGCCGTGTTATGGCTTCAGATGCAAAAAAGATTCTGCTGGTCGAGGATGAGAAGGCAATCCGTGACGCCGTCGCTGCCTATCTCGAGCGCGAAGGCTACTGGGTTGTGGGCGTCGGCGACGGCCAGTCCGCGATCGAGGAGTTCGAGAAGCATCAGTTCGACCTGGTCGTGCTCGACCTTATGCTCCCCAAGATTCCCGGCGAGCGCGTTTGCCGCACCATTCGCGATACCTCGGATGTCCCCATCATCATGCTGACGGCTAAGGGCGAGATCGAGGACCGTATTATCGGTCTTGAGCTCGGCGCCGACGACTATCTGATTAAGCCGTTCTCGCCGCGCGAGCTCGTCGCCCGCGTTCGCGCTCTGTTCCGCCGTGCCCATCAGGCCGACGAGCCCGCCGTCGAGGTACTCGACTTCGGCGATCTGGTCATCGATATCTCGGGCCACAAGATCTTGGTCGAGGGCAAGGAAGTCGATCTGACGGCTTCCGAGTTCAAGCTGCTCACCACGCTTGCCCGCCATCCCGGCCGTGTGTATAACCGCATGGAGCTGGTCGAGAAAGTGCTCGGGTATGACTTTGAGGGCTATGAGCGCACCATCGATAGCCACGTGAAGAATCTTCGCGCCAAGCTGGGCGATGATCCCAAGAAGCCCAAGTGGCTCTACACCGTCCATGGTGTCGGCTATCGCTTCGAGGCTCCGGCCAAGACCGATAAGTCGGACGAGAAATAGGGAAATCACATATGACACCTGCGCGCTTTGAAATCGGACAAAAGCACAAGCAGGAGAGCGAGGCGGGTTCCAAGGCTAGTTGGAACACGCCTCGTTCCGATTCACGGCCAACGATGAGCTATCCCTCGCGCATGGCACTTGCTTTTGCTCTGACATCGCTCATGACAGTATTGGTGCTGGTGGGCGTTGTCTCTGTTGTGTGGGGCACAGTCTTTTCGGATTACACACGCTCCAATATCGTCGAAATCGCAAATTCCGCTGCCGAGAAGTTGGCGACCTCATATGAGGAAAACGGCTCTTGGACCGCGGGAGAACTGCGCACGGTCGCAACGTCGAGTTTGGTTTCCGACGATCTGGGCATGCAGGTCGTCAATAAAAAGGGCGTGATCGTTTATGACGATTCCTGGCCCTCGGCAAGCGCCACCGCCGATGTACGCGAAAACCAGGCTACGACCGACGACACGAGCGGCAAGAGGGCATCGCATAGCCCGGTCTCGTCTGCTCCAACCGACTCCGATAGCGTTGCTAACGTCGAGATTGTAACGTCTTCCGGCGAGCATGTCGGACAGGTAAAGCTGTGGGCCATCGGCTCCGACGCTCTGCTCACCAAGGCGGACTCTGCGTTTAGGGAGAAGACCTTTAACGCCATGGCCCTCGCCGCGGTTGTTGCAATCTGCATTTCGGTCGTTATCGGATCGCTCGTGTCGCGCATGCTCACCAAGCCGATTCATCGCATCACCAGTACCGCAAAGCAAATCCGTGACGGCGACCTGTCGGCTCGCACGGGACTGCGCGGTGATGACGAGATCGATCAGCTGGGTGAGACCTTCGATGAGATGGCCACTTCGCTCGAGAAGGATATGAAACACGAGAAGCGCCTGACCTCAGACGTTGCACATGAGCTTCGCACGCCGCTTATGGCCATGCTCGCAACGGTCGAGGCCATGCAGGATGGCGTGTATCCCACCGACGATGAGCATTTGGAGACCGTTGCTTCCGAGACGCGCCGCCTGGCTCGTCTGGTGCAGCAGATGCTCGACCTGTCGCGCATGGAAAACAGCACGGCTCCGCTCAACCTTGAGCCGGTGGACATGGTTCCTTTCGTGCGTTCCATCGTCAATGCCCAGGAGCGCCTGTTTGTCGACCGCGATCTGCGCCTGCGTTTTGCGGACGAGACCCAGGGTCACGACGATGTCGTCGAGGCCGATCCCGACATGATCACGCAATGTGTTATCAACCTCATGAGCAACGCCATGCGCTACACCCCCGAGGGCGGTTGGGTCGTGGTGTCGGTGCTAAGTGACCGCAAGCACGTCAGCATTGCCGTTTCTGATACCGGCATCGGTATTGCCAAGGACGATCTGTCGCGCATCTTCGGGCGGTTTTGGCGCGCCGATGCCAGCCGCGCCCGCGAAGCTGGCGGCCTGGGCGTTGGCCTCGCCGTGACCAAGCAGATCGTCGAGCGTCACCATGGCTACATATCCGTGGAGTCGGAGCTTGGAAAGGGTACGACTTTTACAATTCATCTGCCCCGCGAGCACACGGCAGACGCGGCATCTACTACAATGGAGCACTAGCTTTTCGCTATTCGGTGAAGGAGGGGCCGCGTCCCTGCCGCTCCGAGTTTGCGAAAACATGCGGGAAAGAACCCGCATTTCTGTCGTATTTAGGTAAGGAGTGACTCACGTGACAACGATGGAGCGTCGTCCGGATTCCCGTGGCAAGGTTCGTGATATTTACGATGCCGGTGAAAACCTGCTGATGGTCGCCACCGACCGCATTTCTGCGTTCGACTTTATTCTTCCCGACGAGATTCCGTTTAAGGGAGAGGTACTCAATCGCATCTCGGCATTCTGGTTCGATAAGTTTGCCGACATCGTCCCCAACCATCTCGTTTCCATCGACCCGGCGGATTTCCCCGAGGAGTTTGCTGAGTATCGTGACTACCTCGCTGGCCGCGCCATGCTGGTTAAGAAGGCCCAGACGATTCCTATCGAGTGCATCGTCCGCGGCTATCTGACCGGTTCGGGCAAGAAGACCTACGACGAGAACGGCACCGTCTGCGGCATCCAGCTGCCTGAGGGCCTGACCGAGGCTTCCAAGCTTCCTGAGCCGCTGTTCACGCCGTCCACGAAGGCCGAGATCGGTGACCACGACGAGAACATCTCGTTCGAGCGTTGCTGCGAGATCGTGGGCGAGGACATCGCCACGCAGATTCGCGACCTGTCCCTCAAGATTTACAAGGCCGCTGCCGAGTATGCCGCGACTCGAGGCATCATCATCGCCGACACCAAGTTCGAGTTCGGTGTCATCGATGGCAAGGTCACGCTGATCGACGAGTGCCTAACGCCCGACTCCAGCCGTTTCTGGCCTGCTGCCAGCTACGAGGAGGGCAAGATCCAGCCTAGCTACGACAAGCAATTCGTCCGCAATTGGCTCAAGGCCAACTGGGATATGACGGGGGAGACCCCGCACCTGCCCGCCGAGGTCATCGATGGCACGTCCGAGCGCTATCGCGAGGCCTTCCAGATCATCACGGGCTCCCAGTTCACAAGCATGAAGGAGAACGCATAAGTGAGTACCCGTAGCGCCACGAACAAGCGCACGCAATCCCACGAAGTTACCGGGGTTGCGCGCAAGTCTGCCGCATCTGCTAAGCCCGCCCGCCAAGCAGCGAGCTCCGTTCGCGTCGTGCCGGCTTCGTCTAAGGCACGCCGCAAAGAGCTCGAGAAGGGCGAGAACCTCGAGGGCCTCTCTAAAGAGGAGAAGCGCGCCCGCAAGGCTAAGCAGCGCGCCAAGGAGGACCGCATCTATACGGTGTCGAATATCCTCCTCAAGCAGGACGAGGACTATACCAAGCGCCGTCGCATCTGGTGGATTGTGCTCGCCATTGGCATGGTGCTCGTCGTGGCAATTTGGGCCTCGCTGTACTTCGCTCCCGCTGGCATGGTGTCCAGCCCTGTCCAGATGGTCGGCATTGTTTTGTCCTACGTCATCATTTTGGGCGACTTTATCTATGACTTCGCTCGTATTCGTCCCTTGCGCAACATGTACCGCGCGCAGGCCGAGGGCATGTCCGAGAACAAGCTCAACGCTCTTATTGAGCGCGCGGCTGCCGAGGAGGACAAGAAGGACTCCAAGAAGAAGTAGCGTTTGTATTCATACATATCGCTAAGATATAAGGCGCGTCGTTTTAGCGGCGCGCCTTTTTACTGTTCTATAGATAGATGGAGTGGCACATGATTCGAGCTGCCCTGACGGTCGAAGAAGCTCTGGAGGGCATGAAGGCCCTGGAGCCCAAGATTAAAAACTATGCGCGCCTGGTTGTCCGCAAGGGCGTAAACGTCAAGCCCGGCCAGGAGGTCGTCGTTCAGTCTCCGGTCGAGTGCGCGCCGTTTGCGCGCGTGGTGGTCGCGGAGGCCTATGCTGCCGGCGCCGGCCACGTGACGGTCATTTGGGCCGATGATGCCGTGACGAGGCTCACGTACGAGCATGTCGAGAAAAGCTATTTTGAGCAGACACCCGAGTGGAAGCGCATGCAGCTGGATTCCCTGGCCCAGGATGGTGCCTGCTTTGTCTTTATCGAGGGTGCGGATCCTGCGGCCCTCAAGGGCATCAATCCAGCCAAGCCGGCCGCGGCATCAAAGGCGAGGAATACGCAGTGCAAAGTTTTCCGCCGTGGACTGGATTACAACATCAATCCGTGGTGCATCGCCGGCGCTCCGGTCGTGGCTTGGGCGCACGAGGTGTTCCCAGGAGACGCCGATGAGGTTGCAATCTATAAGCTGTGGAATGCGATTCTGCACACCGCGCGCGCCGATGGCCAGGACCCAGAGAGCGACTGGGAACTCCATGACGCCGCATTCGAAAAGAACCTGCGTTTCCTGAACGACAATCGTTTCGACTACCTGCATTACACCGCGGCAAATGGAACCGATCTGACGATTGGCATGACGAAAGGTCACGAGTGGGCCGGCGGCAAGGGCAAGACGCCCGATGGGCACCCCTTCTTCCCCAACATTCCCACCGAGGAAGTCTTCACTTCGCCCGATCGCATGCGCGCCGACGGTATCGTGTACTCTGCCATGCCGCTCATCCACCACGGCAATAAGGTCGACGATTTTTGGATTAAGTTCGAGGGCGGCCGCGTGGTGGACTACGACGCCCGCGTGGGCAAGGCAACGCTCGCAAGTATCATCGATACTGACGAGGGCGCTGCTCACCTGGGAGAGGTCGCACTCATTTCCAAGAACACGCCGATTCGCGAAAGTGGTGTTCTGTTCTACGATACGCTCTATGACGAGAACGCTAGCTGCCATCTCGCGCTAGGTGTAGGTTTCCCCGAATGCATCGAGGGTGGGTATGACATGTCCAAGGAGGAGCTCCTGGAGCATGGCGTTAACGTCTCGAGCACGCACGTCGATTTTATGATCGGCACGGACGACATCGATATTACGGGCATTACGCCTGATGGACGTGAAGTTGTGATTTTCCAGAACGGCCAATGGAGTTGGGAATAGTCCCAGACCGTGGTACAATGCCACCCGCGGGCCGTTAGCTCAGCTGGCAGAGCAGGGGACTTTTAATCCCAAGGTCCAGGGTTCGAACCCCTGACGGCCCACCATGGAATAGAAAGCGATCAACTCCGGTTGGTCGCTTTTTTGTTGCCGGTGCACGGGTTCGAACCCGTATCTAGCTATATATAAGAACGCTTGGCGAACAAAACCCGCCTTTTACCGATGGGAAATAAATAGCTGATGCCTTTGGAGTAAAGTAGCGCTCCAGAGATGACCGATGTCTCAATACTCATAAAACAGCTGGTCATCGCCAATATCAGAAGCCAATGCTTCAGTTTTAACCTCAGTGATGCGACTGAGGGACCTATTCATTTGTGAACAAAATATGGAGTGCGCGATTCCCGCCCCTGGCGCCCCTCCGGTCTGGCAATATATCTCCTTGCCGCGCGGCCCGGTGCAACCGGATCAGCCGCGGGGCGTGCACCTTGAGAACCGGATACTGCGAGGATGGACACTCACTTCAGTGTCGCATCCGGGCAGACATCGAACC
>JAXJMV010000008.1:0-38076 GCA_036312985.1 Collinsella sp.
CGGCAGCACCCAACAGGCCCTCTCGGGGGCAGGGACGTTCGGCCGTGCGCGGGCGCCCGGTCGGCGGCCCGTTCTGGGCGCGCCTCAATCGTAGCCCGAGACGGTCCCGGGCTGACAATTTCGACTGTAATGGACGTTCTTGTTTGACTAGTCGTTTAAGAACGTCCCCAACGACTACCAATCGTTTTCAGTTCGTAAACTTGTATATATGCATTTATATATGCATTTGCTGGAGGTGGCGCTGAGCGGTATCCTGTTAAGTTATCAGCATACGATTCAACAGGGAAGGCAGATTATGCATTCTCCCCAACAGTGCGATGCGCAGCGCCAGCCGGTATGCAGCCGTCGCATCTTTTTGGGTAGCGCTCTCGCTGCGAGCGCTTCCGTCGTCGCCGGCGCACTTGCCGGTTGCCAGCGCCCCTCCACGCTGGAAGTAGTTCAGCCCACGACGGGCGGCGGTCGCGACGACCTGTCCGATTCCGTGATCGGCAAGGACAAGATCCGCATTGGCATGGAGGCGGCCTACGCCCCGTACAACTGGCAGGTCTCCGAAGCCAGCGAGTACACCATCCCCATCGACAACGTGCAGGGCGCCTATGCCGATGGCTACGACGTGCAGATCGCCAAGATCGTCTGCAAGGCCCTCGGTGGCGAGCCCGTTGCCGTCAAGCAGAGCTTTTCGGGCCTTATCGATTCGCTCAACAACGGCCAAATCGACCTCATCATCGCCGGCATGAGCGCCACGCCCGAGCGCGAGGAGTCCGTAGGCTTTTCCGACCCGTACTTCATTGGCTACTTTGGCCTGTTCGTAAAAGAGGGCTCGCCCTACCAAAACGCCACCAAGCTCAGTGACTTTAGCGGCGCCACGGTGCTCGGCCAAAAGGACACCATGCTCGACACCGTCATCGACGAGATCCCGGGCGTTGTGCACAAGAACCCGGTCGATTCGGTTCCCACGGTGTTCTCGAACCTGCTGCAGGGTACCTGTGACGCCGTGACGTACAACACCGAGAACGAGAAGGGCTATATGGCCCAAAATCCCGGTATCGTCCCCATCCATTTTGCCGAGGGCGAGGGCTTTAAGCAGGAGGTTGCGGCAAATGTCGGTTGCCGCAAGGGCTCGGACAAGCTGCTTAAGCTCATCGACAAGACACTCAAGGGCATTAGCCAAGAGGAGCGCGACCAAATGTGGGACGCGTGCCTCGACCGTCAGCCGGCATAGGGAGGCAGCATGAAAACCATTAATCGCCTGGCCTCCTTTATCAAGGCCGACCACCGTTATGTATACCTGGGCACGAGCGTTATCGCGGCGCTCGGCCTGGCGTTTAGCCAGCGCAACCCCACGCCGCTGAGCTTCTTGGCCCCCACGGGCGTGTTCCAAGATTGCCTTTGGGCGATTCTTTGGGCCTGGCTCGTCGTGTCGGCGGCGGCGCTGGTCACCAAGCTCATGCACTGGAACGACTATCGCGAGGCGTCGCCGTTCGCATCCGAGCGTTTCCGTCGTGGCGCACGCTTAGGCAGCTATGTCGTGGTTGCCATCGCGGCGATCTTTTTCGTGGACCGCTGCGTCATGTCGTTTATCGATCTGGTGCAGGTGAGCATTGTCTCGGATTCCAACCCCAGCGACTTTTTGTCGAGCCTGGTCTACATGACCTACAAGAGCGGGGACTTCTTCATTCGCGGTATCGAGATCACCATCGCGCTTGCGACCTTCGGCACCGTCATCGCATTCTTCCTGGCGCTGCTCTTTGTGTTCCTGCGTATTCAGACGTTCGACCGCGTGGATAACGACCTGGTGCGCTTCTTTAAGAGTATCGGCCGTGGCTTTGCGACCGTCTACTCCACCATCGTGCGCGGCACGCCCATGATGGTTCAGGGTCTGCTCATCTATTACGCGGGCTTCACCGTTTTGCGCGGCATGGGCTTCGAGACCGCCCAGGCCAACCAGATCTGGAGCACCTTTACCGCCGGCCTCGTCACCATCTCGCTCAACTCCACCGCCTACATGATGGAGGTCCTGCGCGGCGGCATCGAATCCATCGACGCCGGCCAGGCCGAGGCAGCGCGCTCGCTGGGCCTGTCGCAGTGGCAGGCTATGCGCAAGGTCGTGTTCCCCCAGGGCATTAAAAACGCTATTCCGGCACTCACCAACGAGCTCATCATCAACATCAAGGACTCGTCGGTGCTCTCGGTCATCGGCGTGTTCGACCTCATGTACGCCACCACCACCGTCGCCGGCGTGTACTACCGCCAGATGGAGGTCTACTGCGTGGCGCTCGTGGTTTACCTGATCCTGACGCTCGTGGCGAGCCGCCTGCTCGAGGCCTTTGGCAAAAAGCTCGGCGCCGAGGCCCCGGCAACGCTGCCCAGCTCCAACTAGGCTCAAGACGAGGAGAATCATCATGGCAGATATCGCCACTACCGGCACCGCGGCCGCCGCACAGACCAATGAGCCGCTTATCCGCGTCGAGGGCCTGCGCAAGAGCTTCGGCTCGCTCGAGGTGCTCAAGGGCATCGACCTGTCCGTTAACCCCGGCGAGGTCGTCACCATTATCGGCGCTTCGGGCTCGGGCAAGTCGACCTTCCTGCGCTGTCTCAACCTGCTCGAGACCCCGGACGCGGGCCACATCTGGTTCCACGGCCAGGACCTTACGGCCGAGCGCTGCAATATCAATAAACTCCGCGAGGACATCGGCATGGTGTTCCAGGGCTTTAACCTGTTCAACAACATGGATGTGCTCGACAACTGCACGCTTGCGCCCGTCACACTCAAAAAGATGAGCAAGGCCGAGGCCGAGAAGGTCGCGATGGGGCATCTGACAAGCGTGGGGCTCGAAAAGTTCGCGCACGCCGCCGTGGGTCGCCTGTCCGGTGGCCAAAAGCAGCGCGTAGCCATCGCGCGCGCCCTGTGCATGAATCCGCAGATCATGCTGTTCGACGAGCCGACCTCCGCACTCGACCCCGAGATCGTGGGCGAGGTGCTCGAGGTCATGCGCAAGCTCGCGGCCGACGGCATGACCATGGTCGTCGTCACGCACGAGATGGCCTTTGCCCGAACCGTGTCCGACCGCGTGGTCTTTATGGATAAGGGCGTGGTGCTCGAGGATGCCGCGCCGGCCGAGCTCTTCGGCAACCCCAAGCACCAGCGCACCCGCGAGTTCCTCTCGCGTTATCTCGAGGACAAATAACCGACCGCAAACTCTTGCGTTGCAGGGCCGCTCCCGTGGGGCGGCCTTTGTCGTCACAATCGAAAGGATGTCATGGCCGAGGTTTGGCGCTTTTTTGCGCATGAGGATGATTTTGCCGATATAGACGAGGCCGGTGCGTGCGAGCGCCTGGGCCGCGTGCTGTCGTTTCCGACCATCTCGAGCATGGATGCCGAGGCGGTGGACTGGCGGCCCTTCGACGACCTGCGCGCCTATATGCAGCAGGCCTGGCCGCGCGTGTTTGCGGCGGGCGAGGTCGAGCTTATCGACCACTCGCTGTTGGTAACGCTTGGCGGCAGCGACCCGGCTCTTAAGCCCGTTATGCTCATGGGCCACATGGACGTGGTCCCCGTGGTGCCCGGTACCGAGGCCGACTGGACGCATGCCCCCTTTAGCGGGCACGTGGACGACACCTACATCTGGGGCCGCGGCGCGATCGACATGAAGGACCAGGTCGCAGGCATTCTCGAGGCCGTTGAGTACGCGCTCGCCCACGGCTGGCAGCACGAGCGCACGTTGCTCCTGGCCTTTGGCCAGGACGAGGAGACGACGCAGTGCGGCGCAGGCGCCATCGGCCGTGCGCTCGAGGAGCGCGGCATTGAGCTTGAGTACCTAATCGACGAGGGCGACTACCGCATCGTTCCGGCTGCCGAGTACAGCGCGGGCGAGGGTTGGCTCATGCACGCCGACCTGGCTGAGAAAGGCTATGCCGACATTGTGCTCAAGACAAAGAGCGCGGGTGGACATTCTTCCAACCCCTACGGCGGCACGTCGCTCGAGGTGCTCAGCCGTGCCATCACCGCAATCTGCGATATCGAGTGGCCGGCGCGTGTGACCGACCTGCTTGCCGCGCAGCTCGTCGAGCTGGGGCTTTATACCGCAGACGAGATTGCTGCCAGCAAGGATGCCATCGTGCGCGACTGCCTCGCCAGCAAAAAGCTGTACCCGCTTGTAACCACCACCTGCGCGCCCACGCAAATCGAAGGCGGCAGTACCGGTGCCAACGTAATGCCGCAGGATATGTGGGCCAATATCAACTTCCGCATGCTCGAGGGCACGAGCGTGGCCGATGTCGTGGCCTGCTGCCGCGAGGCCGTTGCCACCGCTGGGCTCGCCGGCCGAGTCGAGGTCGAGCTGGGCCCCGGCAGCTCCGAGCCCTCGCCGTCCCCGCGCGTGGGCGGTCCGGGGCTCGAGGCCGTTCGCGCCATCGCCGCCCGCTATTTCCGTGATCCCAAGGGGACGGAGGAAAACGGATCGTCTGCGGTGGGCCAAGAGCCGATCAGCATCGTGCCCTCGACCGTGATTGGCGCAACCGATGCCGCCAACTACCAGCGCATTTGCCGCGAGTGCATCCGCTTCTCCGCCTTTGTGGTCGACGATGACGAATGCGACCGCGGCGTCCACGGCACCAACGAGCGCATCACCCGTCGCGCCTACCTCCAAGGCACCCGCTTCCTCATCGCCCTGCTCCGCACGCTCTAGAATGTGACAAAGGGACTGAGCCGATTTCATCGGTAATGAGACAAAAACTGTAATAGAAAAAGGCTAAGATATCTTAAGAGACATATGCTGGGGTTGGTATTCCTTGAACGACCGCGGGCATGTGCCAGACCGCCTCAGCCCCCGGGGAGCGCTCGGGCAGGTCGCCGTGTGACTGGGGAGGAAATTATGCAGGAGCTCAGAGAGATGACGTCTCGACTCGTGAATATTGCTACCGGGGGGGGGTGTCTAAGCAGGGAACTTCCTGGTGAACACCGGCCGCGCGAGCGGTGGTCCGTCATGTCTTGTGGCCGTCGTCGCGGGCTGCGCTCGGTCTCGCCATATGCGATTGTTCTGGCCCTCGCCATCGCGCTGACGGCGAGTTTCTTCCTGCCGCTTTGTGCCGAGGCGGCAATTTCGGACCACACGGTTCCGACGATTTCGCCTTCGGGGACAACAATCAACCTGTTTGATTACTGGGTGAATCCCGATAACCATCTGTCGGTTTCCGGCAACGGCGGCATCAACGCAAACCACCTGTTCCAGTTCAAGGATCAAGGAGCCAGCGAGGAACTTAACCAGTATACGGGTGGCTCCCGGGTCCGCACCGGCATCGTGAACAATGTTCTTGCCGGTGGTTACCCGAAACTCACCGACCGCTGGGAGGGAGAATCCCTCGGCTACCTGTTTGATTCCTCCGTCCAGACGGGCAAGATATCCCATATGGGTGTGACGGGTCTGTTGCAGGCCAAGGGTGGCTACTACGAGTATGACAGCTCGCGGAACTACGCGGCGTACAACGCCAATAAGAATGCATTTGATGTCTACAATGCTGCCGGCGTTATGCAAGCGGGGGCTGAGCCTCATTCAGTAGGCCAGTTCTTCCCCTTCGATGCGGCCGATGAGGTATTCAAGGAAGAGGGCGGCAAACTCGTCCCGAACGGCATTACGTCGCAGAACAACGGACCCCTCAACCATTATTTCGGCCTCTCCATGTCGTCGCGCTTCGTGCAGCCGAAGGATGGCAAAACGAACGCTAACAAGCCCATGACCTTTGAGTTCGCCGGAGACGACGACGTCTGGGTGTTCATTGACGATGTCCTCGTGGGCGACATTGGCGGCATCCACACCAGTGCTAAGCTGACCATTGACTTCCAAACGGGCGAGATTAAGGTTAACGATTCCCCAAACGGCACGCTGTTAAGAAAGTTCCAGGAAGCGGGGCGGGGCACTTCGGGCTTCACTGGCGACACCTTCGCTGACGGCACCAACCACACGCTCAAGTTCTTCTACTTGGAGCGTGGCGCCACCGACTCCAACATGAGGCTCAAGTTCAACCTCGTGACGGTTCCCGAGTCCGACATTATCAAGTTCGACCAGGATGGCGGTCTGGTGGAGGGTGCTCAGTTCGCGCTGTACAAGACAGACGAGAGCTTCGCTGACACGACCACTAACCCAGAAAACCTACTTGGCTCCGGCACCACGAACGCGAATGGACAACTGACGCTCACGAATGACGTGGACAACGGCGTTATCAACTTCGATGACCTTTATAAAGAGCATGGTTACCAGTACTACCTCCTGAAGGAAACAAAGGCGCCTAACGGTTACCGCTCGAGTCTCACGGCGACGCATGGTAGCATGCAGCTCGAGTACGTGCCCGCGAGCGCTGAGAACGGCGCGGGCGGCGTCATCATCAACCGCGGCGGTATGGACGCGGGCAGCGTCGTGTGGAAGACCGGTGCGTTCGCCGCCGCGAAGGAGACCATCACCGCGCCGTCGACCGTGTACAAGGCAAATAATGACCTGACGAAGTCCGTCGAGACCGTCAAGCTAGACTCCGGCATACTGTTCGCTGTGGTGCTCAAGCGCGATAAAAGCGCAGGCACGGGTATCAAAGATCAGAACAATTGGTACGCCGTGTCGGGCGATCCATCGACGGGAGCGGGATACACCCTCGCCAAGGAGCCGAGCAAAGCCGGCGCTATCGAGGCGGCGAAGAAGGACCTGCACGCCTTCACGCTCAACACGAGCGGCCAGTACCAGGTAGAGATTCAAAATCTGCCCGGCGACATCTCCAAGTACTACTACCTGCTGAGCGGTAATGACCGCAAGGATGCCGAGTACACGGTGGCCATCTACCACACAACGGCGAGCTCGATCGGCGACGCGACGCCCGAGAACACCGTCCACGTGTACGGCGACGACATCGCAGACGGCACGAACTTCAAGCGACAGTTCGCCACGCGCTTGCTCGTCACGAACATCCAGAATCGCCTGTTCGTGCAGAAGACCGATACCGAGGGTAAGCCCGTTGACGGGGCGAAGTTCGCCCTGTACACCTCCAGCCAGGTGACTACGGAGAACGGCAAGGTCATGCTCAATGGCGAGCAGACCCCCTACGACACCCTGACGACGGGGTCGGTCGACTACCCGGTCAAGCTCGAAGGGGCGGGCGTATTCCCGTCTACGAGCGACAGTAGCGAGCCGCTCGTGAAGGGTACCTACTTCCTGAAGGAGGTCTCGGCGCCCGAGGGCTTCCTGCTTAACGACACGCTTACCAAGGTGATTGTGGACGATTACGGCGTCCATGCCGATGCTGGTACGGACGATGACGGTGTTTCGACGTTCGTGGGTCCGGGCGCGCTCATGAAGAGCCTGGGCCAGTTTGGCGCAGAGGGTGACATCGACAACACGCTCACGTGGATCAAGGGCCAGCGCCAGACGTCCGACGGCAAGCTCGACGGCAACGACAACCTTTCCTGGAACAATGACGCCAAGGGCGGCGAGGATGAGGTGCACCTCAAGTACGGCGCCAACGGACGTGTCTACCAGTATGGGCCCACCGAGGAGGGTAAACCTTATCGCTTGGAGACCGAGACGGGCTGGATACGTATGGGTATCATGCAGGACGAGCGGCCCAAGGGGACCACGTCGAAAGGTGCCCGTGCCAATCTGGGCGACATGAACCTGAACGCCCTGTTCACGGGCGCCACCTGCGTGCGCGTGGCGAACGAACGCGAGGCGAGCCTTGAGGTGACGAAGAAGGTTGTCGTGCCCAATGGCCTGACGGGCAATAAGGACGCGAAGTTCACCTTCAAGTTCACCGTGCCTGATGGGAAGACCTACAAGGCTGCAGTGTTCAAGAACGCTGGGGCCGCAAGCGAGAAGCAGGTCGGCGATATGTTCGACCTGACGAACGGTCGCGAGCAGACCATCACGGCCGGCCAGACGATCCGCGTGTACGGCCTCGCCGAGCACGACGCCTACACGGTGCAGGAGCTGACCGGTACGGACAAGATGCCGGCCGGCTTCACGCTGACCAAGCGCGAGCAGGGCGGCAACGCCCTGAGTGGCGAGGGCGAAAGCATCTCCGGCACGATCGCAAAGCAGAACGCCGACGGCACACTGGCCGACGCCAACAAGCTGGTATTCACGAACACCTACAGCGTAAAGTCGCCGGTGACGCTCACCAATGCGTTCTGGGCGCAGAAGGTGCTCCAGGGCCGTGACTGGAAAGATGGCGATAGCTTCAAGATTTACCTGCGCGCGGACAAGGGCACGCCGATGCCCGACGGTGCCGAGAATGCACCCGTGAGTGGTATGAAGCAGGTTGTGAAGACCGTTGAGAACGGGGACAAGTTCGACTTCGGCGAGATTGAGTACACCAAGCCCGGCACCTACACCTATCTCATCGCCGAGGCCACGCCGTCTCAAAACGACGCTAGCTGGCTGCCCGGGTTCGGGTATTCAAGCGCTTCCTACCGCGTCACGGTGACGGTGAGCGATAACGGCGACGGCACGCTGTCGCAGCCGGCAGTCAAGATGGAGCAGACCTATACCGACGACGGCGTGAGCCATGAGGACAGCCCGATCGAGGTCGCTGACAAAATCGCCAAGATCACGAACGCCTATAACACCGATGAGGAGACCATCTCCTTCAACGTGCAGAAGACGTATGCCGACCAGTTCGGTGCAAATCCGCTTGTGAAGGATAAGTTCACGTTCCAGCTCGAGGCACTCGGCGGGATGAAGAATGATGCCGTGCCGAGTGGAGCCATCGATTTCGGCAAGCTCGCCACCTCCTACAGCGTCGATGCCAGCAAGGTCCCCATGCCTAAGGGGTGCACGTCCACCACGACCACGGCGAAGAACGATGACGACGGTATCGCTGCGTTCCCGCAGATCACCTATACGATGGAGAGCGAGAACCTCACCTACGTGTACAAGGTGACCGAGGTTAAGGATTCCGATACATCGACGTCCAGTGGCATGGGCTACGATGACGCGGTTTACTACGTGCTGGTGAAGAACCAGCAGGTTGATAACGAGTCGGGGACGGGTAAGTGCCTGTCCTCCACGGTCACGTATTGGAAGGCCGACGGAACGCAACTGACGGACGCCAACGGATACATCCCGTTCAAGAACACCTACACGGTGACCCAGGCGATGTCGGCGCCGGTTAACGTGCAAAAGACGTTCACCGGGCGCGCGTGGGAGACGAGCGATGCGTTCGACTTCACCCTGACGCCGGCGGATGATGCGACGAGGGATGCGGTTAAAAACAAGGTCGTTACCCAAAAGACGGGCACGGGCGAGGACGTTGGGGATATTGCTACTAAGATTTCGATCTCCGGCGATGGTTCTTCTGTGACCCGTACCGCAACCTTTGGTGTGGGCGACCTGGTGTTTACCAAGCCTGGCACGTACAAATTCAAGGTGAACGAGAAGGCGTCGGAGAACGTGGACAAGACCGGCATTAGCTATGACGGCCATACGTCCACGGTGACGTACACAGTGACCGATGTCGAGAACGGCAAGCACGCCGGCAAGCTGACCGCGTCGGTTGCGTACGACAACAAGCAGGCGACGACGGATGTCGACCGACAGGTGACGGGCGCTGCCGCGTTTACCAACACCTATACGGCCTCCGGTACCTATGCGGGCATCGATGTGACCAAGACTCTGGTTGGTACCCCGCTGAAGAATGGCATGTTCCCGTTCACCATCGAGGCGATGACGTATAACGGTACGACGGCCCCGGAGCCGGCTGATACCGATAAGTCGTTCAAGAACACCGTGGGCAAGGATGACGGTAACGATACGCAGACCGCCACGATGTCCGGCAAGCTGAAGATGAACTTCACGCAGCTGAGCTACAACAAGGTGTATGTGTACAAGGTGTCTGAGGTGCATGGCGCCAACGCTGGTGGATACACGTATGACACCGAGTACCCCGGTGACGCCTACGTGCTCATTGCGGTGAAGCCGAATCCGGACAACAAAGGCCAGCTCTACACCGAGACGACCATCGTGAAGGGCCCGGACGTGACGGCGCTCGTTGGCGAGAACGACAACGTTGATGCGCTGACGGCCGAGGCGATTAAGGGCCTCGATACCACGACCAACTACGTGCAGACGGTCTCGAGTCGCGATGCGAAGCCCGCTACGCCTATCGTCCCGTTCAAGAACGAGTACAAGGTCGAGACGGTTGAGTACGGTGCGAAGGCCGGTCTACAGATTGAGAAGAAATTCACCGGCACCGGTGATGTGAGCAGCACATTCAGCTTTACGGTGACGCCCGAGAACTATCAGGCCGAGGGTCAGGATGGCACGAAGTTCCTCCTGACCTCCGCCGACGCCGCGGAGAAGAAGCTCGGCATCACGGGTGGGGCGGAGACCTTCAAGATTCCCGAGATGAAGCTCGGGGACACCAAGACCGTGAGCCTGCTGCCGAAGGGCTTGCAGTTCACACACGACGACGTGAGCAATGAATGCCGCGCCAACGTCTACCAATACAGGGTGGAAGAGAACGTGCCGAAGCCCGTTCCCGCCGGCTATACCTACGACAAGACGGTCTATACCGTCAAGATCGCAGTGTCCGACAACGGCGACGGCACACTGAAAGTCGAGACGACGGTTCTGAACAGTGATGGCAAGAGGGTCGATTACCGTGAGTTTGACCCCGGCGTCTCGCTCGAGGACAACACGGCGACTATCCCGTTCGAGAACAGCTACAAGACGGACGCCAGTGGTGAGCTGACCCCGCAGGTAACGAAGAAGATTTCCGGCACCGAGAGCACGGAGAAGGCATTCTCGTTCACGCTGGCCGCCACGCCGGAGACGCAGAAGCAGATCGATGACGGTGTCCTCACAGTCTCGGATGCTCTGGCGAGCAATGAGCATGCTGAGTCAAAGGTCACGAGTGGCAAGATCATCAAGGACAAGGGCCAGACGGTCGACTTCTCGAATATGGCGTTCAACAAGGCAGGCGAGTACACGTTCACGCTCACCGAGGTGCACAACGCTGATGATGATCCCGCGGCGGACGGCGTGCAGAACGCCGGCTGGACGATGGACGATTCCACCTACACCGTCACGGTGAAGGTTGAGGACAAGAATGCCAAGCTGACTGTCACAGGCGTGACGGTAGAGAAGGGCGGCGATGACAAGAGCGAGACGCTTGAGGTCAAGAACGGCAAGGTGAACCTCGCCACCTTCAACAACACCTACGACGCAAAGGGTTCCGTAACCCTGGCGGCGAAGAAGCACTTTACAGGCGGCACCCTTGAGAACCAGCAGTTCTCATTCCAGGTGAAGGAGGGCAATAAGGTTGTCGCCGAAGAAAAGAACGATGCCAATGGCAACATCACCTTCCCGGCCATTTATTACACCGAGGCCGGTGAGCACGACTACACCATCAAGGAGGTCGAAGGCGCCGACCCGACTATCGTTTACGATGGCAAGACGGTGAAAGTGCACGTTAGCGTCACCGATAACAAGAACGGCACGCTGAGCGCGGCCGCCACCTACGACGGCGAGAAGGCCGTGCCGACCTTCACCAACTCGAAGCCGACGGCCGACGCCACTATCGAGGCGACGAAGATCCTCAAGGGCAAGGACCTGACGGCTGGTGCGTTCACTTTCGGCCTATATCAAGGCGACACGACTACGGTTGATCCCATCCAGACTGTCCAGAACGACAAGGACGGCAAGATTAAGCTCATCCTCACCGGTCTGACCATAGGCGAGTACGACTACACGCTCAAGGAGGTCGCTGACAGCGATTCGACCATCACCTACGATTCCACGGCGGTGAAGGTCCACGTCTCGGTGAAGGCGGACGGTGACAAGGCAAAGGCGACTGTCACCTATGACGACAAGAATGATGCCCCGACCTTCACTAACAAGTATCAGCCTGCCGAGACCCTGGCTACACTCACGGCGAAGAAATCGTACGTGAAGTCCGACAACACGCAGGCCACGCTCAAGGGCGGCGAGTTCACCTTCGACCTGTACGAGGGTGATCTGACGGCTGAGCAGCTGAAGGGCAAGCAGCCCATCCAGACCGCTAAGAACGGCGAGGACGGCACCGTTACCTTCCCGGCCATCAACTACACCAAGGCCGGCGAGTACAAATACACTATCGTGGAGCAGAAGGGCGACCTGTCCCACGTGGTCTACGACGATGCGGTTCACCACGCCGTGGTGAAGGTCGTGGACAACGCCGGCCAGTTGGAGGCGAGCGTCACCTACGATGACGGCAAGACGGTCGCCCCCACCTTCACGAACACCTACACCGCAAAGGGATCCGTGGAGCTGACGGCGACCAAGATCGTTGCGGTCGCGCCGGGCTTCACGCACGACACCAAGCTGAAGGGCGGCGAATACACGTTCGAGCTGAAGGACGCTGACGGCAAGGTGCTCGGCACCACGACGAACAAGGCCGATGGCACGGTGAAGTTCACGCGCAAGTTCACGCTCTCCAACCTGGGCGGCGCTGCGAGCAAGGACTTCACCTACACCATCGCGGAGAAGCCGGGCACGGAGCCGGGCATGGTCTACGACACCCATGCGCTCATCTACAAGGTGACGGTCGCGGACGATGGCACCGGCTCGCTGACGGCCACACCGCAGGTAACGAGTGGAGACAAGACCTTCACGAACACGTACCACCCGAAGGAGACCTCGGTAACGCTCAAGGCGACGAAGCGCTTCACGGGTGGCGAGCTCGCAGGGGGCGACTTCACGTTCCAGCTGCTCGACAAGGATGGCAACGTGATCCAGACCGTCCAGAATGACAAGGACGGCAAGGTCGCCTTCCAGGCAATCAGCTACGACACGCCGGGCGATCACGACTACACCATCAAGGAGGTTGCCGGCAACGACCCGACCGTCGTGTACGACACGAAGGACGTGAAGGTCCACATCAAGGTCTCCGATGAGAAGGGCGAGCTAAAGGCGACCGCCACCTACGACGGCGAGGCCGACGTTCCGACCTTCACCAACTCGAAGCCGACGACGGACGTTACCGTCGAGGCGACGAAGATCCTCACGGGCAAGGACCTGACGGCCGACGCGTTCACCTTCGGCCTGTACGACCAGGCCGGCAACGAGGTCGCCAAGGGCACCAACGACCGGGGCGGCAAGGTCGAGCTGGCCGTCAAGAACCTGAACCTGGGCGAGTACGACTACACGCTCAAGGAGGAGAAAGCCGGCCAGACCGTCGACGGCGTGGCCTACGACGCCAAGGAAGTCAAGGTCCACGTCAAGGTAGAGCAGAACCAGGGCGACAACAACAAGACGAAGGTGACCGTCACCTATGACGGTGCCGCTACGGCTCCCACCTTCAACAACACCTACGACGCAAAGGGTTCCGTAACCCTGACGGCGACCAAGACCATCAAGGTTGCGGACGGCTTCGACCACACGACGAAGCCCGCGGACGGCGAGTTCACCTTCGACCTGAAGGACGCTGCCGGCAACGTGCTCGACACCGCGAAGAACGATGCAAACGGCAAGGTCAGCTTCACGCGCGAGTTCCAGCTCTCCGACTTGGACGGCGCCGCGAGCAAGGACTTCACCTACACCATCGTGGAGCAGCCGGGCGCGGAGCCGGGCATGGTCTATGACAGCCATCCCCTCACCTATACGGTGACGGTCACGGACGGCGGGAACGGAGCACTGAATGCGAAGGCGATCGTGACGAGCGCATCCGGCTCGGATACCTTCACCAACACCTACCAGCCGGCCGCGACCGGCCTGGCCCTCGGTGCGCAGAAGAGCTATGTGAAGAAGGACGACAACACGCCGATCGTCCCCAAGTGCGGCGAGTTCACCTTCGATGTGTACGAGGGCAACCTGACGGCTGAGCAGCTTGCCGGGGCCAAGCCCGTCCGGACCGCGACCAACGGCGCGGACGGAAGTGTTAACTTCGACGCCTTCTCCTACGCGAAGCCGGGCACGCACGAGTACACCATCGTGGAGCGGAAGGGTGATCTGGCCTACGTGACCTACGACGCCGCGGTGCACCATGCCGTGGTGACGGTTGTGGACAATGCCGGCACGCTGCAGGCGAGCGTCGCCTACGACGGCACGAATGTCACGAAGCCCAGCTTCACCAACACCTACGAGGCACAGGCGACGGACTCCGGCGCGATCGCCCTCACCAAGAGCGTTGACGTGCACGACGGCAGCTATCAGCTAAAGGCGGGAGACTTCGCCTTCGAGCTGGTGGGGTCTGACGGCTCGGTGATTCAGACCCAGAAGAACGATGCGCACGGCAAGGTTGCCTTCGACAAGCTGACCTTCGACCATGCGGGCACCTTTACCTACACGGTCCGCGAGGTGCAGCCGACGGGGGACGCGCCGGGCGTGCCGGGCGTGACCTACACCGGCAAGACGTACACCCTGACCTACGTGGTGAAGGACAACAACGACGGCAAGCTGGCGGTAGAGAGCTCCACGGCGAAGCCGAGCAAGGGCACCGAGAACGGCGTCACCCCCAACACCATGACGTTTGCGAACAGCTACCAGCCGGGCGCGACCTCCTACCAGATCTCCGGCATCAAGGTGCTTGAGAATACCGATTCGGCCACCATGCGGACGCCCGCCGATGGCGAGTTCACGTTCGCGCTGATTGACGCGGCCACCGGGCAGGAGATTGACCGGACCACGAACGCGGGTATCGCGTTTACCTTCAAGGCCATCTCGTACACTGCGACTGGTTCGCATACGTACCAGGTGAAGGAGGTTGCGGGCCAAGATGGCACCATCACTTACAGCGATGCGGTGTTGGATGTGACGGTGAGCGTGACCGACGACGGCAGCGGCCAGCTGACCGCGACGGCGAACAAGACGGCCGCGGATCTGACCTTCACCAACACCTACACGCCGACGGCAACGACGGCGACGATTACCGGAACGAAGGCCCTGACCGGCCGCGACCTGGCCGAGGGCGAGTTTTCCTTCGACCTGAAGGACGCCGCCGGCAACGTGGTCCAGACGGTGCAGAACGGCGTCGACGGCACGTTCAACTTTGCGCCGCTGCAGCTGGACAAGGCGGGGACGTATGTCTATACCGTCTCCGAGCAGGTCGGCGCGGCGACGAACGGCGTCACCTACGACACGACGGTCTTTACCGCGACGGTGACGGTGACGGAGAATGCGGAGACGCACGCGCTGGAGGCGCAGGTTGCCTACAGCACGGGCGGCAAGGCTGCGGATGCGGTGGCGTTCAGCAACAGCTACGCGCCGGCCGCGACTGAGGTGAAGCTGGGGGCCTCCAAGGTGCTGAGCGGCAAGGACCTGAAGGAAGGGCAGTTCTCCTTCCAGCTGAAGGATGCCGACGGCAAGGTGCTGCAGACCGCCAAGAACGCGGCGGACGGCACGGTGGGCTTCAAGGCGATCTCGTACGACAAGCCCGGAACGTACGGCTACAGCATCTCCGAGGTGAACGACGCTCAGAAGAACGTGACGTACGACGCGGCCGAGCACCAGGTAACGGTGACGGTGACGGACGACGGCGCGGGCCATCTGGTGGCGACGGTAACCTATGACGGTGACGTGGCGCCGGTGTTCAAGAACGCGTACACGCCGCCGACCACCCCGCCGGGCAACTCGCCGACGGAGCCGCCCACCAACCCACCGGTGTCGAAGGAGGAGAAGCCGGGTCTGCCGAACATGGGCGATACCAGCTTGTCGCCGATGGCCCTGGGTGGCATCGCGGGCGGCGCAGTGGTGCTGATCGCCACAGGTGTGATCCTGCGGCGCCGGAACCGGTAGCTGCGGCTGCCGAGAAGGGCTTTGATTGAGGGCGGGTGGTCGCAGGGCGCGGCCACCCGCCCTTTTCGGTGAAAGGCTATGTTAGCCCGCCGTTTGCACGCGATTATGATTCTGCAGCTCCTAAGCGCGCCGCGCCCTCTAGAAGTCCGGAAAAGCTGCACGAAGCGGCTATCTGGACCCGGAAAAGCTGCAAATCTAGTCCAAATACACCCGGAAAAGCTGCAAAAGTTGGTAAAATCCATCCTGAAAAGCTGCAAACAGCAGGTGAAGGATGGTGCGTAGTGTGCTGAAGCGAAAGATGCTCGACACCCTCCGTTCGTGGCGGGCGGAAAAGGGCGCCGAATGCCTTCTCATCAAGGGCGCGCGACAGGTTGGCAAGTCGTACATCGTCGCCGAGTTCGGGCGGCAGGACTACGAAAGCTTCATCTCCATAGACTTCATTGGGTCCCCGGACCTTAAGCGGGTGTTCGATGGCCCAATCGATGCCGACTCGATCTACCGGCAGATATCGCTCGTCGTGCCCGGCGTGCGCTTTGTTCCAGGACGAACGCTTCTTTTCCTCGACGAGATTCAGGAGTGCCCGCGTGCTCGCGCTGCGCTTAAGTATCTCGCTCTCGACGGCAGGTGCGATGTCGTTGCGTCGGGCTCGCTTCTGGGCATTCGGTTCAAGGAGGAGGCTGCGCTCGCCTCCATTCCCGTTGGGTACGAGCGAGAGGTCGAAATGGGCCCCCTCGATTTTGAGGAGTACCTTTGGGCACGCGGGTATGGGGAGGACGATATCGCCAATTTGCGGGAATACTATGAGTCGTTGATACCCGTGCCCGTTGCGGTGAATCAGAAGATGATGCAGATGCTGCGCGAGTACCTCGCGGTCGGCGGTATGCCTGCGGTGGTGGACGCCTTTGCGCGGACGGGCAACTTCGCCGTTGCTTTCGACGAGCAAAGCAGGCTGCTCGCCTCGTATCTCGACGACGTGGCTCGATACGCGCAAGCCCCCGAGCGCGTGCGTGCGCGGGCGTGCTTTGAATCGTTGCCGCGCCAGCTCGCAAAGGAGAATACGAAGTTCCAGTATTCCGTGGTCGAGAACAGGGGAACGGCGCGCAAATTTGGCTCGTCCGTGGATTGGCTCGTGGGAGCAGGTATGGTGCGACGGTGCCAGTCGGTGAGCGCCGCCCAATTCCCTCTTGCCGCCTATGAAGACGGGACGAAGTTTCGCCTCTATGCTGCCGATACGGGCGTGCTCATGGCCATGTACGGCTTCGAAATGCTGGAGGCGGTGGTGAACAACAAGCTCGCGGGTCCCATGAAGGGCGGCCTCTACGAGAACCTGGTCGCCTGCATGCTTTCGGCGCGGGGTGTGGCTCTGCGTTATTGGCGGTCGCAGAAGGGCGATAGGGAAATAGAGTTTCTCGTCGACTCGCCCGACGCGAGCGTTGTGCCCATTGAGGTGAAGGCCTCGCGCGGATCTACGGTATCGCTCAACGACATGCTCGAGCGGCAGGACGTGAACCTTGGGTACAAGCTGATAGACGGTAACGTCGGCCGAGACGGCAAAAAGGTGACGCTTCCGCTATATATGGCCATGTTCTTGAAGTAGAGCCTTGCGTTGGCGGACTGACCCTTTGTCACATTCCGTGCGGGTTATATGCAGGTATGCCTGCGCACGCTATCATGTATGGGTTAGACCGCAACTATGTACCCCATACGCGAAGGGATGCGCATGTATCTGAAGATCGACATGTTCTAGCTGGGCTTACCCCCGCAGTGGCGCCGCGCGCCCCATCAACTCTGCCGATTTTCACCTTCACGCACATAAAGGAGTCCCGCCATGCGCGACAAGCTCGAAAAGATCATTAAGGCCTACGAGGAGCTCGAGAAGAAGCTCTCCGACCCGGCCGTCGCCTCCGACATCAAGGAGTTCACGCGTCTCAACAAGGAGTACGCACACCAGTCCGACCTCATCGCCGCCTCGCGCGAGTACATCGGCGCGCTCGATGACATCGAGGCCGCCAAGGAGATGCTCCGCGACACCACCGATGCGGACGAGAAGGAGATGCTCCAGATGGACATCTCCGAGAACGAGGAAAAGCTCCCGCAGCTCGAGGAAGACATCAAGTACATGCTCATCCCGAGCGACCCCAACGACGACAAGAACACCATCGTCGAGATCCGCTCCGCCGCCGGTGGCGACGAGGCTGCCATCTTTGCCGGCGATCTGTACAAGATGTACCAGCGCTTCTGCGAGTCGCGCGGTTGGAAGACCACGGTGCTCGATTCCAGCCCCAGCGAGGCTGGCGGCTTTAAGTCCATCGAGTTCAAGGTCGAGGGCGATCGCGTCTACTCCGTCATGAAGTACGAGTCCGGCGTGCACCGCGTCCAGCGTGTCCCCAAGACCGAGTCCCAGGGCCGTATCCAGACTTCCACGGCTACCGTCGCCGTGCTTCCCGAGGCCGAGGAGATCGACGTCCAGATTAACCAGTCCGATCTGCGCATCGACACCTACTGTGCTTCCGGCCCTGGCGGTCAGTGCGTTAACACCACCTACTCTGCCGTGCGCATCACCCACCTGCCCACCAACACCGTGGTGCAGTCGCAGGAGCAGCGCTCCCAGATTCAGAACCGCGAGGTCTGCATGCAGATGCTGCGCGCCCGTCTGTACGAGATGGAGCTCGAGAAGCAGCAGGCCGAGCTCGGTGCCGAGCGTCAGAGCCAGATCGGCCACGGCAACCGTTCCGAGAAGATCCGTACCTACAACCAGCCCCAGGACCGTGTGACCGATCACCGCATCGGCTTCAACTCCACCTACAACGGCGTGCTTCTGGGCGACCAGCTCGGCACCGTCATCGAGGCCCTCGCCGCCGCCGAGCGAGCCGAGAAGCTGGCACAGGCTGTTTAGGTTACGGCGTTCTACGAACGCCGTAACCGGCCGACGCTGCGCGCCACCCAGAACGACAATTTGTCATTCAAAAGGCAAGGCATGACCAGAAGGTCTATGCCTTGCCTTTTTCATGCCAACTTGTTCGTTCTGGGCGGCGCTCGCTGTCCGTCCTCTACCTACGGCGTTGTCTTGCTCCGGATGCGGCAGTTAGTGGTAGTCATTCTGATCCGTAGGGGACGGAGGAAAACGGATCATTTTGGTAAATTGCTATGTGGGTTTATTTAGGTTGACTTGGTAGTCTATGGGCCATTTACCTGCTTAAAGCGTCGGTCGATTACCAAAATAATGCTCAAAAAATCGTCCAAGAAGTCGCGAGCCATTTTTTGACGCGTCGTGCGTCAAGTGATTTGGCAAGTGTTTGGTTGGATATTGGTCAGTTTTGGGGCCACCTTGCCAAAAGCTTGACGGATGCAAATCTAGACGTCGACAAATGAGCACTTCGATTGCGCCGCGAGCAAAAATCTGGGCTGATTCTCGATAATCGCTTCCAATCGTCCCTTACCGCGTGCCACCCTCGCGTACAATCTGCTCCGACATTCACGCGCCGCCCGGCGCTCAAGAGGGGAGGACCCCATGGCAAACGAGATCTGGACCATCAAGCGTTGTCTCGAGTGGACCAAGGAGTACCTGGCCGAGCGCGGCGAGGAGCATCCCCGTCTTTCTGCCGAGTGGCTGCTGTGCGCGGCCACGGGTCTGGCGCGCATCGACTTGTATATGCGCATGGATGAAACGCTCGACGCGGCCCAGCTCGAAACCATGCACGCGGCCGTCGTCCGCCGTGCCAAGGGCGAACCGCTGCAGTACATCACGGGTAGCACACAGTTCCGCATGATCGACGTTGCCTGCGCCCCCGGCGTACTCATCCCGCGTCCCGAGACCGAGATGCTCGTCGAGGAAGTGCTGAACTATCTGGACGCCGAGGTGCTGAGCCCCGAGGCCGCTGCCCGTCAGCGCGTGGAGTTGCCCTGGAACGATGAGGTCGAGCGGGCCCGCAAGGCCGAGGCCGCGCTGGCCGATGAACGCGCGACCGCCGAGCGCCGTGCCGCCAACTTAACGGCTGCCGATGAGGCCGCGTTGGGCGGCGATGTGCTCGGTAGCCGCGCCTATGCCGAGGAGCTGGCCGATCGCGAGGCGGAGGAAGCTGCTGCGCAGGCCGCTGAAGCCGAGGCCATGGAAGCCTCCGAGCCCGAGCTCGACGAATACGGCATCGCCATCGAGAGCAACGACCAGCAGGCGACTCCCACGCAAGACGCCGCCGAGGCTAACGAGTCCGCTCCGACCGAGCCCCGCACCGCCCGCGTCCTCGAGGTCGGTTGCGGCACGGGCTGCATCTCGCTCTCGCTTGCCTGGGAGCGCCGCGGCCACGTTACCTGCACCGCTACCGATATCGAGCCGCGCGCCATCGACCTTGCTATCAAAAACCGCGACGCCCTTGGCCTCACGTCCGACGAGGTCGCCTTCAGCCTCACCAACCTGGTGAGCTCTGTTCCTCGCGAAGAGTGGGGTACCTTTGACGTGCTCGTCTCCAATCCGCCCTACATCCCCACCGATGTCATGCGCTCGCTGCCGCACGAGGTCAAGGACTTTGAGCCCGACCTGGCGCTCGAGGGCGGTGCCGACGGCCTGGATATCTTCCGCCGCCTGCTCAACGCGGCCCCCTACATGTTGTGCGCCGGCGGCCTCTTTGCCTGCGAGCTCTACGAGGGCGCCCTCGATGCCGCAGCCGAGCTCTGTCGCCAGGCGGGCCTTTCGGACGTGCGCATCGTCCGCGATCTTACCGATCGCCCCCGAATCGTCCGAGCCATCGTCACGGAGCCCAAACAGCGTCAGTAATATTTATTAACTGATTCATTTCTAATTATAAAGCAATTTATAATTATCTCGGTTGGTAGCTGGTAGCCGAGGGGGTCATAATGAAACAACGATTTACCTATGACTGCGTTCTCATAAAAGAAGACGACGGTTACTGTGCCAGCTTCCCGCAGGTCCCCGGGGCCTTTGCCGATGGCGATACGCGCGAAGAAGCAATAGCTCATGCTATCGAGGCGCTGATGGCGTTTTTGGCCGACGATCTTAACAATGGTCGGGCTCCGGCTGGGTACGAGCGTTCGGCCGAGGTCGTGGCCCTTTCAGTCGAAATCGACCACGATGACGCTCGGGAAGCGGCGTGTCGAACGTTTAAGGACGCGGCGGCGGACCTCAGGGTTTCCGCACCGCGAATCACTGCGCTGGTCAAAGCCGGCAAACTCGATGTTGAGCTTGTCGACGGCCGTCGGATGATTACGATCGACAGCATCGAGCGTTACGCCGCTCAGGAACGCCATGCCGGCAGGCCAAAGAAGTTCGTCGCAGTCCTATAACCCCTCGTTGCCTACTGATCTCGGGCTTCACTTCTGCAAAAAAGACCCTTCGAGCCTATTTCCGCTCTTGCAATATACCGTAAAACTTCTACTATAGAAGGAGAAAGGTATGTCAAATCAGCTGCATCGGTACCGTATCGTGCTTGATTACATTGAACCTTGGCTTGATGAGCAGGATGAAGCTACGCTGAAGCAGATTTATGCAGACCTTTTGGTGCTCGAGAAGGAAGGTCCCAGCCTTGGTCGTCCGCTGGTTGACCGCGTAAAGGGCTCGAAGCTTCATCATTTAAAGGAGCTGAGAGTGACGTCGTGTGGTGGGCAGGTGATTCGCATCCTCTTCGCCTTTGACCCCAAGCGCCAGGCGGTATTGCTATTGGCGGGTGATAAGTCGCGAGCGGGATCGTCAAGGGCAAAATGGAACGGTTGGTATGCGATCAACATTCCAAGGGCCGAGCAAATATACCGTCGCCACGTAAGGAGGCTCAATCGAGATGGAACTGCATGAGTATATGGAATCTCACGGGATAACACGCGACTCCATTACCGCCGAGCAGGAGAGGACTCGCGATCGTATCGAAGCCTATAAGCTTGCTCAGATTCGCAGGTTAAAAGATCTAACACAGGCGTCGGTCGCCCAGTCGATGGGCGTTTCTCAAAAACGTGTATCCGAGCTCGAGCGTGGGGAGTTGGGTTCGATGAGGCTCGACACGCTGAGCAGGTACGCAGAGAGCCTCGGCGGAAAACTGGTTGCAAGCATCGAGTTTCCCGATCGTACCGTTACGCTTGCGCGCTAAAAATCTTCAATTAACCCCCTCACTTTCACCGACTACTAGAGCCGCTCACCAAACCAACATGCGCTCTGGGCAAATAGGTTGAATGTTTCGTGCGAGAATGCCCCACAGTAAACAAACTTGCACCGGAGCGTAAGGGGCTGGCATACACATGCAGACGGTCTATCGGGTATACGAGGGAACGCGCGAGCCGCATCGGCTTGCCGTCGAGCGCACGGCCGAGGTGCTCGGCCGCGGCGGCCTGGCCTTGATTCCGACCGAGACCGTCTACGGTGTTGCCGTGGCAGTCAACGCCTTCTCGGACGCCGTGCCCCAAGATACAAGCGAATTCCCATCGTGGCCGCGCGATCCGCAGGCTGCCGTCAATGGCGCCGCAGTTCCTGCGCTCGGCACCGGCTATCGCCGTATCTTCACTCTCAAGCAACGTGAGCTCACGCAAACCGTCGCTTGGCTGGTCGATGGCGTCGAAGCACTCGACCGCTATGGCGTGGATATCCCGGAAGATGCCCGCGTACTCGCCCGACGATGCTGGCCGGGTGCCCTGACTATCGTGGTTAAGGCGGCCCCCTGCGTGCCGACCTTTATGCGCGCCGCCGACGACACGGTGGCACTTCGCGCTTCGGCCTCGCCCGTGGTGCAAGCGCTCATCCGCGCCTGCGGCAGCCCTCTTGCCTGCACCAGCGCCAACACGCATGGAGCGCCCGCGCCGGCAAGTTTTGCCACGGTGGAGGAGCGCATCCTGGAGGGGGTCGATGTGGCCGTCGACGCCGGTGAGACCCCGTGTCGCGATGCCTCAACCATCGTGTCGTTTCAGCACGGCGAGCTCCAGATCCTGCGCCAAGGCGCGCTTCCCGCATCAGAGATCGAACGGGTCCTGTCCGACCCGATGCAATAGAAAGGTTTAAGCGATGTCGTTGAATCTAGGTAGCCTGGGTATGGAAGACGCCCCGTTTAGCTTTGGCGGTTCCTACATCATGGCGCTCGACTGCGGCACTACCTCGGTACTCGCGACCATCGTCGACGAGTACGGCTGCATCGTCGCCCAGGCGCGTCGTAGCGTCAAAACCAGCTTCCCGCGCCCCGGCTGGGTGGAGCAGGATCCCACGGAGGTGCTTGCCAGCCAGATCGGCGTGATGATGGAGGTCCAGTTTAAGAGCGGCATCCATTCTGACCGCATTGCCGCCATCGGTATCTCCAACCAGCGCGAGACCACGGTGGTGTGGGACCGCATAAGCGGCCAGCCCATCTATAACGCCATCGTGTGGCAATGCCGTCGCACCGCACCTCTGATCGACGAGCTGGTCGAGCAGGGCGCAGAAGAGCTGGTGCGCTCCCGCACGGGGCTTACGCTCGACCCGTATTTCTCGGCCTCCAAGGTGCAGTGGATTCTCGATAACGTCGACGGTGCGCGTGAGAGCGCGGCGGCGGGCGACCTCATGTTCGGCACCATCGACACCTGGCTCATCTACAACCTCACCGGCGGTCAGGTCTTTGCCACCGACTACACCAATGCCAGCCGCACCGCGCTCTTTAATATCCATACGCTCGATTGGGACGACGATCTGCTGGCGCTTTTCGACGTCCCGCGTTCCATGATGCCCGAGGTTCGTTGGAGCTCGGGCGACTACGGCCGCGTCGCGAGCGACATCATGACCAACATGCCACCCATCATGGGCGTG
This sequence comes from Collinsella sp., assembly GCA_036312985.1. Taxonomy (GTDB): domain Bacteria; phylum Actinomycetota; class Coriobacteriia; order Coriobacteriales; family Coriobacteriaceae; genus Collinsella. The sequence continues at coordinate 23,518 of JAXJMV010000008.1, forward strand.
GCGGGCGACCAGCAGGCGTCGCTGTTCGGCCACTGCTGCTTCCATCCCGGCCAGACCAAAAACACCTATGGCACGGGTTGCTTTATGCTCATGAACACCGGCGACGAGATCGTCGAATCCAAGAACGGTCTGGTCTCCACGATCGGTATCGCCGCGGACGGCAAGATCAGCTATGCGCTCGAGGGCTCTATCTTTGCCGCCGGCTCAACCATGAATTGGCTGCGCAACAACATGGGCATCATCTCGAGCGTGAGCGAGTCCGCGCAACTCGCCACTTCGATCAGCGACAACGAGGGCTGCTACTTCGTCCCCGCCTTCGCAGGCCTGGGCGCTCCCTGGTGGGACCCGCATGCTCGCGGTATCGTGTGCGGCCTGACCGGCGCCTCGAGTCGCGCGACCATTGTGCGTGCGGCCTGCGAGTCCATGGCCTACCAGAGTTATGACGTACTACGCGCCATGGAGCAGGACGTGGGACTTTCGATTGAGCGCCTGTCCGTCGATGGCGGTGCCTCGCGCAACGAGTTCATCATGCAATTCCAGGCTGATCTGCTGGATATCCCCGTGCTGCAGTGCGAGACGGTGGAGACCACGGCGATTGGCGCCGCGTACTTGGCGGGCCTTGCTGTCGGCTATTGGGAGGATTTGGAGGAGCTGGAGCAAAACGCTCAGATCGTCAAAGTCTTCCATCCTCACATGTCCGCCGAGCGCCGTGAGAGCAACCTCGCTGGTTGGCGTGATGCCGTCAAGCGTTCGCTCAACACCGCTCAGTAGGGTTGCGACGAGCTGCTCGATACAACAAACCGTTAAACTTATGCACGACGCGAGGCAGCAACGTCGCCATGCGCCTTGTCAGCAAGGCCATCTTCCGGCCGCAATGAAAGGGGCATCAACCCATGACCGTCACCTACGATACGTCCCGTGTGACCCTTGTCGATCACCCACTCGTCCAGCACAAGCTGTCGATCTTGCGCGACAAGAGCACTGGCACCAACCAGTTCCGCAGGCTCGTGCGCGAGCTTGCGCTCTTTGACGGCTACGAGGCCATGCGCGACCTGCCCATGGAAGACGTCGAGGTCGAGACTCCCATCACCACCGCAACGTTTAAGCAGCTCGCCGGCAAAAAGCTCGCCATCGTTCCCATCCTGCGTGCGGGCCTCGGCATGGTCGACGGTATCCTCGACTTGGTACCCTCGGCTCGCGTGGGCCACATCGGTATGGAGCGCGACGAGGTCACCCACGAGCCGCATGAGTATTACTGCAAGATGCCCAAGGATATCGATCAGCGCATCTGCCTGGTTGTCGACCCCATGCTCGCCACGGGCGGTTCGGCCGAGATGGCCATCAGCTACCTGCGCGAGCGCGGTGTCAAGGATATCCGCATGCTGTGTATCGTCGCCGCGCCCGAGGGCCTCAAGTCGCTGACCGAAAAGGACCCCGACGTACATATTTATACCTGCGCCATCGATGACCATCTCAACGAGGCCGCCTACATCGTTCCCGGCCTGGGCGACGCCGGCGACCGCATCTACGGTACGCTCTAGCCGTTGGGCCTTGTCGGCTACGGTCACAAATACGAAGAAATGGTGCGCGCGGGCGAGCAAAAGTCGTCCACGCGCACTTCTGTTAACGGACGTTTTGCGCTGAGGGGTTCGAAAAAACGTATTACCGTACCTGCGGCATAAAGAAGGCCTTAAGAAAACGTACAGGTGCGTATTAACCGTTTGTTTTACGGTTGTACTTTAGCGATTGGCTCGTACAATAGTCACCAATGTTTGGCTGGGACTGTGCTGTGAGGCGTTAAAAAGGAAAGCGAGGAAGCCAGTGTTTCAGATAGCCGATCTGCTCGCTATCGTTGCAGGCGCCATCGCGGGCGCAATTGCCTTCCTTCCCTTTGTTTTTACGCTCAAGCCGGTTCTTGACGATAAACAGAATGCGGACATGCTCAAGGGCATGGTGAGTCTGGCGGTCTCGGCAGTCGCCCTGCTCGTCTTTACCTTGGTTGTGTTTGCGTTGTTCGGAGAGGCATTTCGCATGTTCCTCCTGGGCGAGGCGATCGGTTTCGTGGCTTTTATGGCCGCCTGCACGGTTCGCGTCGCCAAGGCGCTGCGGGATCCTCATGAGGTCGAAAGGTAAGTCGTGGAAATTTTTGAAAAGCTGCCTGATGAGATTAATCATCTGGTCAGCGAGTTCAGCTCCACCCCTGTCGTGGGCGATCTGAGCTGCGGCATCACGCAGTACTCGTTTTGGCTGATCGTCTCCACGATCGTGCTCCTGATCGTCCTGGCCGTGTTCAAGAAGAAGCAGACCCTGGTTCCCAAGGGCTTCTTCGTCAACGGTTTCGAGTACATCATCGAGTACGTCGAGAACGATATCGGCAAGGGCGTCGTGGGTGAGAACTGGAAGAAGCACTTCCCGTTCCTGTGCTCGCTTTTCCTGTTCATCCTGATCAATAACATGATCGGCCTAATCCCGGGAATGAAGCCCGGCACCGGCGCAATCGGCTCCACCGCTGCGCTCGCCATCTTCGCCTTCGTGTACTTCATCTACTACGGATGCAAGGCTCACGGCGTGATCGGCTACATCAAGAGCCTCGCCCCGCAGGGCGTGAGCTTCCCGATGAACGTGCTTGTGTGGGTCGTCGAGCTTTTCTCGACCTTCCTGCGCCTCATCACGCTCGCCGTCCGTCTGTTCTGCAACATGTTCGCAGGACACGTGGTCATGGGCTCGTTCGCCATCATGGCGAGCATGTTCATGCAGCCGCTGCTTCAGCAGGTTTCCGCGGCCCACGCCGTCGGCGCCCTGCCTTCGCTGGCCTGGCTTGCCATCCTCATCCTGATCTATGCGATCGAGCTTGTGGTCGGCGCCATCCAGGCTTACGTCTTCACGGTCCTTACCGCCGTGTATGTCTCCGAGGCAGAGGAGGTCGCGGAGGAGGAGTAGTCTTCCGTTCGTGCCTTAAAGGTAAGGCAATTCGTTAAACCGCCGGTGCCCGTACCCATGGAGCCCGGCAGTTATAAAAAGGTTATCCTGCGTGAAATAAGACACGCACGACAAAGGAGGAATCGTGGGAGTTATCGGTTACGGTCTCGGTGTTATCGGCGCTGGTCTTGCTATCGGCCTGTCTGCTCTGGGTGCTACGGGTGCTATGGCCCGTCAGCCTGAGGTCCAGGGCCGCGTGTTCACCGTCTTCATCATGGGCTCCGCTTTCGGCGAGGCTCTGGCTCTGATCGGCTTCGTTGTCGCGCTGATCGTTAAATAGCACGGAGCGTCAAGTATGAATCTTTCATCCCAGAAGAGCGCGATCGCACTCTCCGCGTCCGCGGCCGCGCTGCTCATGCCGGTTTCCGCGTTCGCCGAGGACGGCGCCGCCGGTGCGGACATCCTCATCCCTAAGATGGCGGAGTTCGTCCCGGCGCTTATCGCCTTCCTGATTATCTGGATCGTGCTGGCCAAGGTCGCCCTGCCGGGCATCATGAAAACCATGGAGGAGCGCGGCAAGAAGATCGAGGAGAGCCTCGACGAGGCCGAGAAGACCAAGCAGGAGGCTATCGCCAAGCGCGCTGAGTCCGACTCGATCGTCACCGACGCCCGTCGTCAGGCTGCCGACATCGTTCTCGAGGCCCGTAAGGACGCCGAGTCCGAGCGTGCCCGTATCATCGAGGCTGCTCACAAGGAGGCCGAGGAGATCATCGCCAAGGCCCATACGACCGTCGAGGACGAGCGCAAGTCCATCTACGCCGGTGCCGCGAGCTCCATCGCCGACCTGTCCGTTGCCGTCGCCACCAAGATCGTGGGCGAGGCACTCGAGGACGATGCCGAGCAGAAGAAGCTCATCGAGCGCTACATCCAGGAAGCAGGTAGCCTGAATGCCGACTAGCCGCTATCAGGACAAGGTGCTCGAGACCTACGCGCGTTCCCTTTTGGAAGCCGCCAAGGCCGAGAACCATGTGTTCGAGGACCTCGAGATGGTCGAGCGCTTGGCTTCTGCCAGCCCCGAGATCATCGCCGTGCTCGACACCATGTCCAAGCGCGACCAGCTCGACCTTCTTCCCAAGGTGGCAGCTGCCTTTAAGTATGTTGCCGAGGAAGACGAGGATGTAGTGGGCGTGACCGTCACCACGGCGATCCCGCTCGACGACGAGCTGCGTCAAACCATCACTAAGAAATGCGAGCAGGACTTCGGCCGCAAGGTATTCCTTATCGAGCAGGTCGACCCGTCTATCGTGGGCGGCCTGGTGCTCGAGGCCCGCGGCGAGCGTCGTGACATTTCCGTCAAGACGCAGCTGCGCATCGCGCAGGAGACCCTCGCAAACTCTGCTAATTCGTACGGAGGTGAAGCCTAATGTCCGAAACCCTCAATGCCCAGGATATCGCCAAGAAACTGCAGGAGCAGCTCACGAGCCTCTCCGCGACGGTCGATACGCATGAGGTTTCAACGGTCGACGAGGTAGGCGACGGCATCGCGCGCGTCTCCGGCCTCAAGAGCGCCATGGCAGGCGAGCTTCTGGAGTTCAAGAGCTCCGATACCGGTGAGACTGTCTTCGGCCTTGCCCAGAACCTTGACCGTGACGAGGTCGGCGCCGTTCTGTTTGGTGCCGTCGACTCCATCAAGGAAGGCGACGAGTGCCGCACCACTGGCCGCATTATGGATATCCCCGTGAGCCGTGCCATGCTCGGCCGCGTCGTCAATCCGCTCGGCCAGCCCATCGACGGCCTGGGCGACATCGTCGCCACGCACCGTCGCCCCATCGAGTTCAAGGCTCCCGGCGTCATCGATCGTACCCCGGTGTGCGAGCCGGTTCAGACCGGTCTGCTCGCTATCGACTCCATGGTGCCTATTGGCCGCGGTCAGCGTGAGCTCATCATCGGCGACCGTAAGACCGGTAAGACCGCCATCGCCATCGACGCTATCCTCAACCAGCGCGGCAAGGGCATGGTCTGCATCTATGTCGCCATCGGCCAGAAGGCCTCCACGGTTGCCAACATCCGTGAGACCCTCGCTCAGCACGGTGCGCTCGACTACACCATCATCGTTTCGGCCACTGCTGCCGATTCCGCCCCTATGCAGTACATCGCGCCTATGGCCGGTGCCGCTATTGGCGAGTTCTTCATGTACAACGGCGAGGACGGCAAGCCCGCCAGCGAGACCAACCCCGGCGGCCACGTGCTCGTCATCTACGACGACCTGTCCAAGCAGGCTGTGGCCTACCGTCAGATGTCGCTGACGCTGCATCGTCCGCCCGGACGCGAGGCCTATCCTGGCGACATCTTCTACCTGCACTCTCGTCTGCTCGAGCGTGCCGTCAAGATGTCCAAGAAGAACGGTTACGGCTCCATGACGGCACTGCCGATCATCGAGACCCAGGACGGCGACGTCTCGGCCTACATTCCGACCAACGTCATTTCCATTACCGATGGTCAGATCTACCTGCAGTCCGAGCTCTTCTTCCAGGGTCAGCGCCCGGCAGTCGACGTGGGTATCTCCGTGTCCCGCGTCGGTGGCGATGCGCAGACCAAGGCCATGAAGCAGGTCGCCGGCAACCTCCGTCTGGACCTCGCTTCCTATCAGGAGCTCGCTGGCTTTACGCAGTTCGGCTCCGACCTCGACGAGGCTACTCAGAAGCAGCTGACCCACGGTGCTCGCATGACCGAGCTCCTGAAGCAGCCGCGTTACAAGCCGTTTGAGGTTGGCGAGCAGATCGTTACGCTGTTCGCTGGCAACGAGGGCTTCCTGGATGACCTGGAGATCGCCGACGTGCTGCCCTTCCGTGCCGAGCTCATCGAGTACATGGACAATGGCTTTGGTTCGCTGCTCGACAAGGTTCGCGCCAAGAAGATCGATGATGACACCAAGGCTGAGCTCTTGCGCGTCATCGGCGACTTCAAGCAGCAGTTCATGGCCAAGCACCATTCGGATGTTTCTGGATCAGAGGAGAACTAAGCCCCATGGCCAACCTTCGCGACATTAAGAAGCGAATCTCCTCGGTTACCACGACCAAGCAGATCACGCGCACGATGGAGATGGTCTCTACGGCCAAGATCCGTCGTGCCCTCGATCGCTCCAAGCAGGCCGAGCCCTATAAGGAGGCGCTGACCGACGTCATGTTGACGGTCGCCGGCGACGCCTCCTGTTCGGGCACCGATCCCATGCTGCAGAAGCATGAGAGCGTCAAGCATGGCCTGATTGTCGTTATTGCCTCGGACCGCGGCCTTGCCGGCGGTTTCAATACGACGGTGGAGCGCACGGCCGAAAAGCTCGCAGCTTCTTGGGCGAACGACGGCATCGAGTGCGAGATCATCGCGTGCGGGCGTAAGCCGGCCACGTATTTCCGCGACCGCGCAAACGTCATCATGCACTTTGAGGGCAACTCCTCTGAGCCCGATTTCAATCAGGCCCGCATGATCTCCTCTCATATCTGCGATGCGTATCGTGCCGGTGAGCTTGACCGTGTCGAGCTTGTCTACCACCACGCCAAGAACCGCGTGGATCAGGAGCTTCGCGTCGAGCATCTGTTGCCGCTCGACCCCGAGATGATCGCTATGGCCCACGGTCCGCGTAAGAACGAGACCGACGCCCCTAAGCGCATCTCGTCCACGTTCGAGTTCGTGCCCTCTCCCGAGCATGTTCTCGGCAAGCTTGTGCCGTCTTATATCCTGACGGTCATCTACCAGGCCCTGATCGATTCGGCGGCTGCCGAGCAGGGTGCACGCCGCAAGGCCATGCACTCCGCGACGGAAAACGCCACCGCGATCATCTCGACCCTTACCCGCACGTATAGTCGCGTGCGCCAGGCTTCGATCACGACCGAGATTAACGAGATCGTCGGCGGAGCCTCAGCATTGGAGGAACAGTAATGGCTAATAACACCGTAAAGCTTGCGGTCGAGGAAGCCACCAAGAAGACGACTGCCGGTGATGGTCGCATCGTGCGAATCATCGGTCCTGTCGTCGACGTCAAGTTTGACGGTGCGGTGCCCCCGATCTACAACGCGCTCACGGTCGAGGCCGAGACCCCGATCGGTCATCTGAGCACGATCCTCGAGGTCGAGAGCCAGCTTCCGGGCGGCGTCGTCCGCACGGTCGCCATGTCCTCGACCGACGGCCTGCAGCGCGGCCTCATCGCCACCGATACCGGTGAGCCCATGAAGATGCCCGTTGGCCCCAAGACGCTCGGCCGTATTTGGAACGTCATGGGCAAGCCCGTCGACGGCAAGCCCATGCCCGAGGTGGAGGAGTTCTACCCCATCCACCATGCAGCGCCCCGTTTCGACGAGCTCACCACCAAGACTGAGATCTTCGAGACCGGCATCAAGGCCGTCGACCTGCTCGAGCCCTACATCCGTGGCGGCAAGACAGGCCTGTTCGGCGGCGCCGGCGTCGGCAAGACCGTTCTGATTCAGGAGCTCATCAACAACCTCGCCCAGGAGCACGGCGGCACCTCGGTGTTCACCGGCGTCGGCGAGCGTACCCGCGAGGGCACCGACCTGTTCCTCGAGATGAGCGAGTCTGGCGTTATCGACAAGACCTGCTTGGTCTATGGTCAGATGAACGAGCCGCCCGGAGCGCGTCTGCGCATCGGTCTGGCCGGCCTTACCACCGCTGAGTATTTCCGTGATCGTGGCCAGGACGTTCTGCTGTTCATCGACAACATCTTCCGCTTCTCCCAGGCAGGTTCCGAGGTTTCCGCACTGCTGGGCCGTATGCCGTCCGCCGTTGGTTACCAGCCCACGCTGGCAACCGAGATGGGCGACCTCCAGGAGCGCATTACCTCGACCAAGACGGGCTCCATTACCTCCGTCCAGGCTGTCTACGTCCCCGCAGACGACCTGACCGACCCGGCGCCTGCCACGACGTTTACGCACCTCGATGCCACCACGGTTCTTTCGCGTAGTATTTCGTCGCTCGGCCTGTTCCCGGCTATCGACCCGCTCGCGTCTTCCTCCGACGCTCTCGATCCCTCGATCGTCGGCGAGGAGCACTACCGTGTCGCCGTCAAGGTCCAGGAGCTCCTGCAGGAGTACTCCGACCTTCAGGACATCATCGCCATCCTGGGTATGGACGAGCTGTCCGAGGAGCAGCGCCTTACGGTCAACCGTGCCCGTAAGATCCAGCAGTTCCTCTCGCAGTCCTTCCACGTCGCCGAGAAGTTCACCGGCAACCCCGGTGTCTACGTCCGCGTCGAGGATACCGTCCGCTCCTTCGCCGAGATTGTCGACGGCAAGGCCGATGACCTGCCCGAGCAGGCTTTCCGCTATGCTTCCACGATTGAGGACGTGCGCGAGCGCGCCCGCAAGATGGGGGAGAAGTAGGTTATGCGTATCCGCATCGTGTGCCCCGTGAGCTGCGCCTATGAGGGCGACGCTGCGTTTGTGTCGATTCCGTCCACGGATGGCGAGTTTGGCGTTCTGCCTGCTCACTCCAGCGAGATCTGCACGATCGACCGCGGTTACGTTCGCGTTTCCGATAAGGCCATGGGCACTGTCGACCACACGTTTGCCGTGGCCGGCGGCTATGCCCAGGTTGCGGACGATGTCGTGACCGTTCTCGCCGAGCGCGCTTGCGATTTGGCGACCGTCGATGCCGACAAGCTTAAAGCTGATATTCAAGGTTTTGAAGAGAAGCTGGGTAATTTGTCGGAGGATGATGCACGCCGCGCCTACCTCTATAATGAAATCGCATGGTGTAAGCTCAAGCTTGCCCAATAGTCAAACGATTTAGCGTTCGACCATTTGCGAACACATCATGCCCGGGATGGCCCAGCCACCCCGGGCATGCTTTTTGAAAGGGTAGACCTTGGATATTATCCGCGTTGAGGGTGGCCACGCCATCGGAGGCTCCGTGCCCGTCTCGGGTGCCAAGAACTCCGCGCTCAAACTCATGGCGGCAACGCTTCTGGCGCCGGGCAAGACGACGCTGCAGAACGTGCCCGATATTTCCGATGTCCACGTGATGGGCAAGGTGCTCAAGGGCATGGGCGCTACGATCGATGTTCTCGACGAGCACACGCTCGAGATTGATACCTCTCAGGTCGATTCTTGGGAGGCCCCCTACGAGCTCGTTGCCAAGATGCGTGCTTCCACCGCCGTCATGGGACCCCTGCTGGGCCGCTTCCATCGCGCCAAGATCGCCATGCCGGGCGGCTGCAACCTGGGTGCTCGCAAGATCGATATGCACATTCTTGGTCTTGAGGCCCTGGGCGTTGAGTTCGATACCGCCCACGGTTACATCAACGCTAATGCGCCCCAAGGTCTGCGCGGTACCACCGTCACGCTTGAGTTCGCCAGCGTCGGTGCGACCGAGAACCTCATCATGGCATCCGTGCGCGCGCAGGGCACCACGGTTATCGACAATGCCGCCCGCGAGCCCGAGATCGTCGATCTCGCCAACATGCTCAACGAGATGGGCGCCAAGATTGTCGGCGCGGGTACGCCCGTCGTGACTATCGAAGGCGTGGAAGAGCTGCATCCTGTTACCCATCGCGTAGTGGGCGACCGCATCGAGGCCGGTACCTTTATCGTTGCCGGTGCGTTGATGGCCGACGATCGCGGTGTCGATGTCACGGGCTTTTGCCCCATTCACTTGGGCATGGTGCTCAAGAAGATGGAGCTCATGGGTATCGACTGCGAGCGCGTCGAGGATGGCGTCCATGTAAACCGTGCCGAGCGTATCAAGCCGGTCGACATCCAGACGCTTCCGTTCCCCGGCTTCCCGACCGACATGCAGGCACAAATTATGGTGCTTTCCGCCCTCGCCGACGGCAGTTCCGTTATTACCGAGAACATCTTCGAGAATCGCTTTATGTTTGCCTCTGAGCTGGTGCGCATGGGTGCCGACATTCGTATTGAGAGCCATCATGCCATGATTCATGGCGTCAAGGGCTTCTCGGGTGCACAGGTTACCTCGCCCGATCTGCGTGGCGGAGCGGCCCTCGTCGTAGCGGGCTTGATCGCCGACGGGACGACCGAGGTTTCGGCTATCCATCACATCAAGCGCGGCTACGAGCAGTTTGTCGAAAAGCTGCAGGCGCTCGGCGCGCATGTCGAGCATGCTACCGTCCCCGATCCCGTCATCTACTAATACAGGTTGCCTATGTTTAATAAAAAGCCCCTCGCGGATACCACCGCCCGAAGACCCTCAACTGGTGCGCAGGCCAAGATCTACAGTCGCGATAACGTGGCTCGCTATTCCGAGCGCGCTCGTCAACGTCGTCGTAGCCACACGATTCGTCACGTCGCGCTCATTGTCGTGCTTGGCGTGCTGCTGAGTGCCACTACCGCTGCCGGCTTGTGGTTTGCCACCATTATGGGCAAGCTCGGCGATTCTAATGTCATTACCGACAATCTGCGTCGGGTTCTGGTTGACACCGATGAGGCAAAGGATCCGTTCTACGTGCTGCTTCTTGGCACCGACGGCCGTCCGGGCGAGGATACGTATCGCGCCGACTCGATTATCCTGGCACGCATCGACCCCACGCAAAAACAGGCGACGCTCATTTCCGTTCCGCGCGACACCAAGGTCGAGTACAAGGGCGAGACCATGAAGATCAACGCCTGCCATACCGTTGGCGGCGCCGAGGCCATGGTCGAGGCGGTCAACGAGCTGTGCGGTGTTCAGATTTCCCACTATGCCGAGGTCAGCTTCGACGGTATGCAGGCACTGATTGATTCGGTTGGCGGTATCGACATTAACGCAACCGATGATGTTGACGACCCCGAGCACCTGGATATTAAGATTACCGCTGGTCAGCAGCATATGGACGGTGCCACCGCCCTTACCTATGCCCGCTGCCGCTACACCTATGCCGACGGCGATTACACGCGCATGCGCCACCAGCGTCAGGTGCTTGGCGCCCTTGCCAACCAGATTCTCAATAACTTCGATGCCACGAAGATTTTTGGCCTGGTTAATTCGCTGTCCGATATGCTCGTAACCGATATGAGCGTTCAGGATATCGTGGCTACGGTCAACGCCATGCGCGGTATGGATGTCGACGGTATCTACTCGGCCAACCTGCCCTCGTACGCCGACGACAGCACCATGATTGACGGTGTGAGCTACGTCTTTGTCTACGAGGACGAGCTCAAGGAAATGATGGAGCGCGTCGATGCCGGCAAGGACCCCAAGGGTCCCAACACCATGGGTCTTTCCGACGGTTCCAGCTCTACGATCGGCGACCTGAACAACAACACGTCTGACGACTACGCAAACGGTACCGCAACCTCATCGGTCAGCTCTGACGATTCCGATGACTCAAGCGATTCGAGCGATTCGGACTACTACGAAGAGCCCACCGGCGACGGCAACGGCTACGAGGCCAACTATTAGAGTTACGCGGTTTTACCAAACCGCATAACCGCTTGACGCTGCGCGGGCCGCATTTGGACAATCTGACGTTCAACTTCAAGGGCGCGACCAGAAGGTCAGCGCCCTTTCGTTTCACGTCACCTTGTCTCAAATGCGACCCGCTCGCTGCCCGTCCTCAACCTGCGACGTTAGTCATTGGGGACGTTCTTAAACGACTGGTCAAAGGGGACACTCTTGATGCACTTGGCACTTGGGGACGTTCCTTTTGTGCCGGCAGTTTGGGACACTCCTTGCGTTAAGAGGCTGGCGTGCGTCAACCTATTCTCGTTGCAGTAAAAAAATCGCCCCGTTCTTGGTTGAGGACGGGGCAATTCGTCTTTTGGACTTGTGCAGCCAGGCCTATGCAAAGCGGGCGACGAGCTCCTGGAGCACGTCGGTCATCTTGACGAGCGAACTGACCGGGACGAACTCGTTGACGCCGTGGTAGCAATAGCCGCCGGTGGAAAGGTTGGGGCAGGGCAGACCGCGGAACGACAGCTGGGCGCCGTCGGTGCCGCCACGAATTGGCAGCACTTGGGGCTCAACGCCGCAGGCAAGGTAGGCTTCCTTGGCAACATCAATAAGCTCGGGATAGTCACGAACGATCTCGGCCATATTTCGATACTGCTGCTTAATCTCGACCGTCACGCGCTCCTCACCCAGACGCTGGTTGAGCATCGAGGCAGCGGCATCAATAAGGTCGAGTTTCTGCTGGAACTTGGCGGCGTCATGGTCGCGGACGATATAGCGCGCTGTGGCGTGATCGACGGTCGCAGATACACCCTCAAGGTGATAAAAGCCCTCGTAGCCTTCCGTATACTCCGGGCGCTGTACGTAGGGGAGCAACGCGTTGAAGTCGCAGAACAGATTGCCTGCGTTGACCATACGGCCCTTAGCGTCGCCCGGGTGGATGGACTGGCCCTCAAAGCAGACGGTCGCCTCGGCGGCGTTAAAGCATTCCCACTCCAGTTCGCCGATGGGGCCGCCGTCGACCGTGTAGGCGTACTTGCAGCCAAAGGTATCGATATCCAACAGCTCGGCTCCGTGGCCGATCTCCTCGTCAGGGCAGAAGCAAATGCCGAGTGCGGGATGGGGCAGAGAAGGGTCCTGAGCGATACGCGCGACAAGCGACATGATCTCGGCGACGCCTGCCTTGTCGTCCGCGCCCAGCAGCGTGGTGCCATCGCTGCAGACAAGGTCCTCACCTGCGAGGTCGTTCAGGGCGGGAAGCTTGGCGGTACTCATGGCAACGGGCTTACCGTCAACCGTGCCGCAGACCAGGTCGCCGCCTTCGTAGTGTACGATGTGCGGTTTCACGCCGGCACCCGGTGCAACTTCGGTGGTGTCGAGATGGGCGATCAAGCCCAGGGCGGGCTTGTCCTCAGCGCCCGCACTTGCGGGGATATGCGCGCAGACATAGGCGTGCTCGGTCACGTGGGCATCTTCCGCACCAAGCTCGCGCAGCTCTTCAGCCAGCATGTTGGCAAGGTCAAACTGAACGGCGCTCGAGGGTACCTGGTCGCAGTTTGCATCCTCGGACTGCGTGTTGATCTGGACGTAGCGCAAAAAGCGCTCGAGGACATCGGGGTTCGTGGTGGTGTTTTCCATAAAGACCGCTCCAATCTTGGTCGTCGTGTGCAACAAGAACTCTAGCACGGTATGCCACGGCATACCGCGACGCTTGGATGGGGTAGAATCAGCCATTGAATGCAGAAGGGACGGAAGATCATGGATACGACAAATAGCTCGCGCGAACTACATCTGACGGTGGCGAACGAAGACTACTTGGAGTGCATGGTTCGCATTGAAAGCGAAGAGGGGGAAACCAACGGCGTTCGATCGGTCGACATCGCGCAGCGCCTTGGCGTCTCCAAGGCATCGGTCAATAAAGCGGTTTCGGCTCTCAAGGCATCCGAGCTTGTCGAGCAATCGCACTACGGCAAGGTGATCCTGACCGATCGCGGCCGCGAGGTTGGCACGGCTATCTGGTACCGTCATCGCCTCATCCGCACGTTTTTGGTTCAGGAGCTCGGTGTCGAATTTGAGCGAGCCGATTCCGAGGCCTGCATGATGGAGCATGCGCTATCCGAGGACACGATGAGCCGCTGGCTCGCCTATCTCGAAAAGCAGGGAATCAGCGTCGAGGAATAGCGGGATATATGGATACGAGTTATTACAACCGCTTTGGTGCCGAGGAACTTACGCGCCGCTTGTCGAGCGAGACCTTGTTGGCGCAGGGCCCCATGGGCAGTGTTTTGTTGAGTGAGTACGATGCCGCCGACATTCCACCGGCGTTTTGGAATCTGGCAGAGCCGCAGACCGTTTCTCGTATCCATCGCTTGTATGTCGCCGCCGGCGCGCAGGTGCTCATTACCAATACCTTTCAGGCATCGAGCTATGCCCTCAAGCACGACCAGATTGCGCCGTCCGTGGCGGAGGTCAATCGCGGGGCCGTCGACGATGCCCGCCAGGCGCACCCTCAGCTACTGCTGGGCTCGATGGGCCCGATCGGTATTGAGTGGTTTGCCGAGGACTCTGTCGAGTATCGTGAAATCCGCGGCATTGCGCGCGAACAGGCGCACGCCTTGCTCAATGCTGGTGTTGACGGTCTGCTGATCGAGACGGTGACGTCTATCCGTAATCTGCAGCCCATGCTTGCCGGCGCCCGAGATGCCGCCGACGGCATGCCTGTTCTGGTGAGTTTTGTCGTTGACGATAAAGGCGACCTGCTGGGCGATGGCCTCAACATCGAGGCAGCCGTTTTGTACGCCGAAAAACACGGCGCAAACTCGGTTGGTGTTAATTGCTGTTCGCTTGCGGCCGCGAATGCGGCGGTGCCCAGGATGGTTGCATCGGCGACTACTCCCGTCACGGTGCGTCCCAACGTGGGCGATCCGGTCCAGACTCAGGATGGCCCCGTATGGCACGAGAGCCCCGAAGCTTTCGCGCGCGCATGCATCGAATGGAGACATGCCGGCGCCGCAATGGTGGGCAGTTGCTGTGGAACCACGGCAATCACTACGGCAGCGATGGCCGAGGCGCTCGATATATAAAGGGTAAAACCGCTCCATACGGGGCTTATAGGACAAAATGTGTGTCCACGTTGGGGGCATCGGCGCAGGTCGATGCCCCTTTTTCAGCCGTTTAAATTCCGTGCCCGCTTTTAACCGCTCGGACAGAATGTGTGTCCGGTTGCCTATCGTTCCCGCAGGTAGA
>JAXJMV010000009.1:0-1532 GCA_036312985.1 Collinsella sp.
GGCCTCACTCGGTCACCTGGAACATGGGAGACGGCGGTCGACGAAACTGGAGAGGAGGTATTACGAGCTCCTGTGCGAATTGAAGGGAGCGCTCCCGCAAACTGCCTATTGACAACTTATAGGAGCGTCGGTTTTGTTTTCACGGTTTTCGGTATGGCCGAGGCTATCCATGTTAACGTAGTAGATGGGCCACTTTTGTGGTAAGGGGGCCGATCTGCGGGCCAGGGTAGCTAAAAGAGCCTCGTCCCAAAAAGACTGATTGGGAGCTGGGGCGTGTCGATGCGATAGTATTGCATGGTGGTATTCGACTAACCGAGGACTTATCCGAGGGCTTTATGGAACAGCACCAGCATTATCAGAGCCTGCAAGACCAGGCGTACAACGCATTGCGCTCCAAGATCATCTATGCCGAGCTCAGGCCCGGCACGCGTCTTTCGGCGATTGGTCTGGAAAAGGAGACGGGAATCGGGCGCACGCCCATTCGCGAATCCTTTGTGCGCCTGCGTGAGCAGGAGCTGGTGGAAACGCGCCCCAAAAGCGGCACCTACGTCTCTAAGATCAGCATGGAACACGCCGAAAACGCCTGCTTCTTGCGTGAGAAGCTCGAGAGAAGCGTGCTTATTAAATGCTGTTCGGCCGCCACGCCCGAGCAAAAGCATCGGCTCGAGCAGATTCTTGCCGAGTCCGAGTCGCTCGACCATAGCGAAACGCGTCGCTTTTTCGATCTGGACAACCTGTTCCATGAGACGTGTTTTGAGATTGCCGGCCGCCACATGTTGTGGGATTGGATGAAGAGCGTCAATACGCATTTTGAGCGATACAACTGGTTGCGTATGGTCTCGCAGGATCTGGATTGGGAGCCGATTCGTCGGCAGCATCGCCGGATTCTCGAGGCCATTAAGAGGGGCGATACCGATGCGGCGAGTTATCTGGCAGAGACGCACTTGCACCTGATGCCCGAGGAGCAGGGCCCGGTTATCGCCTTGCATCCCGACTATTTTGAGCTGTCCAAAGACTCGGCCATCTAATCAATCCCCATATAAGTTGCGGTGAAATAGGGACTGTTTTGTGACCTAGGTGGCGCAAACAGTCCCTATTTCACCGCAACTGCGTTGGGGTGTGACCGGGGCACAAAGATGCGGTGCCGCTTGGAGGAAAAGACCGGAAGCAAAGGTCCATTCCTCCAGACGGCACCGCAGCTGTTTTGGTGGCTCGGCTTTTGTCGAAGTGGCTTAGTTGAGCGCGACGGCCAGCCGAGTAGGCAAAGCGGCTTGGAGGCGTGTCGCTTCCGTCACGTTCTATCAGCATACAAGACGGTTTTGGTTCTTGTTCGTGACGGAAACGGCGCGCTTCCGAGCCGCTTTAAAAGAAAGGGGGCGAGGTTTAGGGCACGCCCATTACAGTCTGAAATAGGCCATCGATAAATTTCGATGGCGAGCATTCGGCGCATTGCCTACGATACGGGCAAGCCCCGAGGGGCCGCCGATCGGGCGCCTCCGGATGGCCGTCTGCCCCTGCCCCGTAGAGGGCCC
>JAXJMV010000010.1:0-19622 GCA_036312985.1 Collinsella sp.
GACATTACCTCACCAGTCTGCCGCCGCACTTGGACATGTCTTTTCGAGAGAGACTGGTGAGGTAATGTCCGATATCGAGAATCCGGCAGGCGACACGCGCCCGATTGGCGTGTTCGATTCTGGTTTGGGTGGTCTGACAGTTGCGCGCGCCATCGCGACGGCGCTGCCGCGCGAGTCCGTCTACTACTTTGGCGACACCAAGCGCTGCCCCTACGGCACGCGCACCGAGGATGAGGTGCGCTCGTTTGCGTTGCAGGCGGGTCGTTGGCTTTCGAAGCACGACGTCAAGATTATGGTCATCGCCTGCAACACGGCGACCGCTGCGGCCTTGCGTCTGGCCCAGCAGGTGCTCGACGTTCCCGTCATCGGTGTGATCGCACCGGGCGCACGCGCGGCAATCAACAGCACCCGCACGCGCCGGGTGGGCGTGCTCGCCACCAACCTCACCATTCGCTCAGGCGCTTACACGCGTGCCATTCAGGATTTGGACGCCGGTGTGGACGTATACGGCTGCCCTGCCTCGAGCTTTGTCGAGGTCGTTGAGCACGAGCTCGCCTCGGGCGCGCATCTGCAAGAGCAGTGGCTCGAGAACGAGGACATCTTTGATACGCCTGCCGTACGCGCGCTGGTCGGTGCCACGGTTGAACCGCTGCGCGACCACGGCATCGATACCGTGGTGCTCGGCTGCACGCATTTCCCACTGCTCGTGGGGCCTATTCGCCATGCGCTGGGGCCCGGGGTGCGCGTGGTGAGTTCCGCCGCGGAGACCACACGCGAGTTGACCGATATCCTCACGCGCCGCGAGCAGCTGGCGGGCGACGCCGCCGAGCCGCAGCATCGTTTTGCCACGACGGCCGATAACATTGCCGAGTTTGCGGTGGCGGGCAGCTTTATCTTTGGTCAGCCGCTCAAGAGCATCGAACATATCGATATCGATGAACTGAAATAGATGTAAGGCAGCCGCCAAAGCCTTCGCCACATCTTTTGCCGAAAGGATATTTCTATGGAGTACATGCAGGTCAACCGCGCCAACGGCCGCGCCGCTAACGAGTTGCGCCCCGTTAAGCTCACCCGTGGCGTCATGAAGCACGCCCACGGCTCGTGTTTGGCCGAGTTCGGTGACACGCGCGTGCTGTGCGCCGCCACTATCGAGGAGGGCGTACCGGGCTGGCGAAAGGGAGCTAAGGCTGGCTGGGTGACCGCGGAATACGCCATGCTGCCGGCGTCGACCGGCAAGCGCTGCAAGCGCGAGCACGTCAACCGCAAGGGTCGCTCCATGGAGATCGAGCGCCTCATTGGCCGCAGCCTGCGTACCGTCGTCAACATGAAGGCGCTCGGCGAGTACACCGTCACCGTCGACTGCGATGTGATTCAGGCCGATGGCGGCACGCGTACAGCGAGCATTACCGGCGCTTGGGTGGCGCTGCACGACGCCCTCGCCATGTGGGTCGAGGCGGGCAAGATCGAGCGCATCCCGCTTACCGGCCAGGTGGCTGCCATCTCCATGGGCGTTGTCGACGGCAATACGCTGCTTGACCTCGATTATTCCGAGGACAGTCATGCCGAGGTCGACATGAACCTCGTCGCCATCGACACCGGTGAGATAATCGAACTCCAGGGCACCGGCGAGCAGGCGCCCTTCGACCGCAAACGCCTCAACGCCCTGCTCGACCTGGGCGACAAGGGTATCGCCGAGCTCATCGAGCTTCAGCGCCAAGCCCTCGCCTAACCTGCCAAAACAGGACAGGTTTATTTTGGTAGGTTTAATCTGCGGAAATGCTGCGTTGAAAGGTCCGATCGCCTGAGAGGGGAGAGGCCAAGTGCCCGAACGCCCCTCGGCGCGGCATTGCTATAGAGACAAGGAGACCACTCATGGCACTTGAGAAGATTGACATCGACACCCTCGACCCGGCAGCGACCATTGTCGTGGCAACGGGCAACGCCCATAAGCTCACCGAGATCGAGGCCATTTTGGGCAAGGTCATGCCCGAGGTTCGCTTTGTGGCGCTCGGCCAGCTGGGCGATTTTGAGGACCCCGAGGAAAACGGCACGACGTTTTTGGAGAACGCCATCATCAAGGCGCAGGCTGCCGTCGAGGAGACGGGCCTTATGGCCATTGCCGACGATTCGGGCCTGGTCGTCGACGCACTGGACGGTGACCCCGGTGTGTATAGCGCGCGCTACGCGGGCGTTCACGGCGACGATGCCGCCAACAATGCCAAGCTGCTCGTGAATCTGGAGGGCGTGGCCGACGAGGACCGCACTGCGCGCTTTATGAGCGTCGTCGTGCTCATCGACACGGACGGCCTGGTCACCTATGGCGAGGGCGCCTGCGAGGGCGTTATCGCGCACGAGGGCCGCGGCGATCACGGCTTTGGCTACGACCCGCTGTTCCTGCCGGTCGATACGCCGGGCAAGACCATGGCCGAGCTGACAGCGGACGAGAAGAATGCCATCAGCCATCGTTTCCATGCGCTCGAGCATCTGTCCGCCAAGCTGACGGGCGAGGAGTAGACCGTGCGCGCGGTGGTGCAGCGCGTGCTCAACGCCGGCGTGACGGTCGACGGCGAGTGCGTGGGTCGCATTGGACGCGGCTACCTGGTGCTGCTTGGCGTGGGTCACGGCGATACGCACGCCGAGGCCGATAAGCTGTGGGGCAAGCTCCGCGGGCTGCGTATCAACGAGGACGAGAACGGCAAGACCAACTTGGCACTGGCCGATGTTGACGGCGAGGTACTCGTGGTGTCGCAGTTCACGCTGTTCGCCGATTGCCGTCACGGCCGCCGCCCATCGTTTACGGATGCCGGCGCCCCCGATGTCGCCAATGAGCTCTACGAGTACTTCTTGACGCTCGTTCGCCAAGATGTCGAACACGTGGCGCACGGCATCTTTGGCGCCGATATGAAAGTCGACTTGGTCAACGATGGCCCATTCACCATCGTCTTGGACACCGATAGTCTGTAAGTAGTCAATTTGGGACCGGGCTTATTTAACTACTTGCGTATGGCGGCAGCAGGGTGCTATAGTATTAGAGTTTTGTCTATCTTAGGGGTATTATTCCCTTTTTGAATTGCACCTTCTGGAGGCCCTGTTCATGGAAGAGATGGAAGTCAATCACGTCGACGACATCCACGAGAAGCTGACCGATATGGTGGGCGATCGCGTCAAGGTGAAGGCCAACATGGGCCGCACCCGCGTCGTCGAGCGCATGGGCACCATCAAGAGCGTCCACCCCGCCGTCTTCATCGTCGAGGTTGACGAGCGCCGCGGCCGCAAGTCGCGTCAGTCCTACCAGTATATCGATGTCCTCACCGGTCAGGTCGAGCTGTTCGACCCCGAGAGCGGCGAGCATATCTTTACCCCGCTCGGCAATCAGCTCGAGGAGCACTAGCGGTGACCGATCGGTCCCTGACTCTTTTCGCGCCGGCAAAGATTAACCTCTACCTGGGGGTTCATACCGAGCGCGATGACCGCGGCTACCACAGGGTCGATTCCCTGATGGCAGCTGTCGGTCTTTCCGATACCGTGACGGTCACGCCGGTGCAGGCGCTGACCGTCCAGACGGTTCCGGCATCAGATTTTCCCATGCAAAAGAATACGGCGTATCGGGCTGCGGCTGCTATGGCCGAGCATTATGGTCGCGAGGCAAACATCTGCGTGACGATTGAGAAGCGCATTCCATTGTGCGCCGGCTTGGGCGGTCCCTCGACGGATGCGGCCGCGGTCATTGTCGCCTTGGCGGAGCTCTGGGGCATTGATCGCACCGATCCCGCGCTCGACGACATCGCGTGCGGCATTGGTGCTGACGTCCCGTTCTTTTTGCACGCGAGCCCTGCGCTCTACGTAGGTGGGGGAGACGTGCTGGCAACTGAGTACCCAGCGCTGCCCGCGACGCCCGTCGTACTGGTTAAGCCACGCGAGGCGAGCGTTTCGACAATTGAAGCCTATCGACGTTTTGACGAGGCCCCGGTGCCTGCGGACAAGCCCGGCGCGATAGCTTCTGCCTTGCATGCTGGTGATGCCGAGACGGCATATGCACTCATCCATAACAACCTGGGTGTCATTTCCGCACAGATGGAGCCGCAGATTCAAACGGTCCTCGACTGGCTGCGTAAACAGGACGGCACCGTTGCTGTAGATGTGTGCGGATCGGGTGCCTGCTCGTTTGCCATTTGCGACACCGCCGCCACGGCCGAAAGGCTTGCCGAGGCTGCCCAGCAAAACGGCTGGTGGTCCTGCGCGACTGAGCTTATTCCCAACACGGTTCAAATCGACGCGCCAAAGAAATAAAAATTTCTCTAGCACGCGGCGAAAATCTTTGTTATTATAGTCGAGCTAACGGGTTGTGGCTCAGTTTGGTAGAGCACTGCGTTCGGGACGCAGGGGTCGCTGGTTCAAATCCAGTCAACCCGACCAGAGCATGAGGAGGGACCGCTTCTTGCGGTCCCTTTTTTTAGCTATTGTTGTGATACCGCGATACCCGCGGTATACTCATTCGAGCTTGTCTCGCTGTATTGTGGAGGTCTACATGTTTGGACTGAGGGCTCCTGAGCTCATCATTATTCTCGTCGTTGTCCTGATTATCTTCGGGCCCAAGAACCTGCCGAAGCTCGGCAAGTCCCTCGGCTCTACCGTCAAGAATATCCGTGAGGGTATGGAGAGCGACGATAAGGCCGAGACCAAGCAGGCCGAGGAGGTCGTGGTCGAGCAGTCCGAGGAGGACAAGGAGATCGCTGAGCTCGAGGCCAAGCTCGCTGCTGCCAAGAAGAAGCAGGCAGAGGACGGCGACGCGGACGCAGAGTAGTCCCATCCCTTTGGGGTGAGCACCTGACCGGCTTGCCCGCAGGCTAGCCGGTCTTTTTCGTTTTGTTGACAGTTGATTGTTTGATCAGAGTTGGGGAGATATCCGTATGGACGCAAGCCAGATCGTACTGACCGCTGAGGGCCGCCAGAAGCTCGTCGAGGAGCTCGCTTGGCGTGAGGGCGATTACGCCAAGGAGATCGTCGAGGACATCAAGGAAGCCCGCGCGTTCGGCGATCTTTCGGAGAACTCCGAGTACGACGCTGCTAAGGACAAGCAGGCCCAGAACGCCGCTCGTATTGCCGAGATCCAGGCCATCCTCGCCAACGCTCAGGTTGCTGCCACCACGGGCGATCTGACCGTCTCCATCGGTTCCACCGTTTCGCTGATTGATCCCAACGGCGAGGTCATGGAAGTCACGCTCGTTGGTACCACCGAGACCAACTCGCTCGAGCACAAGATTTCCAACGAGTCTCCGGTCGGTCACGCCATCATCGGTCACGGCGAGGGCGACTCCGTCGAGGTCGTTACGCCTTCCGGCAAGACTCGCGTCTACACCATCGCCAAGATCGCACGCTAGACCACGGTCCCGCGTACAGGTATGTTTTCGCTCCCTGGGACCGAATCCTGGGGAGCGTTTTAGTTTGAGGAGCTAACTTATGGCAGAGAACCAGAACGCCGCCGATCAGGCATCGACGCTCAACGACGAGCGCGCCACCCGCCTAGCCAAGCGCGCCGCCCTGTTCGAGGCGGGCCAGAATCCCTATCCCGAGCACTCTGAGCTTGAGGACTACGTCGCCGATATCGAGGCTAAGTACGCCGAGCTTGCCGATGGCGAGGACACCGAGGACGTCGTGAAGATCGCCGGCCGCGTGGTCGCCAAGCGCGGTCAGGGCAAGATCATGTTCATCGTCGTGCGCGATGCGACTGCCGAGATTCAGCTGTTCTGCCGCATCAACGACATGGACGAGGCTGCCTGGAATACGCTCAAGGCCCTCGACCTGGGCGACATCCTGGGCGTGACCGGCGTGGTCGTGCGCACCCAGCGCGGCCAGCTTTCCGTTGCCCCTAAGAGCGCGACCCTGCTTTCCAAGGCCGTTCGTCCGCTGCCTGAGAAGTTCCACGGTCTTTCCGACAAGGAGACCCGCTATCGCCGGCGCTATGTCGACCTGATCGCCAACGACGACGTTCGCGAGACCTTCCGTAAGCGTTCGCAGATTCTCTCCACCTTCCGTCGCTTTATGGAGTCCGACGGCTACATGGAGGTCGAGACCCCCATCCTGCAGACCATCCAGGGCGGCGCTACGGCTAAGCCGTTCATTACCCACTTCAACGCGCTCGATCAGGAGTGCTACCTGCGTATTGCCACCGAGCTGCACCTCAAGCGCTGCATCGTCGGTGGTTTTGAGCGCGTGTTCGAGATCGGCCGCATCTTCCGTAACGAGGGCATGGACCTTACCCACAACCCCGAGTTCACCACGATGGAGGCCTACCGTGCCTTCTCCGACCTCGAGGGCATGAAGGCGCTCGCCCAGGGTGTCATTAAGGCGGCTAACAAGGCCATAGGCAACCCCGAGGTCATCGAGTACCAGGGCCAGACCATCGACCTTTCTGGTGAGTGGGCCAGCCGCCCCATGACCGACATCGTCTCCGACGTGCTCGGCAAGCAAGTCACCATCGACACGCCGGTCGAGGAGCTTGCTGCCGCCGCGCGCGAGAAGGGCCTGGAGATTAAGTCCGAGTGGACCGCCGGTAAGATTATCGCCGAGATCTACGATGAGCTGGGCGAGGACACCATCGTCAACCCCACGTTCGTGTGCGATTACCCCATCGAGGTCAGCCCGCTTGCCAAGCGCTTTGAGGACGACCCGCGCCTGACGCACCGCTTTGAGCTGGTTATTGCCGGTCACGAGTACGCCAACGCGTTCTCCGAGCTCAACGACCCGGTCGACCAGGCCGAGCGCTTTGCCGCTCAGATGGCCGAGAAGGCCGGCGGTGACGACGAGGCCATGGAGTACGACGAGGACTACGTGCGCGCCCTCGAGTACGGTATGCCTCCTGCGGGCGGCATCGGCATCGGCATCGACCGCGTGGTCATGCTGCTCACCAACCAGGCTTCCATCCGCGACGTGCTGCTGTTCCCGCACATGAAGCCCGAGAAGGGTTTCCAGTCCGGTGCCGCTGCCGCCAAGGCTGCCGAGGCCGGCAACACCGCGAGCCCCTTCGTCAAGCCGTTCAAGCCCACGGTTGATTATTCCAAGATTGCCGTCGAGCCGCTGTTTGAGGAGTTCGTCGACTTTGATACCTTCTCCAAGAGCGACTTCCGCGCCGTGAAGGTCAAGGCATGCGAGGCCGTCAAGAAGTCCAAGAAGCTGCTGAACTTTACGCTCGACGACGGCACCGGCACCGACCGTACCATCCTCTCCGGCATTCATGGCTACTATGAGCCCGAGGACCTGGTCGGTAAGACGCTGCTCGCCATCACCAATCTGCCTCCGCGCAAGATGATGGGCATCCCCAGCTGCGGCATGCTCATCAGTGCCATCCACGAGGAGGAGGGCGAGGAGCGTCTCAATCTGATCCAGCTCGACGCTTCCATCCCCGCCGGCGCAAAGATGTACTAACTAGTTACGCGGTTCTACGAACTGCGTAACGGCTCGACGCTGCGCGGGCCGCATTTGGACAATCTGACGTTCAACTTCAAGGGCGCGACCAGAAGGTCAGCGCCCTTTCGTTTCACGTCACCTTGTCTCAAATGCAGCCCGCTCGCTGACGTTGCCAATACATCGGCGTTGCCTTGGCCGTCAATAGTCATTGGGGACGTTCTTAAACGACTACCCAACGGCTATTGAGCACATGGCTCGCATGACAGTCGTCTCTTTTATGTTTCCTTTAGCCGTTGCTGCCTAGGATGGGGGTTAGTCGGTAGGAAGGGAGCGTCTATATGGACGATGCGAGCGAGCGCGCAATCGAAGAGGACATGCTCGATCAGTTCAATTACTTTGATGATGAGGACGAGGAGCTGATCGACCGTCGCGAGCCAGCGCCGCTTGATTCCTTTGATCTGGTCGATGAAGAGGCTGATGAGGTTGAGGGTGAATCAGTGGAGCCCCCACAGCCTCCGCGCCTTAACTCGCTGCTTTCGAGAGCCCCCATGCACCACGGTGTTCGTGCCGGCGCGCTCCATATGAAAACTGACTGGCACCAGATCGTGACGGCAGGCGATGAACTTGCCGTCGATGCGCCGCTCACCGATAAATCATCCATCATCTGCCGCACCGGTATGCTTATGCTCGCGAGCGGAACGGGTGCCTGGCGTGTACGCGATACCATGAATCGAGTCGCCGCCGTACTCGGTGTCACCATCCACGTCGACTTGAGTCTCCTATCGTTTGAGTGTACCTGCATCGAAGATGGCCACTGCTTTAACGAGGTCGTCAGCCTGCCCACAACGGGCGTCAATACCCATCGCATTTGGATGATGGAGAGTTTCTTAAAGGAAATCGAGACGTATGGGCGCCGGTTTACCGTGCACGAGTACCATGAGATGCTCAAGACCGTTGAGAGCTCAGAGCCCGATTACACTCCCTGGCAGCAGGGGCTTGCCGCGGCCTGTGCCTGCGGCGCTTTCGTCTTTTTGCTCGGCGGCGGCCCCATCGAGATGGCCTGTGCATTCGTGGGCGCTGGTGTCGGCAACTTTGCTCGCTCCCATATTCTCAAACAGGGTCTTGGCCAGTTCAGTGCGCTGACGACCGGCGTCGCGCTTGCTTGTATCTCGTATCTGCTGGCATTGCTCGGCCTTGGCCAGGTGATTCCGGGGGCAATGTCGCACCAAGAAGGCTATATCGGCGCCATGCTCTTTGTGATTCCCGGTTTTCCGCTCATTACGGCAGGCCTCGACATCGCTAAGCTCGACATGCGAAGCGGTATCGAGCGCCTTTCATATGCCGTATCGATTATTGTGATGGCGACGCTCGTAGGTTGGATGGTTGCCGAGTGTGTTGGCCTGGCGCCGGACGACTTTGCCCCACTGGGCCTTTCGCCGCTTGCCCTTACGCTCCTGCGCGTGGTGATGAGCTTTGTCGGCGTGTTTGGATTCTCGGTCATGTTCAACAGTCCGGTAAAGATGGCAGCGGCGGCAGGGCTCATCGGCGCCGTGTCCAATACCTTGCGCCTTACGCTCGTCGATGCGCCGACGATGATTCCCTTCCTGGGCATGAGCGCGGGTATGCCTCCCGAGGCGGCGGCGTTTATCGGTGCGCTGGTATCAGGGCTGCTCGCGAGCTTAGCCGAAATCAAGCTCACCTATCCACGTATCGCCCTCACGGTGCCATCGATTGTCATTATGGTGCCGGGCTTGTATCTGTATCGCTCGATGTATTACATGTGCACCTTCGACACGGTCAATATGCTCGGCTGGTTTGTGCGTGCAGTGCTCATCGTGGCGTTTTTGCCTGTTGGCCTGGGTGTGGCGCGTACGCTCACCGACCCTCGCTGGCGCCACACCAGCTAATTGGTGCAAGGGGAACAGGTTACTTTGCACCAAATGAGTTGCGGTGAAATAGGGACTGAATTGCTGCTTAAAGGGTCAAAACAGTCCGTATTCCACCGCAACTTATGGGGTCGGGGGATTATTGGTGCCCTGCATCTTCATAAACTCAACGCTTACGAAGCGCATGCGTTTCGTGCTAGGCTGGTTCCACCACATAAGTAGTTGCAGACGCACGTACCACGGGCGGGCGAGATGAAGTCCCAACAGCTCCATCTTGCCCGCCCGTTTTTGTTGCGTGGTGCCGCGGCGTAACACAGAAAGGTTTTTGCCCTTTATGCCTATCAACAAACGAGAGAGCCTGCTGTTCACCTTTATCATGTGCTTTTGCATGGTGCTCTGGATGAGCATCTACAACGTTGCCCTGCAGCATGGGGCCATCAACGGCGAGGTTGTTGCCGCCGCGTGGCTCGGCTTCCCCGTTGCCTACATTTTTGCCATGTGCTGCGACTGGTTTGTTGCCAGCCCCCTTGCCAAGGGTTTCGCCTTTAAATTCCTGGTCACGCCGGGCAAGATTTCTCCGCTTGTCATGACGCTCGCCGTCAGCTCCTGCATGGTCGTCCCCATGGCCATCATTATGTCGCTCTACGGCGCGTGCGAAGGCCTGTTCCATATGCCCGGCGGCCCGCTTACCAGTTTGCAGGCGCTGCCGATGATGTGGCTCGTCAACATTCCGCGCAACTTTATCATGGCCCTGCCCTGGAACCTGCTGGTGGCTGGTCCGGTTGCTCGCTTTGTCTTCCGCCGTGCCTTCCCCATGGGCACGGTCTTTGCCGAGCCGCACATGGAGCTCGTGCATATGCCGGGCGCTCCCGTTGCCGATGCCGTCAATGACGTTGCCGAGAGCATGGACGCCGAGCCCGCCTGCTAGGTAACAGCCTCTAACCTAGAGCGCCCGCCGCACCCGGCGATTCCTTTTTTGTAGACGTTGTCGTATGGCTGAATGCGGAAAAGGCCCCAGCGGTTAACATATACCTCATATGGGTAAAGAGACCAAAGCGCCGCCACGAGTGGCGCTTTGCGTTTGAAAAACTAGCTCGTCTAAGAGGAACTAGCATGTTAGACCGTTTTACCGATCGTGCGCGTAAGGTCATGTCCATGGCCAAGCAAGAGGCGCTCGATCTTCACTCAAATAAGGTGGGCACCGAGCACCTGCTGCTTGCGCTCGCCAAGGAGGACGAGGGCATTGCCGCCGAGGCACTGCGTTCGCTCGACATCTCCTACGTTGACATCATGGATACCCTCAAAGAGGTCCAGACCACGGTTCCCGAGCCCAGTGAGGAGACCGAGGCGGCTAAGCTCGCCTTTACGCCGCTCGTCATCAGCGTGATGGAGCGCTCCTTCCGCGTGGCGCGTGAAAACAATCAGACCTACGTGTCGACCGAGCACTTGCTGATCGGCATCGTCGAAGAGGGCAACGGCATGGCCATGGACATCCTCATGCGCCTGGGTGTGTCGTCCGCCTCCATCAAAAAGGCTATCGAGAAACTCACCGCCAAGGATCAGGACAAGAAGCGTCCGCTCGCCGGCGCCGGTGCTGGTCGTCCCGGTGCGGGCCTGCCGTTCTTTAGCGGCTCGGATGCCTCTCAGCAAAAGGGGAGTGGCACCGATACGCTCAAGCAGTTCGCGACCAACCTCACGCAGAAGGCGCGCGACGGCGAGCTCGACCCTGTAATTGGTCGCGAAAAGGAAGTCCAGCGCATGATGGAGATCCTTTCGCGCCGCACTAAGAACAATCCGCTTATCCTGGGCGACCCCGGCGTGGGCAAGACGGCCATCGTCGAGGGCCTGGCGCAGCAGATTGCTGCCGGCAACGTGCCCGAGAACCTCATGAACCAGAATATCTGGACGCTCGACCTGCCGGGCCTCGTGGCGGGTGCCAAGTATCGCGGTGAGTTTGAGGAGCGCCTCAAGAACGTGATCCAGGAGGCGACCGAAGCCGACGACGTCATCTTGTTTATCGACGAGATGCACACCATCATCGGTGCCGGTTCTGCCGAGGGTTCTATCGATGCGAGCTCTATGCTCAAGCCCGTGCTCGCGCGCGGTGCTTTCCAGATCATCGGTGCCACCACGGCCGAGGAGTTCCGCAAGTACCTCACCAAGGACCCGGCCTTCGAGCGTCGCTTCCAGACCATTGATGTCGAGGAGCCGAGCGTCGAGGACACGGTCAAGATCCTGACCGCGCTCAAGCCGCGCTACGAGGAGCACCACCACGTGCGCTACACGCAAGGTGCCATCGAAGCCGCCGCGAACCTCTCCAACCGCTATATCCAGGACCGCTTCCTGCCCGATAAGGCCATCGACCTCATTGACGAGGCCGGTGCCCGAGCTCGCATCGCCGCGAATCGCGCGCCCGAGCCGGTGCGCGAGGCCGAGCATCGCATCGAGGAGCTCAAGGCCGCCGCGCAGGAGGCCACCGAGAGCGACGACATGAACAAGGCTGCCGAGATCACCGAGCAGCAGAAGGCTGCCGAGATTGAACTCGCCGAGGCCAAGGCTGCCTGGACGGCTGAGCTCGACGCCAGCCCGCTCACCATCGATGTCTCCCAGATCGCCGATATCGTGTCCGTGACCTCGGGCGTGCCGGTGTCCTCGCTTACCGAGAGCGAGAGCCGTCGCCTGCTGCAGGCCGAAAGCGTGCTCAAGACGCGCATCATCGGTCAGGATGAGGCTGTCGAGGCCGTTGCCAAGGCCGTGCGCCGCAGCCGCTCACCGCTCAAGGATCCGCGTCGCCCCGGCGGCAGCTTTATCTTCCTGGGTCCCACCGGCACGGGCAAGACCGAGCTCGCCAAGACACTTGCCGAGTACCTCTTTGGCAGCAAGGATGCGCTCATCAGCTTCGACATGTCCGAGTTCGGTAGCGAGTTCGAGGTTTCCAAGCTCATCGGCAGCCCTCCGGGTTACGTCGGTCACGACGAGGGCGGTCAGCTCACTAAGGCCGTTCGTCGCCACCCGTACTCGGTCGTGCTGTTCGACGAAATCGAGAAGGCGCACCCCGATATCTTCAACATCCTGCTGCAGGTGCTGGAGGAGGGCCGCCTGACTGATAGCCAGGGCAAGACGGTCGACTTCCGCAATACCGTGATCATCATGACGTCAAACGTGGGCGCCCGCGAGATCGCGCAGGATGCAAGTGTGGGCTTTGGTACCACGGGCGAGCAGGGTCTTACCTCGAGTGAGATCCGCGGCCGCGCGATGGGCGAGCTCAAGCGCCTGTTCCGCCCCGAGCTGCTCAACCGTATCGACGACATTGTGGTGTTCCAGAAGCTCTCGGGTGAGAATCTCACCAAGATCGCGCACCTGCTGGTGGACGACCTGCGTCAGCGTTTGATTGCCAACGGTATGAACATCAAGCTCACCGATGCGGCCTATGACAAGATCGTGGCCGAGGGCACCGACCTCACCAACGGTGCGCGTCCGCTGCGTCGTGCCATCCAAAAGCTCATCGAGGACCCGTTGTCCGAGGAGCTTCTGGCCGGCGAGTGGGGCGAGGGCGATACCGTCCTGTGCGACGTGGCCGATGGCAAGTTTGTCTTTAGCCACGGCACGGGCGAGATCCCGGCACCGCGTCCGGCGGGCACGCTCGGTGGCGATACCGCCCCGGCGGCACCGCACACCGGCAACGCCGCGCTCGTGAGCGGCGGCGTGACCTCGGGCCCCGGCGGCATGATGCAAGCCGGTTCCGGCGCGCTGTAGGGATTAACATAGCTTTGCGAAGGGGCACTCCTGTCGGAGCGCCCCTTTTTTATGAGTAAATGGTGCTATACTCGAAATATAAATATGTATAGCAGAAGGAGCTAGCATGCCTATATCGGTACTCGACTCACGGCCGGTCCAGATGAATGTACGCATGGATCGCCAACTCAAAGAGGCTGGGGACGCCGTGCTGGCGCATATCGGCATGACGCCGTCACAAGCTGTGAGGGAGCTGTGGCAGTACTTGACCGAGAACGGTCATATGCCCGTCGCAAAAAAGAATGATGACGAAGTCCTGCCTGACGATATACGATCGAAGGCGAGTTCGTCCCGCGTCTCGGAAGGGGCTGCGTTAATTTCGAAATTTTATGAGCGGTTCTCGATTCAGAGGCCGAGCCCCGATGAAGCCTTTGATTACGACGAGTTATACGATCAAATGATGAGCGAGAGATTCAGCGATTGGATCGAATTATGAGCGGCGTCGGAACGAAACGTGTGCTCAAGCTGTTGATCGACACGAACGTCTGGCTAGATTACTTTCTCGCTCGTACGAATGCGACCAGGCCGATAGTCGAGCTCCTTTCTCGCGCGGCGGAAGCGGAGGATATCGTCCTCTTCTCGTCCTCCCTGTCTGTCAAAGACGTCTATTACATTCTGGGAAGGACGATGAAGGCCGACGCCCGCCGTGAGGGGGCTCTCACTCCAGAAGCCATCGCCGGTGCCGACGAGACAGCGTGGGCGTGTGTTCGCCTGATTCGGCAAAAGTCGATTATTGCCTCGGTCGGTGCAGACGAGGTCTTCGACTCCTTTGTGTTCAAGTATCATCACAACGACTTTGAGGACGACCTTATGCTGGGCGTTGCTAATCGCGTCGATGCCGATTACGTGGTGACCGAGGACAAAAACCTCATTAAACATACCAATGGTGTATGCATAAACGTCGAACAGGCGTTGAGGTTGGTTAGAGAGACCAGCGATCCCTTCCCTCTGCCCGTTTAGCCTGCTGCATCTTGATAAAGTGGCGTTTCCTCGCCGTTAGCCGATGATGCGAGGGCGCTCGGCGTTTTCGACTGGTTTATGCACGCAAAGTCTGGGAATATACAAGTCGCATGTCTTACTGTCTAACCAGTTGCGCCAAGGAGGCACCATGGACTACAAGATTACCGGCTACGAGCCCGCCCAGCTGTTCCATTTCTTTGAGGAGGTCAGCGCGATCCCCCGTGGGTCTGGCAACGAGAAGGGCATCAGCGATTTCCTGGTTGCGTTTGCCAAGGAGCGCGGCCTCGATGTGTACCAGGACGAAGTCTACAACGTCATCATTCGCAAGCCTGCATCTGCCGGTGCCGAGAATGCCCCGACCGTGATGCTGCAGGGTCATATCGACATGGTGTGCGACAAGCTGGGCTCCGTTGAGCACGACTTTACGACCGATGGTATCGACCTGGTCGTCAAGGACGGCGTCCTTACCGCCAACGGCACCACGCTGGGTGCCGACAACGGCATCGCCGTCGCTTTGATGCTCACTGTTCTCAATGACGATTCGATCGTTCACCCCGCCCTCGAGTGCGTATTCACCACTGACGAGGAGACTGGCCTGGTCGGCGCCGAGACGCTCGACAAGTCCCAGATCAGCGCCCGCACCATGATTAACCTTGACTCCGAGGAAGAGGGCGTGGCAACCGTCAGCTGCGCCGGCGGCGTCGTCGTTACCTACACCTGCCCCATCGTGCGCGAGCACAAGACCGGTAGCACCCTCACGCTCGACATCTCTGGCCTGCTGGGTGGTCACTCCGGCTCCGACATCAACCTGGAGCGCGGCAACGGTAACCTCATCATGGCCCGCATCATCGACCGCCTGATGGTTGCCGGCGAGCCCGCCATCGTTAGCTTTAACGGCGGCACCAAGGACAACGCCATCAACCGTGAGTGCAAGGCCGTTCTGGTCTATGCCGATCACGCTGCCGCCGAGGCCGCGGCCCAGATCGCAAAGGGCATCATCGCCGACGTCACTACCGAGCTCGAGGTCTTCGACCCCGGCTTTACCTGCACCGTCGAGATTGCCGACGACGCCGAGGTCGAGGCTATGGACCAGAAGTCCGCGCTTGCCCTCATCCGCGCCCTGCGTCTTGCCCCTAACGGCGTGATTCGCCGCAACGTCGCTACCGACGGCTCCGTCGAGGTTTCCTCCAACATCGGTGTGGTTGCCACTTCTGACGACGAGGTCAAGATCATGCTGTCCCCGCGCTCCTCGATCACCTCGCTGCAGAACGAGTTCAAGGACCGCCTGCAGACGTTGGCCGATGTCTTGGGCTTCGACGCCAAGTTTGAGTTCGAGTATCCCGGCTGGAGCTATGCCGAGCATTCGCCGGTCCGCGACGTCTTTGTCGAGCGCTATCGCGAGCTCTTTGGCTCCGAGCTGCGCATCGAGTCCATTCACGCCGGCCTTGAGTGTGGCCTGTTTGCCGAGGCCCTGCACGGCCTGGACGCCATCGCCGTGGGTCCGACGCTCTCCGATGTCCACACCCCGGACGAGAGCATGGAACTTGCTTCTGCCGAGCGCTTCTACGAGCTGCTCATCGACGTCCTCAAGCGCCTCGCTGCGTAAAGGTCGCACGAGCAGCAGCCCGAGCCACGTGCTGGCGGATTGCAAATGATCCGAGAGGGGTACCCGAGCTTTAGCGACGGGCGCCCCTCTTCTTTTGAGAAATGGGATATTGCCCGGCGTCTAACCCATATCACCCTTTAGTCAATTTGGGACGTGTCTCTATAGTATTGTCAACTCTCCCGGGACGAGCCCGCCTTCCTCGAGTCGCTCGGGAGGCTTGGCGTTGCAGAGACGGCGAGGCCGGACGGGGATTACCTCTTCGTGATGGAGGGGAACCCCGGCGCTGGAGGGTGACGGGGAAGCGCCTCGGGTGAAGCTACACAAGGGGGCCTGTCCACGAAATCCACGCGCGGGAAGTCAATAAATTTACCGTTCAAAAAGGGGCAATGTAGGAAAGGGCCAAGCCGACTATTGAAATGACGATAAAGACAAGGCATCCTGATCTATCTCGGAATATAGATAGGACAAAACGTATCATCTATATCGCTTCTATGAAACCCGATGCAAGTTCTTCTCAATCTCGAAATAGATTGAAGGCATTGAGAAGAACTTTATACTACAAAAATCGTAGGTCTGCCACCTAGACAGAAGAAGTGATTTTGTATGCGGAATCTTGCATTTTGAAAACCGGTGCCAACTATGAGGTGTGAGTCGGGCTCGGTAAAGCGCGGGGGAAATGAGATAGGCTGCGCGTCATCAGAGAGTGGCGCGCAGCCTATTGACCTGCTTTCGTATGACGGATGCTTTAGAGGATCCAGGGGCCAAGTGGGTTGCCATCTGCGGAGCAGTCTTGAATCGTTAGGATGGGATTTTGAAAGGGCTGTCTCTCCCTCCACGCCTTCAAGTGATAGGTGCAGACGCGGTCGTAGTGGATTTTTTTGTATGCGCGCGATATCTCTTTTACAGCCTCCTCTTTGCTGGAATATTTTCCTGGAGCATGTGCAACAGATGTGCATGCGATACCGTCGATCCAGCCAGATTGGGGTCCGAGGTTAAAGCTCGAGATTATTGTCAAGACACCATTGAGGCCAGCTTGCAACAAATCGTTCTGTATTCGTTCAAATGCTGATTGATTGTTGGTTCCAAGGCCAATCATTCCAATTGCAGAGAGATATCTGCTATCAGTGAGTTTATCTCCTGCACCTCGAATAACCTTGCTTGTGATGTTGAGGCCATCTGGGCCGCCATCGCCAACGAAGGGGTATGGTACGTCTTCTGGGATTGGGAGCAAAGGAGGATTCA
Source organism: Collinsella sp. (assembly GCA_036312985.1). Classification (GTDB taxonomy): domain Bacteria; phylum Actinomycetota; class Coriobacteriia; order Coriobacteriales; family Coriobacteriaceae; genus Collinsella. Next base: position 16,897 of record JAXJMV010000010.1, read on the forward strand.
CCGTAATGAGTTCATAGCTGCAAGAGCTTTCGATATTGTTTAGTGCGTTGTAGAGACTTCCGGTTAGAATAGTTAAATCTTCGCTAATACCATTGACCAGTGCGTTTAGTTGGCAGATTTCTGAGGCGATTGGATTGATATCTATCGCCGTGACGTGCATTCCAGATTTTGCCAGTATGAGTGCCTGGATGCCTGGTCCAGAGCAGAGGTCTAAGGCATTCTTTCCGGGGGATGGGCTTAGCCGACGAGCGAGCCCAATTGAATCAGAGCCAAAATATAGTAAAGGCGAGGGTGATGGCGCATCGGCAAAAAGCCAGATGCCATGATATCGGATTAGAGATAAACCGGAAAGGGAGGCATTGCCATTGTGCTCGCTTAGCAGCCCGAGTGAGGCTATGGTTTCAACAGTGCCTTTCAGCAGACTTCTTTTTGCCACTTCTGAATCGAGATCAATCTCTCCACCTAGCATCAGGAAGGAGACGAGCTCTTGATGCTCCCTGTCAAGTTGATCCCAGATGCGATGCGCGCATTCAAAAGGATCGATAGATATGTCAAGTGTGTCTAAAAAATCTGTTACTCCAAGAGTGTCCAATCTACGGAGTGGATTACTCGAGAGCGAATTTAAAGAGGGTAGCACTTCAATCATGTATATCAGACCCATTTCCGATAAAGGTAGTCTCGAATTTAGTCTCGACAATCAAGTCGGCTGCCAGTTTAGGAGCTAGCTTTGCAAGACAGGTCTGTGCCTCTTTCGAGAGGGCGATGTCTTCGCAAATCTCGCATTGAGAGAGGTAGCTTGAGCGCCCAAATGAAGAAAGGCCTCCGCTCGTGCGCAAGTGCTTCAGAAGTCCTCCTGGTCCTATGTATTGTATGTAGTTAAGTAGGAGCAGCTGCAGTTCATTAATGTCATCCGTCAGATTGATTTTGCCAAGATCGAAAAGCCAAGTTCCCTCTGCATTTATTCCGCAGCAGGGTGCAAGATGGCAGTTTGGGGAAATAACGAAGTCTTGGCCGCAGTCGGAACAGTGTGACGCTAAGAGACGTGTCTGCGGTCGCGCATTTTGGTTGAGACTGAGATTTCGTGCGCGCCCAATTCGCGTGATGCCTGAATCCGTGATGAAGCGGGCTGGCGCGCGGGGAGGCTGGGTATTATCGTCGAACTGATGCAGGAGTGGAATGTCTTCATTAAGGTACTTGCACAGGTATGCCGGGCTGATTGTACTGTTGTTATCTCTGCAGACCGCAATGCCGAGAGTTTGAAAGCCCATTGTTTTTGCTGAGTTCCAAAGGTTGCGCACATTCTCGAGGGGTATATATTCCGCATGAAAGTCGTCGCAGCTGATATTGATTTCGTCAAGGCCACATGACTTCAATTCGTTGAGGAACGCTTCTGCGTCTCTTTCGCTTTTTGCCCACCACGCATTCGTTACAATTCGAGTAAAGAGTCCTAAAGAATTCGCATATGCGATGGCCTCGAGAAGGTCATCGCCAAGAAGGGTGCATTCTCCGCCCGTAAACACAACAACACCACTTCCGACGCATACTTCGGCGAAGCTATCGATGAATTGCCGCATTTGGGGAAGAGTAAGCCTGTCACTGTTGTTCGGAGTGCAGCTCATCAGACAATGATCACACACAGCGCCACATTTATATGTTGTTATAAATGTCAGCATTCGAGGTCTGCGGAACAGCACGTGCTGCGAGCTTTCGGAAATCATGCCGCGAGCAAACGGGCGTCGGTGATTACCAAGGTGCCTTCGTTCTCGGAGTAAGTAACTTCGAATTCGACGGAGCGATAAGACCCGCGGGCGACCCCATTGGAAGCCCCTTCGGGGTTGATGGTATTGGAGCTGGAATTCTTGATTGCTGTTTTAAGCACGGCTGCTTGCCTCGCTGCACTCAAGCCCTCTTGATCAAATTTCCTGAAAACAGAAGTTTGTTTGTACGATTCCGATAGTTCAACAACATCAGGTTTGTTCATAAAAATAGCTGATCCATAGCCCATTGTGTTGACGTCGTACTTAAGGTTGGCGTTGTATTGAGCATTCGCGTTTGCGTTTGCCATTCCGTTTGCGTTCAGAATGATGTTTGCGTTCGTTACTGCGTTTGCATTAAGTACAACGTTTACGAGAGGTATCGTTTGCGGCTCAGCTTCGGTGTCCTCGTCATAATATGCAAGTTGGATACGACGATATACTGCGCGTGCAACGGTGACACGCGCCTCCTTTTCGGTTGACTCCACCAGTTCGTACAGAGACTTTTCGATTTCCCGCTTTAATTTGGAGGTCTGTAATTCCATATTTCTGGAATACGGCACGAGGCTGAGCTTCGAAATCGCGTCTTGCGTCGGTAGATTGTTCCGCGTCCGCGACCAGTTTTTCAAGGGTGCTAAGCTGGGACTGTATTGAGAGTTCGTTTAGGTGGTTCACATTGTCCATAGCGGTGACCACCAATGTTGAATAGCTGTCTTGAAAGACTGTGTCACGCTAGTGTCGGTATCGATTTGATACTACGAACAAATTAGAACTAAATGGATATAGTTTCCATACTAATTAAAACAAATTTGCCTTCAAGTTTTTATTTAAACTTGATTTAAGGCGGAGTGGAATGTGGGCGCGCAAGGAGATGCGGAATCGATGAGAGCCTCAAAAAAAACTACTGCAGTGTTATCATCTTTCATCCTCTCTATTCTTCCATTTCTGATTCTATGGGCGGCTTGGTCAGTC
>JAXJMV010000011.1:0-27473 GCA_036312985.1 Collinsella sp.
AACGGCTCCCCGAAGATCAACAAGGACTACGAGATCGTGAAGCTCAAGAAGAAGGTCGAGGAGCTCGAGCGCGAGAACGAGATACTAAAAAATTTCCGGGCCTTCTTGAGTCAAGACCATGCGTGAGGTTCGAGTTCCTCACTTACCGAAGCATCGAGGGAAAGCGCGTGCGTGTCAAGGTTGTCTGGTCCAGTTGCTGGCTCGATGCCTCGAGATGTTCGCCTCAAGTGCGACCTGCCCCTATTGGAAAAGGATGCCGAAGATGTATTTGGTGATGGCGGAGCGGCGGATGACCCCCACGAGTTTGCCCTCGTCATCAACCACAGGAAGCTTCTTGAACTTCTTCTTCGCCAGCAGCGCGGCGACGCGGGCGATGCTCTGCTCGGGACGGGCACACACTACCTGGCGCGTCGCGAAATCCATGACGCAGCGATCCTTCAGGTCTTCGATGCGCTGCTCAAGGCTCTGATCGTCGAAGTACAGCATGGACGCGTCGCCGCCCGTGAAGATGGTGTGAGCGCGATGCTGCGCGATGGCTCCCATGACATCGCCGTCGGAGATGAACCCGACCACCTGGTTGCGCTCATCGATTACGGGCATGCTGCTCACCTCGTTTTCGGCGAGCATGCGCACCACGTCGGAAATCGTGCAATCCTGCGTGCAGGTGAACGGCTCTTCAATCATGATGCTCGAAACGGGCGTCCCCTCGAGCTCGAGCGGGATGCGCTCGGACAGAATCTCGGACATCGCTTATACCTCCTTCGTTTTCGGTGCGGTTTTCTTGGTGCGCACGCTGAATATGGCGCAGATAAGGGAAACGAGGCCGATTGCCGCGCACACCTTGTAAGCGACGCCCGCGCCCACGGCGGTGGCTACTTGGATGCTCGCATCGACGCCGGCCGACGCGGTGACGCTTGTCATGACCGTGATGATGAGCGCCGTGCACAAACCGCCGGCGACCTGGCGGCCGGTGTTCGCGATGGCGTTGCCGTGGGCGATCATGTCATTTTTCAAGGCATTGACACCCCATGTGTTCACCGGCATGTTCGCGAGCGACTGGCCGGCGGACTGCAGCATGCAGAACAGCGCAACCACCAAGATGGGCGTGTTTACCGTCGAAAGCGAGAGCAGGAACAGGGCGCCGGTCATGAGGGCCAGGCCGACGATCGAGATGGCACGCGGACCGAACTTGTCGAACACCACGCCGGAGATAGGGCTGATGACGATGCCCACCGCCGCGGCGGGAAGCATGGCCATGCCGGTTTCGAAGGCCGAAGCGCCAAGCGAGGTTTGCAGCAGCAACGGCAACAGCGTGTTGGTGACCAGGCATGCGGCGTTGATGAGCGTGACGATGATGGCGGCCACGCGGAACTCGCGCGTCTTGAGCGTGCCCAGTTGAAGCAGCGGGTCCTCGATTTTGCCCTGGCGTACGACGAACAGCACCAAGCACACGACACCCGCGACGATCGAGCCGAGCACCACGGGGTTGCCCCAACCCATCGACGAGGCGCTCGAGAACCCGTAGAGAAGTCCGCCGAAGGCGATGGTGGAGAGGACGACCGAGGGCAGGTCGAGCTTGGGGTTCTTCAGCTCGCCCACGTTTTTCAGCATGAACACGCCCAGCACCAGCACGAGAATTGCGAGGGGGACGATGGCGCCGATCATGGTGCGCCAGCCGTACGTGTCGATCACCGCGCCGCCTACGACGGGGCCGACCGCGGGACCCGCCGACATGACGATGCCCGCCATGCCCATAGCCGTTCCTCGTTTCTCGACGGGGAACACCAGCATGGGAACCACCGAGACAAGCGGCATGAGCACGCCTGAGCCCGCCGCTTGCAACACGCGACCGATGATGAGGAACAGGAAATCAGGGGCTGCGGCGCACAGCAGCGTGCCCAGCGCGAACACCAGCGTCGCCCCGAAGAATAGCGCGCGGGTGCTGAACTTGTCGATAAGGAACGCCGAAACGGGGACCATGATGCCGCTCACCAGCGGGTATATGGACATGATCCACTGGGCAGTCGAGGCATCGATGGCGAAATCGGACATGATGACCGGCAGCGCAGGCGACATCACCGTTTGGTTCAGTAGCGCCAAGAAGGCACCCAGGACGACGACCGCGACGATGCGGATCTGGGTACCGGTAATGCGCCCATTGGCGGGCGCGACCGTACAATTATCAGACATAAGCTTCCTTCGTATCTATTCGATTCTTCGCCGAAGGCGCGCCGGCCCACGGGCGAAATAACATGCACGTGCTATGCGTGCATCAGATACGACAGGAAGAAAGCGGCTGCTCAGAGCGCACTTGGGGAACAACAGGAGAGGCCCCGTATACCAGGGGCCGCCGAATTGCGATGTATGCTTTGGTCAAATCCTTCATAGCGGGGAGGTATTCTAGCAGCCGTCTTCGCCCCTTTCAAGGGATGTAACCCAGACGTTGATTTTCTTCACCGAGGCGCCATCGTTGACGGGTGGCGTGCTTCTCTATCGCCACACCGCGGGGCGAGGGAACGCCGCGGCGAGCTTGTACATCGGCTATGTGTGCAGCTGCGAGCGTGTCGCCGGCGCGCGCTGGGCGCCAGTCCGATCCGGCCGACTCTTGCCGACGGTCGGTCGCCGTCCTCCTCCATCTCCGCCTGCTCTGTTTTTGCTCGGCTCCCTTGTCGTATCATGGACGGACGAGAATTGAGCGAAGGCGTACGTATGAACATCCAGATATTCGGCACGAAGAAAAGCTTCGATACTAAGAAGGCGCAGCGCTATTTCAAGGAACGTCGTGTGAAGTTCCAGTTCATCGACTTGAAGGAAAAGGGGATGAGCAAAGGCGAGCTCGAAAGCGTGGCGCGCGCCGTCGGCGGGATCGACGCTGTGATCGATCCAAAGGCGAAAGATGCCGACACGGTTGCGCTCGTACAGTATCTTGCTGCCGACCAGAAGTTCGAAAAGGTGCTCGATAACCAGCAGATTCTTCGTGAGCCCATCGTTCGCAACGGCCGCCAGGCAACCGTTGGCTACGAGCCTGACGTGTGGAAGGGCTGGGAATAAAGCGGCTGGGAATAAAGTGAAGCGCCCACGCCCGTGGTTTTATCCACGGACGCGGGCGCTTGCGTAAGACGTCTCTTGTCGTTTGAGTGGAGCGCCCCGGCGGCGCTGAACAACGCGCCCCGGTGACGTGGCTCGGGGCTCTTTGTGCCGCACATCTATGAGAGGAGATATTTGATGCGCATGGGCGCTACTCCATGTAGCCACCCTGAATGGCGGAAACTGCATGCTCGGTAAAGAACTTGAGCGTGCCGGAGGTGTAACGATTAGCCTTGGGCTTCCAAGCGGCTCGGCGCTCGGCCAGGACGGCGTCGACCTCGGCCGGCTCCATCTTCTTGCCGGCGATGCCCACGATAGACAGCGAGCGCTCGGGGATGTTGATCCGGATCAGGTCGCCCTCCTCGATCAGGGCAATCGGGCCGCCCACGGCAGCCTCGGGCGAAACATGACCGATAGCCGGGCCCTTGGAGGCGCCGGAGAAGCGGCCGTCAGTGATCAGGGCAATGCTTGCGCCCAGCTCGGGGTCGCTGGCGATAGCCTCGGTGGTGTAGAACATCTCGGGCATGCCGGAGCCCTTGGGGCCCTCATAACGAATGATGACGGCATCGCCGGGCTTGATCTCGTGCGTCAGGACGGCGTGGATAGCGTCCTCCTCACAATCGAACGGGCGAGCCTTAAGCGTGGCCTGGAACATCTCGCGCGGAACAACCGTGTGTTTGACGACGGCACCCTCGGGGGCAAGGTTGCCGTGGAGGATGGCGATAGAGCCGTCGGTACCAAAAGCCTGGTCAAACGGGCGAATAATGTCTTCGCGCTTGAGGTTCCACTTCTCCAAGTAGCGGCCGCACTTCTCGTAGTAGCCGTTGTTCTTAAGGTCCTCGAGGTTCTCGCCGAGGGTCTTGCCGGTGACGGTCATGACATCGAGGTGAAGCATCGACTTGATCTCCTCCATGATGCGCGGCACGCCACCCGCATAGTAGAAGAACTGCGCCGGCCACTCGCCTGCGGGACGGACGTTGAGCAGGTAGTGGGCGCCACGGTGCAGGCGATCGAAGTCGTCGGCGGACATCTCGATGCCAAACTCGCGGGCGATCGCGGGGATGTGCAGCAGCGAGTTGGTGGAACCGGAGATGGCGCCGTGGACCATGATGAGGTTCTCGAAGGACTCCTTGGTCACGATGTCACGCGGACACAGGTTGTGCTCGGAGAGCCACACGGACTGACGGCCGGCCTCGCGCGCAAACTCACGCAGATCGGAGCTGGTTGCGGGCAACAGGGCCGTGCCGGGGAGCATAAGGCCCAGGGCCTCGGCGGTAACCTGCATGGTCGACGCGGTGCCCATAAACGAGCAGGCGCCGCAGCTGGGGCATGCGTTGTGCTTGGCAAACTCAAGCTCCTCGTGGGAAATCTCGCCGCGCTCGTAGCGGGCAGAAATCGCGCCGAGCTGCTCCAGGGTCAGCAGGTCAGGACCGGCATCCATGACACCGCCGGTAACGACGATGGAGGGGATGTTGATGCGGCCCATGGCCATGAGGTTCGCAGGCAGGCCCTTATCGCAGCTGGCGACAAAGACGCCGGCGTCGAACGGGGTGGCCTTGGCATGGATCTCGATCATGTTGGCGATCATGTCGCGGCTGGGCAGCGAGTAGTTGATGCCATCGTGGCCCTGGGCCTCGCCGTCGCAGATATCGGTGCAGAAGTAACGGGCACCGTGACCGCCAGCCTCGGCAACGCCGGCACGGACCTCCTCGACCAGCTCAAACAGGCCGGCAGAACCCGGGTGCGAGTCGCCATACGTCGACTCGATAATGACCTGCGGCTTGTCCAGGTCCTCGATGGACCAGCCAGAGCCCAGGCGCAGCGGGTCCATCTCGGGGCTGATGGTGCGAAACTTGCCGGAACGCGGCTGCAGCTTGGCAACCAGGTCGGCTGCCTCCTGCTGAATCTGTACCTTGGTCTTCTCGTCCATGATGCTCTCCTCTTTTGATTTGAACGGTTGTACCAATCGTTGGTTAATGAATCAGGTGTAAATGGGTACCGAGCGATGCACTCGGCGGAAGATGCTTAGCTACGCGAACTAGGCGAAGAACGAGATCACCAGGGCGCAGGCAAGACCCGAAAGGCCGATGAGCGTCTCCATAACGGTCCAGGACTTGAGGGTTGTCTTCTCGTCAATCTCCAGGAACGAGGAGCACATCCAAAAACCGGCATCGTTGACATGCGAGAGGGCCGTGGCACCGCCGCAGATAGCAAGACAGATGGCGGCCCGCATGAGCACCGAGGCTCCGGCAACCGCGGGCATGGCAGCCATAATGCCCGATGCCATGGTCATAGCGACGATGGAGCTGCCGACAGAGGCGCGCACCATGACGGCAATCAAAAAGGCAACGACCACCAAAGGCAGCGGTGAGGCCTCGAGCATAGGGCCGATAACCTGGCCCAAGCCGCAGTCCTGCAGCATCCAGCGAATGACGCCGCCGCAAGCGATAACCAGCAAGATCATGCCGACGGGCTTAAGAGAGCGGTCGAGCAGGGCCTTGAGCTCGGCGCCGGAGTAGCCGCGGCGCGCGCCCAGCAGATACATCGCGACGAGCGTGGCGAGCGTCAAAGCAACGAACGGCTTGCCCAGGAAGGCGAGAATCGAGGCGAGCTCGGCGGGCATGGGGATATAAGAGGACAACGTGCCCAGCAAAATCAGACAAAGCGGCGTGAGCACGATGGCAAGCACCAAGCCAAAGGAGGGAAGCTCCTTTTCGTCGCTCGCACCCTCGGCAGAGGTAAAGTGCTCCGGAACATCGGTAAAGATGCGACTGCCCACGTTGCGGCCCCAGATGACGCCGGCGATCGCCATGGCGATGAAGGCGGTGGGGATACCGACGAGGATCATGGTGCCCAGGTCGACACCGAGCGTGCCGGCGACCAGAACCGAACCGGCCGATGGCGGCACAAACGCATAGCCGGCGGCAAGTCCTGCGAGCAGCGCGATGCCGTAGTAGAGCGTCGACTTTTTGGTCTGCGATGCCACGCTAAACGCAAGCGGGATCAAAACGACCACGCCGGCCTCAAAGAACACCGTGGTGCCGATGACCAGACCGGTAACTCCCAGCGCCCAGCTGGAGTGACCCTGCCCAAAGGTATCGATGAAGGTCTGGGCAATCTTCTTGGCGCCGCCGCTCTCCTCAAGAATCTGGCCAAACATCGAACCCAGGCCAATGAGCAGGGCGATGTTTTGCAGCGTGGTGCCCACGCCCTTGGTGACAGTGTCCGCCACCAGGTCGAGCGGCATACCGGCGCCGATGCCGATCGTGAGCGCCGAGACCATCATCGAAAGCACGGGATGCAGCTTGAACTTAATGATGAGCGCAAGCAGCAGCGCGATGCCCACGATGGCGGCGATGACCAGCCTGGTGGGGTCGGCCATAAACGTTGGGTCTGACATCTTTCCTCCAATTCATCAGACCTTTTGAATTCGGCTTAGACTATAGCGTGTTTTCAATAGGTCTGATGTTTAAAAGGGAAACTATTTTCAAAATACATCTGATGTATTTCCTGAACGATCTGTTTTTGACGGTAAACAGCTACTTACAGCTCTCCATTGTCGGAGCGAACCACCGCGGCTTCTGTTGAATGAGTTAGAATAGCTCTGATGAATTCTTTTGATATGAGGTGAAGCGTGGCACGAGCCGATTCGGGACTCCCCGAGCAGATTTCGGAGAAAATTATTCAACTGATCCTGGATGAGCATCTTGAGCAAGGCGACCGCCTGCCCAAGGAGGCTGTGCTCGTCGAGCGCCTGGGTGCTGGCAGGAGCACCGTACGCGAGGCTATGAAGCTGCTGCAGTCACGCAACATCGTGCGCATTAAGCAGGGCTCGGGCACCTATGTGGCGTCAAACCCCGGCGTTGCCGACGACCCGCTGGGCTTTACCTTTATCGACGACAAGCAGCGTCTGGCGCGCGACCTACTCGAAGTTCGCTTTATGATCGAGCCGCAGATGGCCAGCATGGCCGCAGAGCACGCGACCGACGATCAAATCATCTGCATCAAAGAGCTCTGCGACGAATCCGAGCGCCTGGCCGAGGCCGGTGAGGATTACTCCGCCGCCGACACCGCGTTCCACAATGCCATTGCCGAGAGCTCCGGAAACCTCGTCGTTCCCCGCCTGATGGGCGTGCTCAAGGCATCTGTCCCCCTGTTTATTGACGTAACCGGCAAAAAGCTGGTTGAGGAAACCATCCGCACCCACCGCGGCGTGGCCGACGCCATCGCCGCGCGCAATCCCACCGCAGCGCACGACGCGATGTACCTGCATCTGGTGTACAACCGCAACATGATCGCAGAGGGAGCGCAGGAACAGAGCAAATAGACGTCCGCACGGCAAGGGCGAGACCACCGTTTACCTTTTAAAAGTGAACGTTCACCTGTTTTTAGGAGAATCTGTCTTTTAATTCCCCCTCTTCTCCTATACTGACCTTGTATGAAAAGCAAGACTTATATAGATGAACGTTTCTTTTGAAAGGATCGCTATGTCTGATCTTATGGACAGCTTCCGCCTGGATGGCAAGGTCGCGCTCGTAACCGGCGCCACCTATGGCATCGGCATGGCCATCGCCGAGGCGCTCGGAGAGGCCGGCGCCAAGATCGCCTTTAACGCACGTCACGCCGACAAGGTCGCCGAGGCCGAGAAGCACTACCGCGAGCTGGGCTTTGATGCCCACGGTTATGTGGCGGACGTCACCGACGAGACTGTCGTCGCCGAACTCATCGCCAAGATCGAGGCCGACTTTGGCACCACGCCCGACATCCTGGTCAACAACGCCGGCGTCATTCAGCGCACCCCGATGCTTGACATGAGCGCCGAGGACTTCCGCCGCGTCGTCGATATTGACCTCAACGCACCGTTTATCGTGTCCAAGGCCTGCCTGCCCGGCATGATCGCCAAGGGCCACGGCAAGATCATCAACATCTGCTCGATGATGAGCGAGCTGGGCCGCGAGACCATCGCCGGCTATGCCGCCGCCAAGGGCGGACTCAAGATGCTCACCAAGAACATCTGCTCCGAATTTGGCGAGGCCAACATCCAGTGCAACGGCATTGGGCCCGGCTACATCGCCACGCCGCAGACCGCACCGCTGCGCGAGACGCAGCCCGACGGCAGCCGCCACCCGTTTGACCAGTTCATCATTGCCAAGACGCCAGCAGCCCGTTGGGGCACGCCCGAGGACCTGAAGGGCCCCGCCGTGTTCTTGGCTTCCGATGCATCGAACTTCGTCAACGGCCACATCCTCTATGTCGACGGTGGAATCCTCGCATACATTGGAAAGCAGCCTCAATAAGCGTCGCCGCAACTGCCCATATCAGGTTTCATCCACTCGTTTTTCATTTGAGTTGCGGTGAGATAAGGATTGGTTTTGGCTTCTATCAGGCAAAACAGTCCGTATTTCACCGCAAGTTAGAAATAGAAAGGTAATTCGCAATGAAGATCGCTCTGATCAATGAGAACTCTCAGAACTCCAAGAACCCTATGATCGAGGCTGCCCTTAAGAAGGTTGTCGAGCCCATGGGGCACACCGTCTTTAACTATGGCATGTATGCCGACGCCGATTCCAAGCCCCTCACCTACGTGCAGAACGGCATCCTTGCCGCCGTGCTGCTGAACTCCGGCGCTGCCGACTACGTCGTGACCGGCTGTGGCACCGGCGAGGGCGCCATGCTCGCCTGCAACTCCTTCCCCGGCGTGCTGTGCGGCCATGTTGCCGACCCACTCGATGCCTACACCTTTGCCCAGGTCAACGACGGTAACGCTGTCGCCATGCCCTTCGCCCTCAAGAACGGCTGGGGCCAGGAGCTCAACCTCGAGTACACCTTTGAGAAGCTCTTTGGCTTTGGTTCGGGCAACGGCTATCCTGCCGAGCGTGTTGAGCCCGAGCAGCGCAACAAGAAGATCCTCGACGGCGTCCGCGCTGTGACTATGCGTCCGCTCGTCGACGTTCTGGGCGAGATCGATCAGGACCTGGTGAAGGGCGCACTTGCCGGCAAACACTTCCAGGAGTACTTCTTTGCCAACGCAACCGACGAGGCCATCATCGCCAAGGTCAAGGAGATCCTGGGCCTCTAATCGCACGACTCATTGCAGCTAACGCAAGCGGCGGTCGTCCCATGTACGGGACGACCGCCGCTTTTTGCTATCTACCGACTGACGCCGCGGGGATAGGCCTCACATGCACCAAGGGGTTGACTAGAGCTCGCAAGCAACCTTGTAGCCATCGCCGATGGCGTCGCGGATGTTGCCGCACTTGTTGGCATCGCCCAACACGTGGGTGGTAACGCCGGCTGCAGCAAGGTCGTCGGCCAACTTGGTATTGGGACGATAGCCCATGGCAAGTACCAGCGTATCGGCATCGGCGATGGTGTGGATCTCGCCGTCCTTTTCGTAGCTGATGGCATCCTCGGTAATCTCGGTCACCTTGGCCTCGGTCAGCACGTGAACGCCCTTGGAGAGCATGCGCGTGATGAGCACCGCGCGACCGGCGCCGCCCTCGTTGGCGGCGAGCGTCTTGGTCATCTCGATGACGGTGACGTCGCGATTGGCCGGCGACAGATCGTTGACCAACGGGGCCAGGTAGTCGGCCGTCTCGCAACCGACGGTGCCGCCGCCCACGATGACAATCTTCTTGCCCGGGAAAGCCTTGCCACCCAGCAGGTCGTCAGCCGTCATAACCTGCTTAAAGCCCTGCATGAAGGCCGGGGCGATGGGCTCGGCGCCATAAGCCAGGACAACCTCGTAACCCGCGTAGTCACGCTGAATGTCCTCGGCAGTAAGCTCGGTGCCAAATACGCACTTCACGCCGGCCTCGGCCAGGCGACGGTACTGATACTTGATCACGCGGGTGAGCTCCTGCTTTGCCGGCGGAACGGCTGCGATGCGCATCTCGCCGCCCGGCTCATCCTGCTTATCCACGAGCACCACGTTGTGGCCGCGCTTGGCGGCAATGTAGGCTGCCTCCATGCCCGCAGGACCAGCACCCACAACGAGCACGTTCTTGGCCTCGGCGGCAGGCTCGTAGCCGGCTTCGTCGCGCTCCACGTCCGGATTGACGGTGCAGGAGATGCGCTTGCCAAACATAATGCCGTTCAGGCAGCGCAGGCAGCCAATGCAGGGGCGAATATCGTCGGCGTTGCCGGCAGCGGCCTTATTGCAGAACTCGGCATCGCACAGGTTGGCGCGGCCCATCATGCAGATGTCGGCAGCGCCGTCCTCGATCAGCTCCTCGGCGATCCAGGCCTCGTTGATACGTCCGACGGTGGCGACGGGAATGTTGACGTGCTTCTTGATCTCGCGCGAGCAGGCGGCATGCGAGGCCTGCTGCGTACCGGCGGCGGGAATCGCGGAGCCGCGCTTGATGGTGGTGCCGCCCGACACATGAATCATGTCGACGCCGGCCTTCTCCAGGCGACGCGAGACGTAGATCATGTCGTTGAGGGTCAGGCCGCCATCGGTGTACTCGTCGCCCGAGATACGGACGTCGATGATAAAGTCCTTGCCGCAGCGCTCGCGAATCTCGGCGATGACCTCGAGTAAGAAGCGCATGCGGGCGTCGAGCGAGCCGCCGTACTCATCGGTACGCTTGTTGTAGAGCGGAGTCAAAAAGCCGCCGAGCATGCCGTGGGCGTGTGCCGCATGGACCTCGACGCCATCGACACCGGCCTTCTGCATACGCACGGCGGCGTCACCGAACTGATGCGTGAGCTCGTGGATCTCATCGACCGTGATGGGACGCGGTGCCTCGCGGGCGTAAGACGGGCCCACAAAGGACGGAGCGATCAGGCGCGGCGTGCCCGGAATGTTAAAGGCCATATAGGCGGGGTGGAAGAGCTGCGGCATGATCTTGCAGCCATACTCGTGGACGGCCGCGGCGAGCTTTTCCCAGCCAGGGATAAACGTGTCGTCGTAGCAGCACATGTCACCCGGCAGATAGGTATAGGTAGGCTCGACCGTCACGACCTCGGTGATGATGAGGCCCACGCCGCCCTTGGCACGGGCACGGTAATGATCGACCAAGTCGTCGGTCACATAGCCATGATCGGCCAGGTTCGTGGACACCGGCGGCATAAAGACGCGGTTCTTGACCTCGGTCGTACCGACCTTGATCGGGCTAAAGAGCATCGGATAGGCGGAGGACTCCATACAGGGTTCCTTTCGTTTGAGCCGCTCGGCGGCACTTGCAGACGTACCTATCGTATCAGCAACCGCACAGCACCCGACCGCACGCGCTCCCCCAGTCTCTGCTCAACCCCCAAAAAGTTGCGGTGAAATACGGGGCAGCCGAGGCTTTTCACAGCCAAAACAGTCCGTATTTCACCGCAACTAATGGATGGAATGTGTTAGAGGCCCAGGTAGCTGGTCATGCCTTCGACGGCGAGCTTGGCGCCGGCTACGGCGTGGACCACGGTGAGCGGGCCGTTGACCACGTCGCCGGCGGCAAAGACGCCAGGCACGGTGGTCATGCCGCGCTCGTCGACCGAAAGCAGGCCGCGATGGTCGGTCTCCAGACCACCCGTCGTAAGCACAAGCTTGTCTTTGGGCACCTGCGAAGCCGCAATCACAACCGTATCGGCAGACACATGGTCAAGCTCTTCCTCGTAGCCCACCACGTTATTCTCCTCGTCGAAGATAGCCGTCTCGAACACCGGACCGTTATCGTCGATGGCACAAATCGCCTTGCCGCACATAATCTCGGCACCGTCAAGCTCGGTCAGCTCCACCTCATCATCGATGGCAGAGATATGGCGCGATCGAGCATACACGGTGACCTTGCGAGCGCCCGAGCGCAGGGCCGTACGGGCAACATCCATGGCCACATTGCCGGCGCCGATAACCGCCACGTTCTGCCCGATTGCCACGCTCGCGGGATCGACCAGGTAATCGATACCAAACAGCACGTTGCCGCGCGACTCGCCGGGAATACCCAGTTTGCGAGCTCGCCAGGTACCGGTACCGACAAAGACCGCGTCGTAGCCGTCACGTAGCAGGTCATCGATGTGCAGTGCGCCGCCGATGGTGGTCGAGGGGCGCACGCGCACGCCAAGCGAGCACATCACGTGACGGTACTTTTGCACGAGCGAGCGCGGCAGACGGAACTCGGGGATACCGTACTCCAGCACACCGCCGATCTCGGGGCGCTGTTCAAATACCGTGACGGCACAGCCCAGCTGGGCCATCTTAATGGCCACGGTAATACCGGCGGGACCGGAACCGACCACGGCAACCTGTTTGCCGCACGACGGCGCGGGCTTCCACTCCTTACGATCCAAATACGCTGTCGAGATATAGTTCTCGATGCTCGAGAAATGCACGGGTGTGCCCTTGCGGCCCTGAATGCAAGCACCCTCGCACTGGCCCGAATGGTTGCACACCATAGAGCAGACCGCGCTCATGGGATTGTTCTGGAACAGCAGCTCGCCCGCTTCTTCTAGACGACGCTGTTTGAACAGGTCGATGACCTGCGGAATAGGCGTCTGAACCGGGCAGCCCTTAATCTGACAGAACGCCCTTTTACAACCTAGGCAACGATTCGCCTCTTCGACAATGTGGATAGCCACGCAACTCCCCTTTTTAATGCAATCCAATGGGGGCGACGATAAAGACCCTTCACCGCCGCCCCCATACAGGTAATCTCAATCTGCCGACACGGCAAAAGCCAATGCTATAACTCGCGATGAGAAGCCCCGCAGCGAGCAGACATGTGCTCGAGTGTCGCCAGGCAGTCAGCCGCCGTCGCCGGTACGCTGTTCTCGACCACGCAGGGAATCCCAGGGCAGGCGGCAGCCGCCCAGGCCACCACAGGCTCAAAGTCATATCGTCCCGTCTCGCCCACGCCATGACACACCAGGCGCGAACCCGTACCGTCGCACCATCCGGCTCCGTCCTCGTTATCAACGATCTCAAAATCCTTGGCGTGCAGCACGCGGATCTTACTGCCGCATAAGTAGAGCATGCGCGCGGTGATTTCCTGCGCTTCGTCAACGACACTGGGGTGCAGCAGCGACACTGGGTCGTAGATCACGCCGAGCGACGGGCTCGAGACGCGCTCCAGCACCTCACGGCAGCGATCCGGCGTATTAACCGTCTCGTTCCAACCAGGCTCGATCAGTATTTGCCCGCCCACGGCCTCGGCCCGATCGCAGACGTGTACGAGTCCGTCCATAAAAGCCTCAAGTGCCTCATCAGTCGTGCGGTCGTCAGCAACGCGGTTCTGCGCATTGGGGCGACCGGTCTCGGTACCCACCGGGCAGCCGCCGAGCATCTGGGCAAAGTTCAGGCATGCCTCGTACTCGGCAAAGTTATCCATGAGCTGTTGGCGATCGGGCGTCGCCAAATTCTTATAGCAGCCGAGCACGGCGACCGAAACGCCCGACTCATCGAGCACGGCACGCAAATGGTCGGCAAGCTCGCGGGTCAGACCGCCTCGATCGATCCCCATCGATGCGTAGAGCACCTTGCTCGGCAGCTGAATGCACGAAAAGCCCAGCTCTCCCGCCATGCGGATGCGTTCCTCGACGGTCCCCTGCGGAAGGTCGTGCAAACGCACACCCGGAGTAATAGCCCCCACGTTATTCACATCCCTTATGAGCGTTGATGCCCGGGGTGTATCCGCCAAACGGGTCCTCGATAGAGCACACGCCCGAGGGAGCAAGCGGGTCATGCCTGCCGGCCAGTTTGTCGTGATGCATGGTCTCGATATAGGCAAGCACCAGCGGCGCCACGCCCTTCGCATCGTTTTTGACGATAGGCTCGCTCATGTAGTAACCAAACGTGCCCTCGCGGTGCGCTGTGTTGCCCAGGCCCGCGACCAGGCAGATGTTGTCGAGCGCCAGCTGCCCATCATGCTCGGACAGGCAGGTCTCGCAGATGCCGTCGAAGGCGCGACGGCCGTACTGGTAGTAACGCTCGCCCAGCACGCCTAGACGCACGCCCTTCATGATGGCATTGGCAAAAATCGCGCTACCAGACTCCTCCAGGTAGTTGGGGGCGATATTGGGCAGGTTGATGACCTGATGCCACATGCCGGTCTTCTCGTCCTGATACGGCAGCATGGCATCGATCAGGTCGTGGAACATCTTGCGAATCTCGTCCTTCTCGGCTGACATCGAAGGCGGCATGAGCTCCCAGGTATCGATGAGTGCCATGGCAAACCAGCCCTCGGCGCGCAGCCAGAAGTTAGCCGAAAGGCCGGTGACCGGGTCGCACCAGAACTGTTTGCGGCTCGCGTCGTAAGCGTGATAGTACAGACCGTTGAGGGGGTTGCGCATCAGGTCATGCACGACCTGGAACATATGGAAGCTGTCCGAGCAGGCACGACGGTTGTGGAAGCTCAGCTCGTACTGCATGTAGAACGGCTGGGCCATATACATGCCATCGAGCCAGATCTGGTTGGGATAGACGGCCTTGTGCCAAAACACGCCTTCTTTGGTGCGCGGCTGGGTCTCGAGCTGGCGGTAGATGGTGTCCATGGCGGCACGGTACTTGGGCTTGCCCACCAGGTCATAGAGCTTGTAGAGGGTCTTGCCCGCATTGACGTTATCGAGGTTGTACTCCTGCGGGTTGTAATGCTTGATGGTACCGTCGTCCTGGACAAAGAAATCGATGTAGTCATCGGCAAAGGTCAGGTAGCGCTGCTCACCCGTGATCTCGTACAGCTCGATGAGCGCCTTGATCATGCAGCCGTCGATATAGTTCCAGGTGTTCTCCTTGCCGGCGCGAATCTTTTCGATATTCCAAGCCGGCGCCTGCGGCGTAGAGGTTTCGATCAACTGCTCGATATAACGGTCCAGGATTTGATTGCAACCCATTGCTGTCCCCTCTGACATAAACGATAGGTGAACGTTACCCCTAGTGTAACGCGAACGGGGAATATAGGGTGAACGTTAACCCTATATTCCCCGCAAACGGCAGACTTTTAGCGGCAAACGGCGGTGAGACCCGCGGCGATGCGATGCGCCAGGCGCTCATAGCCGGCAGGACTGTAATGCAGACCGTCCGGCATATAGAGCTCGCGGTGCTCCGGCAAAAACGGGCTGATGCCGCTTTGCGCATACAGGTCAATCACCGGAACGGAGTAACGGTCACAGACCTCCAGCATCGCTCGCACGTAGGCGTCTTGCGTCAGACCCAAATGGTTCGCCTCATCGCTTGCCGGGATATCCTTCTCGTGCTTACCACTCGTCTTGCATGGCGTCATAAACACGAGCTTTGCCTGAGGTGAGCGCGCCGTGATGGTTCGGATCAGATAGTCGACCGCACCATAGAACTCATGCACGTCCGTGCTGCCCAGCTCTCCAAGCGGCACGTTGCGGCTAAAGTCGTTGACGCCGCCAAAGACGATGTAGATATCGGCCGCATCGTCGATGCCGTCCAGGCGCTCGACAAACGAATCGCTGCGGTCGGCCTTGATGGCGATACGCGAACCCTTGATGCCAAAGTTCTCGACGACTGCACCTCCCAGCAACGCGCCCAGATGCGAAGTCCAAGAGATGTCGTTGCCGCCTGCGCCGCATCCGTTATCCCCCCATGTGGTCGAATCGCCAAAGCAGCAAATGGTCGATTCACTCAAACTCTTCGTTTCCATAATCTTCTCCTCATCTGCCCATCGGCAGTCATACAGGAACGTACCGTTTATTCGCAGCATGCCGAGGGGCTATGCACGGGCGCATTCCGCAACGTGCGAATCGAGCCATTCGATATCCTCGACAAGATGTGCCACGCCCAGATGGTGTTCACCCGGACACACCTCGTGCCGCAGGCCATCTCTGCGACCCAGCAACTTGTAGGCATCGCGCACGATCTCGAGCTGCTCGTCAACATTTTTCAGCCCGCGCGAACCGTTCAGATGATCCTCTTCGCAGCTTTGCACTAACAACGGGCGCGGCGCAATAAGCGAGGCAATATCGCCCATGTCGAGCAAGCGCCAAAGTCCGGGTGTGTAGTTGCAGCTGCAATTGCCGTTGAGGTGCAGCAGCGAATCATCGACACCGTACAGGTAGCCCGAGACAAACGTCTTGCATACGCGTGGGTCGAGCGCCGCCAGATACAGCGTCATGTATCCGCCGCCCGAAAAGCCAAAACAGCCCAGGTCGTCCATGGCAATGTCGCCGCGCGCCTCTAGGTAATCGATCAGACGCATGTTATCCCAGGCGTTGAGGCCCGCAACGGTAAGTCCCAGCGGCTCGGCCATGCGCGCCTGGTTTAGGCACGTGCCGCGCAGAAAGCTGTTCTCGTCATCGCCCTGACCCTTCCAGTCACGACGGTATCCCCAACCGCGTGCGTCGGGGCAGACGGTCACGTAACCCATACGCGCCAAACGCAGACCGTAGTCGTAATTGAACTTACGCACAGCATCATCGACCGCCGGCACGCCCGTCACGCCCGCAACACTTGCGGCGCCTGCTCCCTGATGGCCATGCGGGCAGATATAGCAACGCTTAAGCCCCCGTCCATCAAGCTTCGGATGAGACGGCTCCAACAGGTAAAACGGCATCCACACATCGTGCTCAACCTGCAGCATCGCATGAGTACGCACAATGCCGCCGGCAACCCGCACGCGGCTGAGCTCACGAATCTCAATCGGGACGCGGTCCATAAGCGAAAGGCCCAAAACATCGTACAGACGAGTCCTGGTCGCAATCTTCCATGCCTCAAAATCTGCAGGAGTCTTGCCCGTAAAAGCAGCCGAACGCCCCTCGCGCTTCAGCCGGGCACGCAGCGCAGGTTCGTCTTCGCAGTACGTCTCGATGTGCACGGTGCGGCCGTTGGCAGACAGTTCAGCCGTCTCAACCGCATCACCGTCGCCGCCCTCGGGATCCCAGCCATCCCCACCGGCAAGCACCTGCTCGCGAGCGTACCCGGCGGCAGCCATCACATCGAGTTCATTCGCCCACGGCACCCAGCCGGTAGTATCACCCGCCGGCCCATGCAGAATCGCGCCAGCATACTGCACGCAGTTGTGTGCCGCCGGCTTATTCCAATCCCACCAGCCTTCGCGCTTGATATGTCGCCCCAGCCAGCAATCGATCAGCACAGTTTGCGCCCATTCGCGCCAAGGACGACCCAGGTAGACCGAATCCGGCGCCACGCCATCCGGAGCTGTAAACGAACAGCCGTGGAACACAAAGCCGTGCGGCTCGCCTTCGGGCGTCGACGCCGCCGTCACGTAGCCGTTCACGTCCATATCGCGGTTGAGCGAGCGAATCTCGCACCCCTCAAAGTAGGCACGCGCGCCGCCAAAGATAAAGTCGACATCGCCCTCGATCCGGCAACGTCGAAAATACTGGCGCCCCACCCGGCGCGGCGCATACTGTTTGGGTCCTATGAACCCGCCCGGTTTGGCCTCATGCGGCGGCAGCGGACCCAAAAACAGCGTGTCTTGGTGTCCCTTAATGCAGCAGGCATCGACAACCAGACGGTCGCCATCAGCATACAGGGCAATCGCTTGACCGACCTCGCGCCCATCGCCCGCATCGTTTTCGATCGTGAGGTTCTCGAGCCGTACGTCGTCGGCATCGACCAAAACGGTATAGGTCCTAAACGTGCCGAGCGTGCCGTCGACGCCCGAGCCGTCCTCCGAAGGCATCTTGGCACCCAGGCTGCCCACGATACGCACGCTGTCGGCCGTCTCTCCCTCAATCGTCACATGCGAGCGATGAATCTCGACCCGCTCGCAATACTCGCCCGGATCGACGCGAATCATCACCGGTTGCTCGGCATCCGGATAGAGCTGATCGGCTGCCGCCAAGGCATCGGAAATCGTTGGATACGCTCCTGCCGCAGCCCCCGAAACGCGCAGCGTATAGATACTTTCGCTCATCGTCCATCACGCTCCCAGGAAGCGAACTGTTCAGGCCAGCCCTGAACCTGTGGCTGAATATGCTCGGCGCAGCCCTTAAATGCCGTTAGGGCCGTGGCGAGCGATGCCCCATGCTTTCCATGCGGAAAGACATGTAGGCTAAAGCCAATCCCGTGGTCGGCAAGAGCCTGCGCAAGAAGGAGGCTATTTTGAACTGGTACCGATGCATCCTCGGCGGTATGCCACAAGAACGTACGGGGGAAGCCATCGCCCACCATATTCTCGATCGACAACTTTTGAGCCAAAGCGCCATCGGCACCCGTTAGGTGTTCAAACGAACCACGATGAGCATAGGCCCCCGAGCTTACGACCGGATAGCCCAAGCAAAGTGTGTCAGGCCGAATCGACTCAGGCGATGCCGAAATCGACTCTGCAAGCCAGGGTTGGTCCCAAAGCGCCCCGAGCAAGCCAACTAGATGCCCACCGGCCGAAAAACCCATGACCGTAATCCGATCAGGATCGACACAGTACTCTGCCGCATGGCTTCGGACGGTATCGACCGCCCGCGCGAGTTCTTGCAATGCCAGCGGATAGACAGCCGGAGCAACCGAATAGTTCAGTACAAACGCTTGGTAGCCCATCGCCAACAAACGGAGCGCTACCGGCTCGCCTTCGCGCGGCGAAACGTGATCGTAGCCGCCTCCTGGCACGACCACAACTGCAGGCAGCGGTTTTAAAGCATAAGCATCTTCGGTCGGGGCAAAAACATAAGACGTAATCGTGGCAGACGAGCCATCGACCCCGACAGGAATCGTTTTATTGAGCATGTATTCCCTTTCACCATGATGCGTAGCGCAGCGCACACGGCCGTATCGCACAAGGGCTGCATTGCCGATTTATCCGACAATGCAGCCCTGGTCATCAACCCGAGTTAGGAACGGACAACCTTGTCGACGTTCTGGAGCTGCAGTTCCTCGCCGTCCTGGCCCTCGATCACCACATTTTGCAGATCGAGTACCTTGACGTTTTGCGCAATGATGCCCTGACACACCATGGGCTCAACGCCGCAGGCCATGGCCGGGACAAAGGGCTCGGCATCCGGCGCGAAGGTCACGTGGACATCCTGGAACGTCAGGCGCGTTACTTTACTCTCGGGCAGGCCCGTGATGTAGGCAGCGGCCGCGTGGCAGTTAGTGGCCTCGATATCGCAAAACGTCGTGGCACCAAAGCCGGGCGTGCGGTCGTCGACAGGCAGCGTCTCGCGAGACTGCACGTAATCGGTCTTGCCGTCCTTGTCGCAGAAGTAGAAGGAGTTGACCACGAAGGGCGTGAGCACCTCATCCATGCGAATGTGCTCAAAGGTAATGCCCTCGTTGACGGCATCCTTGCCGCGCCCGCGGCGGGTCTTGACGCGCAGGCCGCGGTCGGTGCGCTCAAAGAGGCACTTGCTCACGGTAAGGTCCTTGATGCCGCCGGCAGCCTCTGAACCCAGGACCACGGCGCCGTGACCATCGTGCATGTAGCAGTGAGAGATCAGCACGTCGTGCGTGGCGGGACGAAGCTCGGGCTCAATGCCCAGCTTGCCGCTCTTGATGGCGATGCAGTCGTCGCCCACCGAGAACTGACAGCCAAGGATGCGGACAAAGCCGCAGCTCTCGGGATCGAAACCGTCGGTGTTGTGGGAGTTCTTGGGACCCTCGATCGACAGGCAAAGCGCGTCGACATGCTCGCACAGGACGGGATGGATATTCCACGCCGGGCTGTTGCGCACGGTAAAGCCGGCAAGGCTCACGTTTTGGCACTCGGACAGGAAGATCATGCGCGGACGGGCGACCTCGCGGCCCTCCTCGGGACGGAAGATGTTCTTAAAGTCCTTGTTCCACCAGTTGTCCTCGGCAAAATCGGTCTGACCGTCAATCGCGCCGCGACCATAGATGCACACGTCGTGCACGCCCAGACCCGTAAAGGTAGAACAGTAGGTCGAGAAGCTCTCGCCCTCCCAGCGGCCCAGGGGCAGCATATCGGTGCCGGCATACCCGGCACCCTCGTTGCCCGTGACCGTTCCCGGAATGTAGGCAAGCGCGGCACGATCGTGGCGGGCCAGCAGCACCGCTCCCTCGGCGAGCTCGATGTTGATATTGCTCTTAAGGAAGAGGGACTTGATGCGATAACTACCGGCGGGGATCAGCACGCGGCCGCCCTTGGGGCAGGCCATGATGGCAGCCTGGATGTTGGTGGTGTCGTCGTGCTCGGCATCACCCTTGGCGCCACAGTCGCGAACGTTGATGGTAAAGGGCTCAGCCGGCGTGGTGACACCTACGCTCAGCTCACGCTCGCCACAAACAAAACGAACCAGGTTGCGCTTGCCGGGGGTCAGGCCGTCGACATAGGTCTCGACCGTATTCGTGGTACCAGCGGGCTCGTCGTTGACAAAGATCTCCCACGTATCGGCACAGGTAAAGTAGCCGCCGTCGTCAAGCTCGATCACGGCCGCGCGGGCGTTGCGCCAGATAACGTTCGTCTCCATGGATTTCTCCCTCAAAAAGATGCTCTAAAGGCAAATTGTACGCTGTTGAAAAAGGGCCGTGCCTGCCGGCGGAATTCCGGTGGCACGGCCCTGTGATTTGGACGATATGTCGGCCTTACTCGGCGGGGGTTACGCTACCTTCCTGGAAGCCAACGTTGTTGTGGGCAAAGCAGTCCTCGTACTTAAAGCCGGAGAGCTCCTCGCAAAGCGCCTTGACCTCGGGCTTGACGTCGGCCATCTTGCCGCCCTCCTTGACGCGGCGGATCTCGTCGCAAAGGACGTCGCACTGCTCCTTGTCGATCTTGATGCCGCGGGCAAGGACGGCCGCAAGCAGGAAGAAACCGGCGCAGCCGATGATCATGTAGCCGCAGATATACAGAGGCACGGTAGCGGGCTGGGTCACGGCGTCGCTATTGCCGGCGGTCTGAATGAAGCCGGAGGCAGCAAGGACGATAGCCCACACGTTGACGGCGATAGCCTGGGCGATCTGCTGGCAGAGCTGCTGCGCGGAGCTGTAGATGCCCTCGCGACGACGCAGGGTGATGAGCTCATCGACATCGGGGATGTAGTTGAGCAGAACATCGGGCAGGTACTGGAAGCCGACGTAGAAGAACTTCCAGATGGCGAAGATGATGGGGTAGGCGATCATGGCGATGGCGACCGTGGAGGTGCCGTTGATCTGACCAAAGGCGAAGTAGTTGTAGGCAATGATGCACGCAGCGCAACCGACATTTGCGAGGTACCAAGACTTGTGGAAGCCCTTCTTGGCCATGAGGGCAACCCAGATGGCGGTGCAGACGATAGCGACGACCTTGCCAGGCATCTCCATCACGGACTCGTAGGACTTAGGAATCTGCAGGCAGTAGACGATGAAGAAGGACAGGCAGGCAGACCAGCAGGCAGCAGCGAGCTTCGTGGAGACCTGTGCATACAGGACCTTGCGGAAGGACTTGTTGCGGAAGGTGGAGATAACGTCGATGAAGAACTTCTTGATACCCTCGCCGACGCTCTCGATCTTCTCCTGAGCGACCTCCTCGGGGGTGTGCTCCCACGTGGACAGGTACACACAAAGCAGCGAGATTGCCATGACCGAAGCGTTGACCGTAGCGATGATGAAGTAGCTGAACGGGTTGGTCTCGCCGAAGGTGCCAAAGCCGAAGCCCACAAGTGCAGCCATCAGGAAGCCGGCGGCGTTACCAAAGAGATGCTTGTAGCCGGTGAGGTACGTACGCTCCTTAAAGTCGTCGGTCATCTCGATGGTAAGCGGCGACAGGTTGGCGGTGCAGAACGTGTACGCGACGTTGTAGATCAGGTACAGCACAAAGTAGTACGGGAAGCCAAACGGCGTAGCCACGAAGATGAGCGGCTCGGCGATCATCATCGGGATGGCCAGCAAGATCCAGAAACGACGACGACCAAAGATGCGGCCAATCTTGGTGGCATAGAAGTTATCGGCCACAAAGCCCATCAGCGGGCAAAGAATGGCGTTGACATAGATGGCAAACGAGCTGATCAGTGCAGCCTCGCCTGCGGACAGGCCACACTCCGTGGACAGGAACAGCACCATGTAGCTGTGCGTAAAGGTCAGGGCACCGGAATTGAGCATACCGCCCATACCAAAGCCCAAGCGCGTCCAGAATGTGATCTTACGCTTTTTTCCGATCTTATTAGTCATCGAGCTCCCTCTCTTTTCTCGATTGTCTTGCAGCAAGACATTGGAGTCCACACTGACATCTGTCTGCCCAGCGTTCAGGGTGAACGTTTAGTTAGATTATGCGCGATTGCTTACGACAGGTGAACGTTCACTTGAATAATATCCTTGAACGGTCGATTTTTACCGCTGAACGGACACAATTGAGATCCTCACACCTATTTTCTGCTGGTAAGGGTGCCATGCTGGACAGCCATGAGATAGGTGAACGTTTATCAGATTTTCCAACATATTCACTTAACCACGAAACGAAAAAGCCCCGCCGGGAACACTCCCGACGGGGCCGATGACATCGCGCTATGCTTGGGCGCACTTGCCGCTACAAGCAGACGCCGTCCTTCCAGACACTGATCTCGTGACAGCCACGGCGCTCGGCACTCGTGAGCTTACCGCTCGCCGTCTGTAGCACCAGCTGGTACAAATCGCGGGCGGCCTCGTCGAGCGTGCGCTCACCCGTGGCAATCACGCCGGCGTTAAAGTCCATCCAATTGGCCTTGTGGTCGCACAAACGCTGGTTGGTGAACACTTTGAGCGTAGGCGCCGGCGCGCCAAACGGTGTGCCGCGGCCGGTCGAGAACAGAATCACGTGGCAGCCGGCAGCCGTCAACGCCGTGGTGGATACCATGTCGTTGCCCGGACCGCACAGCATGTTCAGGCCGTGTTTAGTTGCCTGGCCGGCATACGGCAGCACGTCGACGATGGGGGCAGATCCGCCCTTTTGCACGCAGCCGCAGCTCTTGTCCTCGAGCGTGGTAATACCTCCGTCCTTGTTGCCGGGGCTCGGGTTCTCGTAGACAACCTCGCCGTGGCTAATAAAGTAGCCCTTAAAGCCGTTGAGCATGTCAGAGGCGGCGCCAAAGACCTGCTCGTTCTCACAGCGATCGAGCAGAATACTCTCGGCGCCAAACATCTCGGGCACCTCGGTAAGCACCGACGTGCCGCCACGGGCGACGACCATATCGCTCACGCGACCGATCGTGGGGTTGGCGGTAATGCCCGAAAGACCGTCGGAGCCGCCGCACTTAAGACCAATAACCAGCTCGGAGGCCAAAATGGGCTCACGCTTGGCTTGCTTTGCCAGGTCTGCCAGCTCGGCCAGAATCTTGTGGCCCTCGATTTGCTCGTCGGCTACATCCTGGCAGGTGAGAAAGCGAACGCGCTCGTGATCGAAGTCACCGAGCTCGTCGAGCACCTGCTGGTGCGTGCAGTTCTCGCAACCGAGCGACAGGAATAGCACGCCGGCCGCATTAGGATGACGCGAGAGCGCCACCAGCAGACGACGCGTCTGGGCATGGTCGGCGCCGGTCTGCGAGCAGCCAAAGGGATGCGGGAAGTAGTAAACACCCTCCAGCGAGCCATCGACCAGATCCTGGGCCTTCTCACACATGGCACGGGCGACTTCGTTGACACAGCCGACCGTGGGGATGATCCACAGCTCATTACGCGTCGCGGCACGACCGTCGGCGCGGCGGAACCCCATAAAGGTCTCGGGCTCAACCGGCTCAACGACCGGATGTGTGGGGTTGTAGGTGTACTCGACCTCGCCCGAAAGGTTGGTCTTGACATTATGTGTATGAAGCCACTGACCGGGCTGGACATCGCCCGTCACATGGCCGATAGGAAGGCCGTACTTGATGACGTCCTCCCCCGCGGCAATCGAGCGCACGGCCATCTTATGACCCTGCGGAATATCCTCCGCGGCCACGACCTCGCCCACCCCGGGAACCGCGACGGCGGTGCCCTTGGCAAGCGGCGACAGCGCGACAATCACGTTATCGGCCGGATTAATCTGGATAGTGTTCATTGCAAATGGTCCTAACCCTACAGGTTGAGCAGAAGTCGAGGCGCGGGCACGCCGTCCCGCACCCGCGTCCGCGCCGGAAATTTACGCCTGAGCGTTGGCGAAGGCCTGCTTGGCGCCCTCGGCACGCACGACGGCGAGCGCGCTGACGACAAACTCCTCAAGACCTGCGATCTGCGTAAGGTCCTCGCCCCACATTTGCTCGTTGGTGAGCACATCGTGCACCAGCTGGGCATCGTCGGTGCCGGCATGGGCGGCGTAGAAGTCGAGCACGAAGGCGTCGTCCTGAGCGGTGTACTCGGTGCCGTCGGAGCGACGCAGGTGCAGGCCGTCGCCCTCGCGGGACACGAGCTCCTGCGTGTAGAAGGAGATGAGCGTAGCGAGGCTCGTCGCCAGGCACTTGGGCAGGTTGCCGGTCTCGGCAACATAGTCCTTGAGCGTGGGCAGGTCGCGAGCGCGCCACTTAGCCGTGGAGTTGAGGCAGATGGAGAGCAGCGCATGATCAATAAACGGGTTGTCGAAGCGGTTTTCGACGGCGGCGGCAAAGGCCTTGCAGTCCTCGACATCCAAGTCGGCGGCAAGCGTCGAAATGACCTCGTCGTAGAGCATGGTGTTCATGAAGCCGCGAACGGTCTCGTCATGCATGCAGTCGCGCACGATATCAAAGCCGGCAACCCAGGAACCCGGAACGAAGGCGGTGTGGGCACCGTTGAGGATGCGGACCTTGCGCTTTTTGTACGGGGTGACGTTGGGAGTCACAAAGACACCCGGAAGACCAGCCTTCACAAAGGGAAGCTTCTCGGCAAGCGACTCGTCGCCCTGGATGCCCCACATCTGGAAGGGCTCGCGCACGGCCAGGAAGGGATCATCGTAGCCCAGACGCTCAGCCACCGCGGCGGCCTCGGATGCGTCGCGGATACGGCCCGGCACGATGGTGTCGACGAGCGTGGTGCAGACGGTGCAGTCGTTAGCCATCCACTGCGCAAACTCGTCCTCCCAGCCCCAGTCGCTCACATACTGGTTCATGATGCGCAGCAGCTCCTCGCCGTTGTGATCGATGAGCTCGCAGGCGAGGACGATGACGCCCGGCTTACCGGCAGCCCAGCGGGTGTGGAGCACCTGGGCAAGCTTGGCGGGGAAGCTCGCAGGTGGCATGTCGTCGGCCTTGCAGGACGGGTCATAGGCGATACCGGCCTCGGTGGTGTTGGAGACGATGATCTCTAGGTCGTCGGAGACGGCGACCTCCATCATGGCGCGATAGTCGTCCTCACGATACGGGTTAAGGCAGCGGCTGCAGGCGCTGATCACGCGGGACTCGTCAACCGTGTTGCCGTTCTCCTTGCCGCGCACCAGCACGGTGTACAGGTCGTCCTGGGCATTGATACCGTCGGCAAAGCCAAAGGCACCGCTGATGGGCTGCACCATGACGACCTTGCCGTTCCAGCCGGTGGCCTCGTTGCCCATGTCAAAGAAACGGTCGACGAAGGCGCGCAGGAAATTGCCCTCGCCAAACTGCAGAACCTTCTCGGGAGCATCCTTGGGCAGCAAATAGCCCTTGTAGCCGATCTTCTCGAGCGCATCGTAGCTGATGTTCTCCATCTGTGTCTCTCCTTAGATAGCTGTTAGCGTGCAAGCAAAACAGGGGCGCCGCGTGTGGCAACGGCGCTCCCGAGTTCGATGTGATTTGATGCGGGCTTAGGCCTCGACGGTGTCCAGGTCAAAGCCAAAGTAGCGGACCGCATTGTTGTAGCTGATGTCGCGTACAACCTCGCCCAGTAGCTCCATGTCGGCCGGGTACTTGCCCTGCTCGACCCACTCGCCGATCACGCTGCACAGCACGCGACGGAAGTACTCGTGGCGCGGATAGGACAGGAAGGAGCGGGAATCGGTAAGCATGCCCACAAAGTTGCCCAGCACGCCCTCGTTAGCCAGAGCCGTGAGCTGCTCGCGCATACCGACCTCGTTGTCGTTGAACCACCAGGCGGAGCCGTTCTGGATCTTACCGGCAGTCGGAGCCTCCTGGAAGCAGCCCATCACGGTATCGATCATGGTGTTGTCGATGGGGTTCAGACTGTACAGGATGGTCTTGGGCAGGCCGCAAGTCTCCTGAATGGAGTTGAGGAAATCGGCGAGCTGGTCGGACGGCGTGTAGTTGGAGATGCAGTCGTAGCCGGTATCGGGACCGAGCTTGGCAAACATGGCGCGATTGTTGTCGCGCTTGCAGCCAAAGTGCAGCTGCATGGCCCAGCCCAGACGGACATACTCGCCAGCGACAAACTGCATAAAGGCAGTCTTGTACTTGAGGACCTCTTCCTCGGTAAGCGGCTCGGCAGCCAGACCCTTGGCAAAGATAGCCTCGATCTCGTCGGCGGTAGCCGGGACGTACATGACGTAGTCGAGTGCGTGGTCGGATGCGCGGCAGCCCAGCTCGTGAGCAACGTCGTAGCGCTTGGAAATGGCAGCCTTCATGCCCTCAAAGTCGCTGACCTCAACGCCGGCAACCTCGGAGAGGTGCTTGCAGTAGTCGGCAAACTCCTGGCCGCGCTCGATGCGCAAAGCGGCATCGGGGCGCATGGCGGGAACGACCTGAACGTCAAAGCTGTCGTCGGCGGCAATCTTCTTGTGCCACTCAAAGCTGTCGGCGGGGTCGTCAGTAGTGCAGATCATGCGGACGTTGGACTGCTTGATCAGGTTGCGGCAGGTGAAACTGGCCTCGGCGAGCTTGGCGTTGGCAAGGTCCCAGACCTCTTGGGCGGTCTTGCCGTTGAGGACGCCCTCGTAGCCAAAGTAGCGCTTAAGCTCCAGGTGGCTCCACTCAAAGACGGGGTTGCCAACGCAGCGACCCAGGGTCTCGGCCCACTTTTGGAACTTCTCGCGAGCAGGTGCGTCGCCAGTG
Organism: Collinsella sp.; assembly: GCA_036312985.1. GTDB lineage: Bacteria > Actinomycetota > Coriobacteriia > Coriobacteriales > Coriobacteriaceae > Collinsella. Next base: position 26,827 of record JAXJMV010000011.1, read on the forward strand.
ATAAAACGCTCATCGACGCCGTTGGCACGCATCAGGCGCCACTTGTAGTGGTCGCCGCCCAGCCAAACCTCGGTGATATTCTCGAAACGCTTGTCCTCCCAGATCTCCTTGGGAGAAATGTGGCAGTGGTAGTCGACGATGGGCATGCCCTCGGCAAAGTTGTGGAACAGCTCCTCGCCGGTCTTGGTGCTCAGCAGGAAATCCTGATCGTCCATAAAGTTTTTCATCAAACAGCCCCTTTGCTGGCAACGCGGGCGCACGGCGCGCTCGTTATCCTTTAGGTGAACGTTCACTATACTAATCCATTGCACCTCAAAAGGTGAACGTTCACCTAACCACCATGGGGTGAACGGTAGATTTTGCCCGTTCAACGGTTGCTGGAGATGTGACTTGCATGTATTGCGGACTGTTTGGCGTCCCCGAACACCGAACTTGAGCGCTTTTGCTCAGGTGGGTCATGTCCCGACGTGCATTTTTGGGAGTATTCAGCATTGGAGCGCGCCGTGCGCGGTGGCGCGCGCAGACGTGGTGTAAGAGCGTCCTGAGGTCCGTCGCTGCAAGTCCCGATGTTACTCCTTCTTGAGACCGCGCCTCTCGACTATCTCGTCCACTATCTCCCTGGCGCGCCGCCCGAGCGCGCGGCGCCT
>JAXJMV010000012.1:0-2427 GCA_036312985.1 Collinsella sp.
AACGGCTCCCCGAAGATCAACAAGGACTACGAGATCGTGAAGCTCAAGAAGAAGGTCGAGGAGCTCGAGCGCGAGAACGAGATACTAAAAAATTTCCGGGCCTTCTTGAGTCAAGACCATGCGTGAGGTTCGAGTTCCTCAAAGAGCATAGGGGCGAGATCGGCCCCATCAAGAAGGCATGCGGGCTGATGAAAGTCTCGAAATCCGGTTTCTACGAGTATCTCGGCCGGAAGAAGTCCGACGCCCAGATAGAGCGGGAGGCGATCGAAGGTTTCGTCGTCGAGGCCTTCGAGCGGCACAAGGGCCGTTACGGCTACCGGCGCATCAACCGCGAACTGCGAAAAAGCGGCATCGTCGTGAGCGAGAAGCGCGTGCTCCGCATCATGCAGAAGCTCGGACTTGCCGGAAAGGGCGCGACCCGAAAACACCGCATCCAGAAGAAGGTCGAGCCGGGAGACCCTCGGTTGAACCTGGTAGAGCGCGCTTTCACCGTGGGCGAGCGCAACAGGCTTTGGGTGGGCGACATCACCTACATACCCACAAGAGAAGGGTGGCTCTATCTCGCAGCCGTGATAGACGCCTTCTCCCGCAAGGTCGTGGGCTGGTCAATGTCCGAGCGCATCACCGAGAAGGTCGCGATCGACGCGATGGAGCAGGCGGTCGGCAGGGAGGGTCCGCCAGATGACGGCAGCCTCGTCTTCCATGACGATCGGGGCGCGCAGTACACCTCCCGTTCCTTCCAGCGGTGTCTGGACTCGCATGGCATAGTCCAGTCGGTATCAAGGCCCGGCACGCCGCTGGACAACGCGGTGGCCGAGTCGTTCTTCAAGACGCTGAAAAGGGAATTGGTGAAAGAGAGGAGCTATGGGACGAGGGACGAGGCCAAGCAGGACATCTTCAAGTACATAGAGCTCTATTACAATAGGGTGCGCATGCATTCCACCCTGGGCTACATGTCTCCAGTGGAATACGAGCGGCAATACGCTTGAGGATCCTTAAAAGAAAGTCCAGTTTATCCTTCCCACTCCAAACCTCCCATTTCCCGATGTCCAAGAAATGGGAGGCAGTTCACTGCCCCCTTTGTGGTGGTTTGTCTGCGGCTACAGCTGACTTCGCAGGTAGTCAGCCATATAGGGAACGGCGAAGCGCACGTACCCGCGGCGGGCCTGTTCGATTACGCCGGCGTCGATAAGGCGCCGGCGATACTTTTGTGCGTAGTCGGGTGTGACCGACATGCGCTCGGCTACATCAGAAATGCGCGACACGGTGTCTTCGTCATCCGCCATTGCGGCAAGAAACGCAACGTCTTGGTCCGAGAGCGCGGCGAGCGTCGTCTCGCACACATCGTTTTCGAAATCGACCTTTGACGCCTCGATGGCTCCGTCGACTAGCTCTCGTGTTGCGCGTTCTCCTGCCTGGCAACGATTGGCGATGTTGTAACCGATGAGCTGCAACATGTAGGGCGAGCCCTGGGTTGCGCGAGCGGCATCTAGTCGAAGATCGCTTGGGATATCAAGGTCGAGTTCTTCGAAAGCCCGCTGGTAATAGGTGTCGACGTCTCCGACTGAAAGCGGTTCGAGTGTGACTTTGCGAGCGCGGTTGAGAAACGTCAGCACGCGGTCATTGAGCGTCGCCGAGACCGCTCCCGGAAGGCCCGCCATAACGAGTGCGACGTTGAGTCTCTCGCCGACGAGTTCTTGATAAGCGGTGACGAGTTGTCTGATCTCGGGCGAATTAGCCTGAAGCTCATCGATGAGGATGAGGATGCCATGTCCTTGTTCGGTTAGTTTGCGCGCCAGTTGCGTGAGCTTGAACTGGAAACTCTTGGTTTCCTGCACATCGCGCGTGAACTCAAGGCCGGCTGAGAAACCGAAGACGCTCAGGCTGCCGCCCGTGAGTTTAGGGAGATGGCGTTTGTTGGCATAGGGCTCGCCCGCCTCTTGGATTTTTTCAACAATGCGCTCGAGCATGTCCTCGGAGGCAACGGTGGGCGTGGCGACGACGAAGCCAAGCTTGCGAGCGCGATCGGCGAGCTCCCACAGGAGAACCGTCTTGCCGCTTCCTCGCTGGCCGAGCATGAGCATGGCGCGGTCTCGATTGCCCGGCTCCTGTTCAAGGCCGGAGATGAATGTTGAAATTACATTTCCTCGCCCAACGAGATAGGATGGGCGATTTCCAAATGAAGGGGAGAAGATGGTTTCAGTCATAAGTCTCCTTTCCTTTTTTTCCTATTTTTTCCTTTTTTTCCTATTCAGTCAAATTGACTACTGGTCGAGGGCGGCTTCAGGGGGGTGTTCCTATAGTTTTGTCAACTGGGCAATGCTGTTTTCGAGATTGAATCGCGACATGCTAACGCCAGGCCTTTCGGCCGATGGGCTCCAATCTGTTCGGAGCGCTTCGACTAGGCGGCGTAGGGCACCCTGTCCC
>JAXJMV010000013.1:0-15669 GCA_036312985.1 Collinsella sp.
GACCTATCGAAACACATCTCCACCGTTCCTTCAACTGGGAAAACGGCGCCCCCGGACCCCAGGAGGGGCCGCGGGGGCGTTCAGCTAAGTGCGGGAATGGCCTATTTGCTCAATGTGTTCGGCTGAGATCGGAAATCAACCTCGGATCGTTTTGGAAGGCTTACGAGCATGGTGGTCCCGTTCTCGGAACTTGTTTCGACCTCTACCGTGCCACCGTGAAGCGCTGCAATCTCCCAAACAAGCGCTAGTCCGAGTCCTGCGCCGCCGTATGCCCTGCTGCGGGATTTATCCAGGCGAAAGAACGGTTGGAAGATGCTCTCACGGTACTGCTCGGGTATTCCCGGGCCCCGGTCCTCGACTCGCAGGAACACGTGGTTGTCGCTGTCGCTGATGGAGACGTTGACAGTCGAGCCGGAGCGGCCGTAACGGATGGCGTTTTCGGCCAAGTTAAACACCAGCCGATAGAGGAGCGCATCGTTCCCGATTACTAAAGCGTCTCCAGCACAATTGAGGGCTATGCCCTTATTCTTGGCAAGTGGCGCAAGGTCGATGAGGACCTCTTCGGACAAGGGACCAAGTTCCACATCGTCCTCGCAAGGAACGCTGCGGAGCTCACTCATCTCGAGCAACACCTTGGTCATCCGCGACATTCGCTCAGCTTGTTCTTGTAGCAGGCCGAGCAACTCGGCTGTTTCGGGTTGTAAGTTGGAGCGCTCGGAGACAAACAGTTCGATCTGTGCCTGCATAAGGGCGAGCGGGGTTCGCAGCTCGTGTGCGGCGTTGCCGGTAAACTGGCGCTGTGCAGAGAACCCTTCGCCAAGACGGGCGATCATGTCGTTGAAAGAGGCGCTGCATCGTTGTAGCTCGGTGGGCACATCTTCACTGAGTCTGATTTCGCTTAGGTTGTCAGGCTGCACACGCTCAACCTGGGCTGCAAAAGCCCGTAGCGGTTTGAGTGCACGGCCGCTCACAAAGTATGCCAGCACGCCGCCAAGGAGTGTGACTCCAGCCGTGATGCGCCAGGCTGTCGTGCCAAAAGACTCCTGTGCGTCGTTTACGACGATCGTGACCTCGTCATCGAGGGTCGCTTTCGTTGGGTCGAACGCCTGGGGCGAATCTTCGCCGGTTGCGTTAAAGGCCGAGATGTCACTGCCGATGGCATCCATGTAGCGCATGCCCGTATAGCCGACCAGACAGTTCGTCAGCACGCATGCCGCACACGTGAGCAGTGCCGTCATAATCGTTATGCGCCATTGCAGCGAAAGCCTTTTCATTCGCTATCCTCCATAACGTAGCCCTCTCCAATCCGATTGCGAATCGGGCCGTATCCCAAAGCGCTGCGTAGCTTTTTGCGGAGTGACGAGATATGAACGCGGGTTGCGTTGCTAAAGCTGTTCACGCTGCTATCCCAAACGTGCTCGATAAGCTCCTCTTGGCTTACCGGTCGCCCCTGATTAAGCATCAGGTATTCCAAGATTCCCGTTTCCTTGCGCGTAAGAGATAGAGCCTCGCTGTCCACGGAAGCGATGCGCGCCTTGGCGTCAAAGCGGAGCTTTCCGCAGGTTAAAACTATGTCGCTTTGTGTAAAGCGTCTGAGGGTAAGGCTGCGAATTCTTGCCGCAAGCTCGTCCAGATGAAACGGCTTGGTGAGGTAATCGTTGGCGCCGGCATCGAGTCCGGCGACTTTATCGGATACTTCGCCGCGTGCGGACAGAATCAGTACCTTGGTCTCGCAGTCAGTTTTCCTAAGTTCCCTGAGCACGGTCATGCCGTCGATACGGGGAAGGTTGAGGTCGAGTACCACGAGGTCGAAGGTCTCAACGTCCAGTAGGTCGAGCGCCTCCTGACCGTCGTGACAGCAGTCGACGCTGTACGCCAAGTTTCGCAAGCTGCGCGCGATTGCGTCACACAGCGCCCGCTCGTCCTCGACGATCAAAATACGCATAACAGTCTCCTTGCACATTTCAAATCGCGCTTAACACGGATTTTATAGCCGATATGGTCCAATGGTCGCGTAACGAAAGGAGTGGTCAGGTTGTTCAAAGCGGTAAAACCCGTGGTACAGGTCGCTTTGTTGATCGTCGGAATTGCCATGGTGTGCTTTGGCGTTATGCGTGGCGAGGCAGATGCCGTGCTGGCCAAAGCGATTAGGCTGTGCTTGGAGTGTATCGGAATTGGATAAAAGAGAAAACACTGCGTCGCATGTTTTGGCTCGATTTCGCGGATTCATTCAGGCGGCGGCGACGCTCGTCACCAACATTCACCTGCCAAACTTTGCCAAAGGCGGCATCTATCAGGGCGCGGGAAAAACAGTCTGCGTACCTGGACTTAATTGTTATTCGTGCCCCGCGGCATCGGGTGCGTGCCCCATCGGGTCGTTCCAGTCGGTAGTAGGTTCATCCAAGTTCAACTTTTCTTACTATGTTACCGGTACGCTCATTTTGCTCGGCGTGCTGCTGGGACGCTTTGTATGCGGCTTTCTGTGCCCGTTTGGCTGGCTGCAGGAGCTGCTTCACAAGATTCCCGGCAAAAAGCTTTCGACAAAAAGGCTCAAGGCGCTTACGTATATCAAATACGTTGTGCTGCTGTTTGCCGTGGTGCTGCTGCCCGTCTTGGTGGTTAACGACGTGGGCATGGGCGACCCGTTCTTTTGTAAGTACATCTGTCCGCAGGGTGTGCTCGAGGGCGCCATTCCGCTGGCCATTGCCAATGCCGGCATTCGATCTGCGTTGGGACAGCTCTTTACTTGGAAACTTGTCGTTCTCATTGCCGTGGTAGTGCTGAGCGTTTTGTTCTATCGACCCTTCTGCAAATGGATTTGCCCGCTCGGCGCATTCTATGCGCTCATGAATAAGGTATCCCTACTGGGGATTCAGGTCGACGCGTGCAAATGCGTCTCGTGCGGCAAGTGTTCAAGGGTTTGTCAGATGGACGTCGATGTGGTCCGGGCGCCCAATCATGCCGAATGTAACCGGTGCGGAAAGTGCATCGGGGCCTGTCCCGTCGATGCCATCAGCTATCGCTATGGCCTGGATGTGTCGGCGGAAAAGCTCCCCTTGACCGCCGATAAAAAGTAAACAAGCTTCGACAAAACGGAGGAATGACTATGAAGCTTTCTAAGATTGCGGCCCTGTTTATGGTGCCGGTATTGGCCTTGTGCCTTGTGGCATGTTCGGCGCCTGGTGGCAATGCGAGCGAATCTGCGGGCTCCGATCCTGAGATCGCAGAACTCACTGCGCAGAAGCCGACCAATGCCGACGAGGCCGCCGAGCTGTATGCGAAGCTCATGCAGAAGGAGAACGAGATCTTTTCGAGTGATAACGCGCTGTGGGAAAAAGTATTCAATGCGGCAAATAAAGACTCGGCAATGATTGAGGACGGCAGCAATTACGGCGATTTTCTGCTCAAGACCATCGACGGCGCTAAGGATGAGTTTACGGCGGATGAGCTTAAGACGCTCAAGGCTGGTGCTCAGCAGATCAAGGAGATCGAGGACAAGCTCGAGAGCTTGGAGAAGGAGTTCCCCGGCTGTGGAAGTACGCCGAGCGCAGGCGAGAGCGTCGACGCTTCGACCGCTGGCATGACGGCTGGTGCCAATGCTTCGAGCGAGGCGACGAAGTTCCCCAGCTTTACGGGCAAAGACCTGGATGGCAACGACGTGAACAGCGACGAGCTGTTCTCTAAGAACAAGGTCACCGTCATGAACTTCTGGTTCACTACTTGCAAGCCGTGCGTGGGCGAGCTGGGCGATCTTGAGAAGCTGAATCAGGAGCTTGCCGAGAAGGGCGGCCAGGTCGTGGGCGTCAATTCCTTTACGCTCGATGGCAACAAGGGCGAGATCGCAGATGCCAAGGACGTGCTGAGCAAGAAGGGCGTGACATATAAGAACATCTGGTTCAAGTCGGATAGCGAGGCCGGTAAGTTCACGTCAAATTTGTTCTCGTTCCCGACGACGTATGTCATCGATCAGAATGGCAACATCGTAGGGGATCCAATCGTGGGAGCCATCAGCTCCGCCGAGCAGCGCGCAGCACTCAACAAGCTTATCGACCAGGCGATTGCGAATAGCGAGCAGTAAAAAACGCGTAAAGCATCGCGAGGATCGTGTGTCGCTGTGCGAAGTAGTCCGCTACCTTTTAAGATAATCTCCGCCATTTAGAGGTCCCGCTCGGGACCTCTTCTTTTGGACGTCGTCCCGTTCGTTTTTTGATGCGGTTCCCTACATTCCTCACTGGCGCCGGCAAAAATGGGGATAGAGTAGGACAAACGCGTCGAATACGAACGGCGGAGGAGAGCGGGTGAACGTGCCCGCGCGGGAGAGGTTGCCGTCCATGCTGGAGCTCAAGGGTATTTGCAAAAGGTACGTTACGCAATCGTTTATGCAGGTGGCGCTCGATAACGTAAGCCTGTCTTTTCGCGATAACGAGTTCGTGGCCATTCTGGGACCTTCGGGGTCGGGTAAAACCACGATGCTCAACGTTATCGGTGGGCTCGACCACTTTGATTCTGGCGACCTGCTGATTGACGGCATCTCGACCAAGGACTTCCGCGACCGCGATTGGGATGCCTACCGCAACAACCGCATCGGCTTTGTGTTCCAAAGCTATAACCTCATTCCGCATCAGACCATTTTGGAAAACGTGGAGCTGGCGCTCACGCTCACGGGCGTGGGACATGCCGAGCGCCGCCAGCGTGCGCGCGAGGCGTTGGAGAAAGTCGGCCTGGGCGAGCATGTTAACAAGCGCCCGAGCCAGCTTTCGGGTGGACAGATGCAGCGCGTGGCGATTGCCCGTGCCCTGATCAACGACCCCGAGATCGTGCTGGCAGACGAGCCGACCGGCGCCTTGGATTCTACAACGTCCGTGCAGGTCATGGACTTGCTCAAGGATGTTGCACGCGACCGCCTGGTCATCATGGTCACGCACAATCCCGAGTTGGCATACCAATACGCCACGCGCATCGTCAATCTGGCGGATGGCAAGATCACCGACGATTCCGATCCTTTCGATGTCGCTGACGCCACGCGCCGCGAGGCCAAGCCTACGCGCAAAACCTCGATGAGCTTTGTGACGGCGCTGGGGCTTTCTGCCCGAAACCTTATGACCAAAAAAGGCCGTACGGCCATGACGGCCTTTGCGGGGTCGATTGGCATTATCGGTATCGCGGCGATCTTGGCGCTCTCCAATGGCGTGAACAACTACATCAAAAAGGTCGAGGAGGATACGCTCTCGAGTTACCCGCTTACGATCTCCAAGCAGGACTACGACCTGTCGTCCATGATGGGCGGACAGGGGGCTGTGGATGATGACTCGTCTGAAAACGTGGATTCGTCCGACGACAGTGCCGGCGGCAAGGCTAAGGGAACCGATAAGATTCCTGTGGTCACGGCCGTAAAGGATATGTTTGCGAGCGTTAAGTCCAACGACATGACGAGCTTTAAGGCATGGCTCGATGCCGGTGGCGACGGCATCGATAAAGAGGTCAACGCCATTCAGTACGGCTACGGTGTATCGCCGGTTGTCTATCGTGCCGGCAAGGGCGATGAGAAGCCTGTCCGGCTGGTGCCCAACGCCATGACCGAGGCAATGAGCGGAGGCGCGAGCTCGGCGGCAACGGTGAGCATGGAATCCATGGGAACCTCGGTCTTTAACGAGATGATTGACGACCAGAGCCTGCTCGACAGCCAGTACGATGTCGTCGCCGGTCATTGGCCCACGTCAGCCAACGAAGCCGTGATGGTGCTTTCGAGCCGCGGTACGGTGGGCGACTACACGCTCTATAGCATCGGTGCGCTGGACATCGATGAGCTCAACGATCTGGTAAACAGCGCTATGACGGCTGACGGTGGGGTCGAAACGCCCGAGACCGGCACCGACTTTACCTACGACGATGCGCTGTCTACCACGTTTAAGGTGCTGTCGCCGGCCGATGCGTATCGCAAAAACGAAGAGACCGGTATGTGGGCCGATATGTCCGGTGACGCCGACTTCATGGCGGCCAAGGTTGCCGATGGCATTGACGTGCGCATTGTGGGCGTGGTACGGCCCAACGAGACGGCCAACGCGAGCGCCCTTTCGCCCGGTATCGCCTACACACATGCGCTGACTCGCCAGCTTATGGAGCGCGCGGCCGATTCGAAGATTGTGCAGGAGCAGCTTGCTCATCCCGAGACGGATGTCTTTACCGGCAAAACGTTCGACGAGTTGCAGGGCGAGGCCAAGCAGGGCGTGGACCTGGGCAGCATGTTCAGCGTTGACGAGGCGGCGCTCAAGAGCGCGTTCTCGTTCGATGCGTCCGCGCTTTCGGGTGTGGCCGGCGGTATGGACCTTTCGGGCATCGATTTGTCAGGCCTGGATATCGACCTTTCGGGCGTTGGCGAGGACATCGACTTCAACGACATCATGGCCAAGGCGCCGGCCCCCGATTTCTCGGGAGTCTTCGATGGCTTGGAACTCACACCCGAGCAGATGCAGCAGGTGGGCGCGCTTGCCAACCAGCTGTTTGAGGGCTTTATGCAGTCCGATCAGTTTAAGGCGCTGACGCCCGAATATCTTAAGGACGCGACAAAGCTTGCCGCCGCATTCTCGGCATATCTTGAGAACGATGCCGCGGCGCAGCAATGCTTAGCGCAGCTCAAGGCGCTGGGCGGAGATGTGCTGGCTGAGCGGCTACAGCAGGCAATGACCGACTACGCACAAAAACAGCTCGCGCCCTATTTGCAGCAGGCTATGGACCAGGTGATGAAGGCGATCAGCGAGCAGATTGCGACGACCGTATCGTCCCAGCTCAAAGCAGGCGCGGCGGGGCTCATGGGACAAATGGCGACGCAGATGTCGTCGAGTTTTGCCAACCTAGCGAGCGCTATGCGTGTGGATGCGAGCGCCTTTGCCCGCGCCATCCATTTCAACATGGACGCCGAGGACCTGAGTTCGCTCATGATGAGCTATGCCAAGGCGTCGAAGCTCACCTACGATAACAATCTGACCACACTGGGCTATGCGGACGAGGCCGATCCCATCTCGGTCAAGATTTTCCCGCGCGACTTTGAGGCCAAGGAGCGCGTACTCGATCACATCGATGCGTACAACAAGCAGGTCAAAGCCGCTGGCCACGATGATCGGGCAATTTCGTACACAGACTACATGGGCATCATCATGGGCTCGGTGACTGATATCGTGAATACCATCAGCTTGGTGCTCATCGCATTCGTGAGTATCAGCCTGGTGGTGAGCTCCATCATGATCGGCATCATCACGTACATCAGCGTGCTGGAGCGCAAAAAGGAGATTGGCATCCTGCGCGCGATCGGCGCGTCGAAGCGCAACGTGGCCAACGTATTCAATGCCGAGACCTTTATCGAGGGCTTCATTGCTGGCGTCTTTGCCATTGTCGTCGTGGTGGCCGTGAGCTTCCCGGTCAATGCTTGGGCGCTTGCGGCCAAACAGGTCCCCAACCTAATGAGTCTGCCCGTGCAGGATGCGCTGGTGCTCATCGCGATTTCGGTGCTGCTGACGGTCGTTGCCGGCCTGCTGCCGGCCCGCAGCGCATCCAAGAAGGACCCCGTCGAAGCCCTGCGCTCCGAATAATGTGACAAAAGGGCGGTTCCTTTGTCGCGTTCGTTGATATGAGAGAAGAGTAGATGATTCTTTCGCTGGCCCCCATGGAGGGGATTACCGGGCATGTGTTCCGTCGCGTGCATGCGGAGTGCTTTGGCGCGCTCGATTGTTATTACACGCCGTTTTTGCCGCCGCCGCGGGTGGGAAACCGCTTTGGCGGCAAGGCGTTTAAGGAGATCGATCCTGCCAATAACCAGGGGCTCAACGTAGTGCCTCAGCTGATGTCCAAGAACGCGGACGAGTTTGTGTGGGCGGCACAGGTACTCGCCGACATGGGCTATCGCGAGGTCAATCTCAACTTGGGTTGCCCCTCGGGGACGGTTGTTGCCAAGGGCAAAGGATCGGGCTTTTTGCGCAACTTGGACGAGCTTGAGGTGTTCTTGAGTGACGTGTGTGAGCGCTCTCCGCTGCCGGTATCGGTCAAGACCAGGTTGGGGTTGGAGAGCGACGACGAATACGAGCGCGTACTCGATCTATATTGCCGCATGCCGCTGGCAGAGCTGATCGTGCATCCGCGCGTGCAGAAGGACCGTTATGCGGGCTCGCCGCGCAAAGAGTTTTATGGCGAGACGCTGGAACGTGCGCCGTTTCCGGTGGCCTATAACGGCGACATTTTCGATCTTGAGGATATGGACGCGCTGGCGGAGGCCTATCCCGACACGCGCCATGTAATGCTAGGGCGTGGCCTGCTCGCGAACCCCGCGCTGGCTCGCATGGTTAAGGGCGGTCCTGCTGCCACGGCAGCCGAACTGCAGCGTTTCCACGACACGCTGTTTGCGGTCTATGCAGAAGAGATTGGCGGCAACGCGGTCTTTCGTATGAAGGAGTGGTGGTTCTACGCCAAGTGCGCTTTCGCCGACCCCGCTACCGTTCACAAGCTCGTACGTAAGACCAAAAAGGTCGACGAATACCGCGCCGCCGTCGATCGTGTCTTTCGCGAACAGCCGCTTGCGCCCATAGTCCGCTTCCACGGCTAGTTAGCCGTTGGGGACGTTCTTTAACGACTAGTCATTTAAGAACGTCCCCAATGACTATGTTGCACTAGAGCAGGTTCTTCTGTACCCATGCGATGATGTCGCTCGACTCGTAGAGTGGCTTGCCGTCGATGAACAGGCAGGGAACCTGGCGCTTTCCGCCGACGGCGATGAGTGTCTGCTCGGCTTCGGTATCGGTCGAGATATTGCGCTCGGGAATGGTCACGCCGTTATCGGCCAAAAAGCGCTTGACCTTTATGCAATACGGGCAGCCGGTCATAACGTACAGCGCGAGCTCGTGATTAGTAGCCATAGGTCTCCAATCGGTTGAGGTTTTGATTGAAATACCCAAAGCCGCCGCGGTCTATGCGCGCGTCAACGAAGACTCGATGGCCTGGACCAGAAACGCCGTGGCTCCGGTGGCGCAGGGCTTGTCGTAGTAGTCAACAAAGCGCTGGTCGGCAAGATAACCGTGGGCGAGGCCCAGGTACGCCTCGTCTTGGGGCTCGCATCCCCAGTTGAGAGCAATCCAGCGACGATGCATCGCGACAAGCTTACGAGCCTCGTTGCTCTCTGGGTCGCCAATGCCCATGGCAATTGAGAGCTGGCCCAGAATAGCGCGTTCAAGTTCCTTCATGTCGTTCCATGTCTCGGGGTCCATGTCCAGCAACGCTTCGTTTGCTGCATCGATAGCCTCATCGCCGTAGCGCGCCCGCGCCTCGGCACCGTAGCGCGCCTCGTTTTCCTGCACGGTGCGCCAGCGCTCCAGTTGCGGCAGGACGGCGCCCATGAGCGAGACGGCTTCGTCGAGCGACATGCCGGTGTTTTGTGCCAGGCGCGGGGCACAATCCTCAATCATTGCCTCCATGGTGGTGTCATAGGTGTACTTGCCGTGGTCGTAGCACCACTTGCAGTAATGATCGGTCGCGGTGCCCGTGGCATCGGTGCCGCAGTCGTCGGGCGTGAGTGTCATGCCGCAGCTCTGGCAATAGTGCTCAGGCATTTCGAGCAGGTGGGACAGCGGTTCTCCGGTTACGGCGGCGATGAGCTTCATCATGTCGATGCCCGGGGTGACCTCGTCGCGCTCCCAACGGCTGACGGCTTGGCGCGTGACAAAGAGTTTGGCGGCGAGCTGCTCTTGGGTAAGGTGATGGGCACGACGGATGGCAATGAGCTTTTCTGCAAAGGCCATAGCGGCTCCTTTCTGCTGGTTGATGGCTTAAGCATACGCGGCGGCAGGCGCCCTTCCAAGCAACCGTTGGTTGCATGACAGGAGTCCGCGGCGAAGAATTGCGCGCAACGCCCCACGCCTCCATGCCGTACAATGACCGGCATGGAACCTATTGCACACATACATACCGACCTGCCGCAGAAGTTCGGCATTCCGCGCAACAGCTTTTTGGCGCCTCATCTGCAGGGACGCATCGTTTTTGAGCCGGAATTTGCCTCCAATGCAGCGGTTGAGGGTCTGGACTCCTTCTCTCACCTGTGGCTGTTGTGGCGCTTCGAAAACGGAACGCCCGGTGGCACGGCTAAGGACATAGCCGCCGATGCCAAAACGCAGGACAGATCCGGTACCAACGCAAAATGGTCGAAGACCGTGCGTCCGCCGCGCCTGGGTGGAGCCGAGCGTGTGGGCGTCTTTGCCACGCGCAGCCCGTTTCGCCCTAATCCCATCGGTCTCACCTGCGTCAAGCTCGATCGTGTCGAGTTCACCGACGATGGCCCCATCATCCATGTGCTGGGGGCCGACCTGCGTGACGGCACGCCCATCTACGACATTAAGCCCTACATCCCGTTTGCGGACTGCCACCCGGATGCGACCGGCGGCTGGATTGAGGATGCTCCGTGGCAAGAGCTCGATGTTGAGTTCCCGCAAGCTCTGCAGGATATGGTCCCGCCCGCAAAGATTTCTGGCTTGGTCGAGGTTCTACGCCAAGATCCGCGCCGCGCGGGCAGCAAGCACGAGCCAAACCGCGTCTATCATCTGGCCTACGCCGGGCTCGACATATCGTTTACGGTCGACGAAACCCAGCTAACCGTAGTCGCCGTCAACGACGCGCAAGACTAACCAGCCATTCGTCCGCACCCGTCAAATTAAGCGCCAAACCCCGCGCCAAAACCGCCCACGCTGGTGGACAATAACGCCTACCAAAACAATCAACTTTGCACGGGAGTCCAGCATGAAATACGACTTCACTTCAATCATCGACCGCCACGGCATGGACGCCATCGCCGTTGACTCTTGGGGTGAGATCCCCGGTATGGCCCCGAACGCACCCGACGAGGGCTTCGACCGCATTCCCATGTGGGTGGCCGACATGAACTTTGCCACGGTGTCCACGGTCCAGGAACACATCATTCAGCGCGCCCAGCACCCCATGTTTGGCTATTTCAATCCGCGCTCCGAGTATTTCGACCGCATCATCGAATGGCAGAGCCGCCGCAATGGCGTCGAGGGCCTGCGCCCTGAACATATCGGTTACGAAAACGGCGTGCTGGGCGGTGTCGTGTCGACGCTGCGCGCGTATGTCCAGCCGGGCGATGCGGTGCTGGTCCACAGCCCCACCTACATCGGCTTTACCAAGTCCATTGAGGCCGCGGGCTATCGTATTGTCCATAGCCCGCTTAAGCTCGACGATCAGGGCGTGTGGCGCATGGACTTTGAGGACATGGAGTGCAAACTCGCCCAAAACCACATCCATGCCGCGGTGTTCTGCTCGCCGCACAATCCCTGCGGCCGCGTATGGGAGCGCGACGAAATCGAGCGCGCCATGGACATCTATCGCCAGCACGATTGCGTGGTGATTTCGGACGAGATTTGGTCCGATATCATCCTGCCGGGGCACAAGCACATCCCGACGCAGTCGGTGAGCGAGGATGCCCGCATGCGCACGGTTGCCCTCTATGCGCCGAGCAAGACGTTTAACCTGGCGGGCCTTGTCGGCAGCTACCACATTGTCTACAACGAGACGCTGCGTGACCGCATCTGCGCCGTGTCCAACAAGACCCACTACAACGAGATGAATGTCCTCTCCATGCATGCGCTTATCGGTGCCTACCAGCCGCAGGGCTACGAGTGGGTGGACGAGCTCAACCAGGTGCTTGCCGGCAATATCGAGTACTTCTGCGATTACGTGGACGGGCATTTTGAGGGCGTGTCCTATTCGCGTCCGCAGGGCACGTACATGGTGTTTCTGGACTGCACCGAGTGGTGCCGAGAGCATGGCCGCGATATTCAGTGGTTGCTCGATGAGGGGGCACGCGTGGGCGTGGGGTATCAGGACGGCCGCCCGTTCCACGGACCCTGCCACATTCGCGTGAATCTGGCGCTGCCGCTTTCGCGCGTGAGGGAAGCGTGCGACCGCCTGGACCGCTACGTTTTTAATGCACGGTAAGCGTGCGCTGCATGTGGGGCCTTCTGCCAAGTTGGCTAGAAGGCCCCGTGTGGTAAGGCATCTGTAACCATTGGGCGCAGACCTGCTGAGAGGCTTACTTTTCTTGAATCTGCTTGCCGCAAAGATGCTCAATTGTAATCTCGTAGAGCTGGACGCCCTTAATGTCCTTGGCGATTTCCTCTTCGACTTCTTCGGCAGAAGGGTAGTACTTAAGCGCGAGCTGGCGAACTTTATCTTCGATAAAAGCGGGGGTGTCATTCGCCAGGCGACAGCGGCCAAAGACCACGGTACTCATAACGTAGGGAGCCCAGTCACCGTCCTTGTACCACTCGTTGCCGTAAACGGTAAAGCAGACCTTGTCATCGCGCTTGAGTGAATCGACCTTGTGGCCAGCCTTGGCGCCATGGAAATAAATCTTGTCGTGCTCGGCGTCGAAGAAGTAGTTGACGGGAATGGCATAAGGGTAGCCATCGTCGCCGTTGACGGCAAAGACGCCGCGCTTGCAGGTAGCGAGCAGTTCGCGCGCTTCCTTGTCGGTGATGGCGCGTTTCTTTCGACGTAAGGGCCTAAACATCGTTGGCTTCCTTTCTGGTCGTGCGTGGTTGCTGCAAAAACTATAGCGAAACGGATCCGTTTTTCTTGATGCGGGCGAGTATGTTTTTGAGCTTGTTAAAGTCGATCGGTTTGGACAGATGGGCGTTCATGCCGGCATCGTGTGCCGCCTTGGCGTCCTCGGCAAAGGCGTTGGCGGTGAGCGCGATGATGGGGATATCGGCTGCATCGACCTTCTCACTCAGACGAATCGCGCGGGTTGCCTCATAGCCGTCCATGCCTGGCATCATGATGTCCATCAGAATCGCATCGAAGCTGCCGGCGGGATGTGACAGGTACAGATCGACGACTTCGTTGCCATTGGCGGCGCGGGTGACCACGACGCCCTCGGATTCTAGCAGCGTCTGGGCAATCTCGGCATTCAATTCGTTGTCTTCGGCGAGCAGCACGTTCATGTTGGCGAGCGAGCAGTCGAGCGCTCTCTCGACCGTATTCGCCCGCGCCTGGGGGTTCTTGTCGATATCGAGCGGAATCTGGACGTTGAACGTACTCCCCACGCCAACCTCACTCGAAATCTCAATCGTGCCGCCCATCAGGTCAATAAGCGACTTGACGATTGGCATGCCCATGCCGGTTCCTTGGAACTTGCTGCGCGCATCGTCACCTTCTTGGGCAAACGGCTCATAGATATGCTTTAAAAACTTGGGAGCCATGCCAATGCCGGTATCCGAAACGCTAAAGCAAAAGAGCGCGCGCTCGTTATCGAGTGGCTTGGTCTTTGAGCTAAAGGTGACGGAGCCGCCGCGTTTGTTGTACTTAATGCTATTGTCTAACAGGTTGATCATGATCTGTCGGATATGGGTGGGACTGCCGATCATGTATGGTCCCGTGGCGTACGGCAGACTATTGTCCTGCATTGTGATGCAGTTATCGGATGCGCGGAGCTTGCACAGCACCAGCGTATCGTCACAGAGCTCTTTGAGGTTAAAAGGCACATGTTCCAGTGTTAGCTTGCGGTCTTCGATTTTGCCCATCTCGAGGATGTCGTTGATCAGCGAGAGCAGGTGATTGGCGGCAACGCGCGCCTTGGCACGGCTCTCGCGGGCGACCTGGATATCGCCTTCCTTCAATTCCTCGATATCGATAAGGCCCAGGATACCGTTGAGCGGCGTACGGATGTCGTGGCTCATGCGCGTGAGGAATGCCGTCTTAGCGGCGTTGGCGGCATCGGCTTTTTTGCGCTCGGTTCGAGCGCGCACGAGTGCCCAGATGAGCAGGACGATGCCGACCGACAACATACCGATGAGGGTAGCTGCAATGGCGGTGCGGTTGCGATAAAGGAATTGAAGCGTGTTGGATTCCTGGGCCGTGTACGACGTGGAGGAGTAATTGCTTGCGGAGAGCGATTCTCCGGCATTGATGATGCCCTTGTTGATGATTCCCAGCAGCTCGGGCTTTCCGCGCGAAATCCAGCACGAGAGCTCGCAGGTGTCAGGGAGCTCGACCGTCTCGCAGTCCTCGAGATCATAACGATCGCCGAGGGTTTTTACGCGTGAACTGGGGGCGACGACGCAGCTCGCCGTTCCCCTCCTGAGGGCGTCGAACGCTTCATCGTCGGATCGGTATTCGGTCACGGTCGCTGTGGGGAACAGACTTTCAAGTACTTTTCGGTTGATAAACGATGATTTGGTACAGGCGATGTTCTGAAGGTCTTTGTTCAGGTTGCTTCCGCTGTGGATGGCGGTGAGGGATATGGTCCCCAACGATACCGACTGCACAACGCCTGTTTGCTCGGCAAACCAGTAATCTCGGTATACCGGCAGCGCAACGTCTATGCTTTCCTTTGACAGGGCCTTTGACATCATCTTGTAGCTATCAAAGGCGACGGTTTTGACCGTAATGCCAAATTTATCGTGTAGCGTCGTCGCAAGCGATGCGAGCGAGCCTTCCATTTCGCCGTCTTCGTTCTCGTTGCAGTAGGGGAGTTTGCCCGTAATGTAGCCGAGCGTGATGGTGTTGTTGTTTGCTTTGAGCCAGGAACATTCGGGGCCGTTGAGCGATGATGAACCGCTGTTTTGGGCCGAGTAGTTAGATTTGACTTCGTCGATATAGCGTGGGTTGACGCGGGCGATTGCCGACATGGCGGCATTGATGTCGTCCATCAGGTCGGGGCGGCTTTTGGGGACGGCAAAATAGTAGTCGCTCGAACCAATTGTAGAACATGGGGGAGGCGCTGGGCGACGAGGTCGTGTCGTTCATGATGATGGCATCGACCTCGTTGTTTGCGAGTGCGTCAAAGAGGGCACCGCCAGTGTCGATTTCTTTATAGGTGCAGGTAATGCCTTCGTTGGCGAGCCACTGCTGGCCAACGAAGGTTTGCATAACGCCGGGGTTGCAGCCGATGGTAAGGCCTTGGAGCGCTTGGGGGTCACCCTTGGCCAGATCGTCGCGATCGGGTTTGGCGTAGATGTAGTAGCGCTCGGTGCCCTCGGGGTTCGAGGAAAAGAGCAGCTTTTGGGCGCGTTCCTCGGAGTAGGAGATGTTGGGCATGAGGTCGATCTCGCCCGCCTCGAGCATGTCCATAAGCTCGGTGAAGGTGCCGGAGACGTATTCGTACTGCCAGCCGGGTGTGTAGTACGAGAGGGTCTGGAGGTACTCGTAACCCCATCCCGAGAGACGCTCGCCGGGGGTGCCGTCCTGGAAGCCCTCGTTGTTGACAAGCCAACCAACGCGGACCGTTTTGACCTGCTGATCGGTATTGGCGGCATAGGCGGGGGCGGGCATGATGGTGCTCAGTACGGCGAGCACGGCAAGCGCGACGGCCAAGGTGCGATATATAACTGAACGAAGGACAGCGGAAGCTCTCACATGCAATCCTAACGAATCGAGACATTACCGCATAAGGATACCAGCTCAGACTGCCCAGTCGGCAGCTGCACCGCTAAACGGTCCCGCCCGGCAGTTGGGGACAGTCCCTTTCTGCCGGCACAGACGATATGAGCAGGACATAAAACATTGAGAGCCCCTGCTGCATGAAAGACCGCGGATTAGGCCGACAATGGTGAGTGTCTAATCCAACCGTGGCGGCCACGCCGCATTCATGGAAGGGGCTCCCATGCTCGATACTAC
>JAXJMV010000014.1:0-12519 GCA_036312985.1 Collinsella sp.
GCGGGGCATGGGGCACGGGCGGGCGCTCAAGGCCGTCGCGAGGAAGCGGCTCAGGGCGATATACGCCGTGATGCGCGACCGGGTGCCCTACCGGGAGTAGCCCCGACGGTTGACAAAACTATAGGAACACCCAACGACTAGCCAATTAGGAGTATCATCGTCTGCGCAAATAAGCACGATATAGCATGTTAGAGATTGAGAGCGCATGGCTGATACCGTATCTAAGCACATTGACATGACCACCGGCTCGCTGTGGCGAAATATTCCCCTGTTCGCCTTCCCCGTGGCCGCCACGAGCATCTTGGAGCAGCTGTCGAACCTCATCGCCACGGTCATCATCGGCAACTTCTCGGGCGACCAGGGAACCCTCGCCATGGCGGCGGTCGGCTCCAATGTTCCGCTTACCAGTCTTATGCTCAACCTGTTTATTGGCATGTCGCTTGGCTCCAACGTGGTCATCGCCAACGCTATCGGCCGCAACGACCAAAACATGGTCAAACGCGCCGTCCATACCTCGATTTTAATGGCGCTCGTGGGCTTTGTCGTCATCGCTCTGGGCGAGGTCTTTGCCGAACCCATGCTCGCTGCGCTCAACGTGCCTGCCGAGACCATGCCGCTCGCTTCGCTCTACCTGCGCGTCTTTTTGCTCAGCCTGCCCTCGATCTTGCTCTACAACTTTGAGGCCGCGATCTTCCGCTCCGTCGGCATCACCCGCATGCCGCTCCAAGCGCTCGCCGTGTCCACCGTCCTCAACATTGGCTTGGACCTCATCTTTGTTCCCGTGCTCCACTGGGGCGTCGCCGGCGTGGCCATCGCCACGGCCATCGCCTATACGACGAGTGCCGTCACGCTCTTTGTCCGCCTGCTCAAGACCGATTCTGTCGTTCGCGTCACCCCGCGCGACCTTGCCATCGACCCCGTCGCCCTCAAGCGCATCGTCAAGATCGGCCTGCCCGCCGGCATCCAGAGCGCTGTCTTTGCCGTCGCGAACATCATCATCCAGTCCGCCATCAACAGCTTGGGCACTGAGGTCATGGCTGCCTCCAGCGCGGCCATGAGCCTGGAGTACGTGTGTTACAACCTGCTCAACAGCTTTAGCCAGGCCTGCACCACCTTTGTGGGGCAAAACCACGGCGCCCGCCAGATCGACCGCTGCACCAAGACGCTCAAAGTCTGCCTGGTCGAAGGCGGCATCGTCGCGCTCACCACGATCGTTATCATTGTCGGCCTGGGACGCGAGATCCTGGCGCTGTTCAACAGCGATGCCAATATCGTCTCGATCGGCTATATCCGCGTGTGCTCAATCTTCCCCGCGTACGCCTTTAGCATGTTCTACGAAAACATGTCCGGCTACCTGCGCGGCTTTGGCATCTCGCTCATGCCTGCCCTCATCACCATGATCTGCGTCTGCGGCATCCGCTTCTACTGGGTGTTCTGCGTCTTCCCGCACTTCCGCACGTTCGCAAACATCATGATGGTCTACCCCATCAGTCTGGGCACCACGGCGTTCTTTATGGTCGTGGCCGTGTTGCTCTGTCACCCCGCGCGCACCTACCGCTTGGCGCAGGCCAAGGCAGAGGCACGCTAGACGAAACCTCAAGCGCCGCGCAATCGCTAATTGACGATATGTGAGCTCATATAGTCGATAAAACGCCTGGTGGCAATGGGCATGGTGTCCCAGCTGCGCCAGGCCGCTACGACGTCGCGCGAGGGGGCGTGCACGATGGGACGCACGCGAATATCGGCCCGCATGCCCTCGACGGTACGGCGGTAGAGCATGCTCACGCCCAAGCCCTCCTCCACCATCGCCATGATGGTGTAGTCGTCGGTGACCTCGCTTGTCACATGTGGCGACAGCCCATGTGCAGCAAACGCGTCGAGCACCAGGCTCTGTTCGCCCTCATCCAGCAGAACAAATGGCTCGGACGCCAAATCGGCCAGCGTCACCTTTTCCTTTGCTGTCAGCGGATGCGTCGCCGGCAGCAGCGCCACGAGCTCATCGTGATAGACCACGCGCTTCTGGAGCCCAGCGGTAAATCCGCGCGCCGTAAAGCAAAAGTCCACCACACCGTCGTGCACCCACTGGGCATTGCGCGTGTAATCGCCCTGCTTGAGGGTAAAGTGCACGCCCGGATGCAGGGCCCCAAAGTCGCGGATCACGCGCGGCAACACGGTGCGACTCACGTTGGTAAACGTCGCGATACGAATATCAGTCGAGGAGAGTCCCAGCAACTCCTGACGCTTGTCCTCAAGCTCGGCCTCGGCAGTTACGATTTGGCGCAGATATGGCAGGTACTGCTTGCCGTCGCGCGTAAGCGAGACACCTTGCTTGCCGCGCTCGATAAGCGTGGTACCCAGCTCGCGCTCAAGCGCCTTGACGGCCTGGCTCACAGCGCTTTGTGTGTAGCCCAGCTCGTCAGCCGCGCGTTTCAGGCTGCCGCAATCGACCACCATACACACAATCTGATACCGCGATGCCATCGTGCCTCCACATCAATGCAGCCGTAAAACGTTTTACCAGCGCTTTTCACACTCACTTTAGTATTTCTTAATTATACTGAAGATACATTCGCTTTACTACATTCACATCTGGGAGCAGAATCCTTTGTACGAAACCGTTCTGTAACAAAAGGAGTCCCATGGATCGCAAAAAAGCAATCGCGCTCTCATTTTCCGTTCCCGTCGCATGGGGCTTTTCGTACCCCCTCATGAAGATCGGCATGGACAGCATGAACGCCACGAGCATCGTCGCACTACGCTGCATCATCGCCTTTGTGGCCTGCCTGCTGCTCTTCCACAAGCACGCGTTGCGCATCAACCGCGACCTTATGGTTCGCGCCGCCATCATCGGCGCCATCATGGCAACCGAACTCACCTGCATGTGCCTGGGCTCCAGTCTCACTTCTGCCTCCACCGCCGGCTTTTTGCAGAGCCTGACGGTCGTGATCGTGCCGTTTGCCAACGCCGCCCTGCTGCGTCGTGCCCCCGAGCGCAAAGTGCTCACCGGCACCGCCATCGTCACCTGCGGTATGTTGCTGCTCTCGGGCGCCGACTTCACCAGCCTGAATCCGGGCGCGATTATCATGCTACTCTCGGCCTTTATCTATGCCGGCCACATCATTGTGGCGAAGCGCTTTGTCGAAGATGTCGACCCGCTGGCTCTGGGCGTTTGGCAGCTGGGCTTTGGCGGCTTGTTCTCGGGCATCGCCGCATTCGCCTTTGGCGGCTTTACACTTCCCAGCACGCCGAACGAGATCGTCGTTATCGTTGCGCTCGCACTCATTTGCTCTGCCTATGGCTTCATTACGCAGACGCTCGTGCAGCCTCACGTGCCCGCCGAGACCACCGGTTTTGCCTTCTCGCTCGAGCCGGTTTGCTCCGCCGTCTTCTCGTTCTTCCTGGTTGGCGAGGTCCTGAGCCCCATCGCCTTCTTTGGTGCCGCCCTCATTCTCTCCGGCGTCATGGTGGCAACGGTCGAGCTTCCGCATCTTCGCGCCCGCAGCCACGCTCGTATGGCCGGAGCGCCCGAGCACGCCTCCTAATCCCCACTCCTCGCGCAGTCGCAGCGTAAAGGCCTCCGGCCGCCCTTACAATAGATGCCAGCAAAGCATCTACGTATAAGGAGCCCCATGGACACCGCAACTCGCGACCGCAACATAGCAACTTGGTTGGGCGATGCGCCGCAGCCGGTGCGTGACACCACGGACCAGCTGCTCGAGCGCATCGCCCTTTTGCGTGCCGAGCAGATCATCTATCCGGCACAAGACGACATTCTCAATGCCCTCGCCTACACGCCGGCCGACCAAGTCAAGGTCGTTATCTTGGGCCAGGATCCCTATCACGGGCCCAACCAAGCCATGGGACTGTCATTCTCGGTTCCCGCGACGCAGACCAGGCTGCCGCCCAGCCTGCGCAACATCTATAAGGAGCTCAACGCCGACCTTGGCTGCCCCATTCCCGCCACGGGCGACCTAACACCATGGGCGCAGCAGGGCGTCCTTCTCCTAAACACCACGCTCACCGTGCGTGAGCACGCCGCCAACTCTCACGCCAAGCTGGGCTGGAGCACCCTGACCGACTACATCATCGAGCGCTGTTGCCTACTGCCGCAGCCCATGGTCTTTTTGGCCTGGGGACGCTTTGCCCAGCAGATGGTCGAAGGCAAGCTCGCCGCAACTGGTGCGGGCGAGGCGACTGGCAAGTTCTGCCTGGCATCCACGCACCCCTCGCCGCTTTCGGCCAACCGGGCAACGGCAGAGCTTCCCGCCTATATGGGCTCGCGCCCCTTCTCGGCCGCCAACCATCTGCTCGAGCAAAACGGCTCGACCCCCATCAATTGGGGTTGCCTCGACTAAGCGCAGGGAGTTCCAAACAAAAACGCGCCCGACGGCTTTTGCCATCGGGCGCGTCTGCTACTCAGGCCAAACAAACTGCGTGCGGCCGGCCTCGCCGCCATCGATGAGCAAACTCTGCCCGGTCATAAACCGGTTGGTCACGCCCACAAAGTAGATCCACTCGGCGATTTCTTGCGCCGTGGCCCAGCGCTTGAGCGGCGTGAGCTCCATAATCTGGGCCCACAGATGCTCGTCTTCCATCACGCAACGGTTGAGCGGCGTGATGACGCCGCCCGGGTCCACGCTGTTGGCGATGGCCTGCGGCGCCAGGCGGTTCGCAAGGTTCTTGGTGTAGGCGATAATGCCGCCCTTGCTGGCCGCATAGGCAGGAAACTCCGACCCCGTGTGACCACTCGCCGAGCCCACGTTGACCACGGACTGGATTGCCGGCGCCGGCTTGGCGGCAAGGCCCTCCCCCACAAAGGCATACCGCTCGGTCACGTTGATGGTGCCCGTCAGGTTAGCGGCAATATCGTCGGCCGAATCCTGTGTGCCGGCAACGTTCACGATCACCTGGGGCTCCAGATCTTCCGGAAACGTGTTCGGCTCGCGGACGTCCACGATCAGATGGCGGTAGCGCTCGTGCTCGACCGTGGCGGGCAGTAGGTCGAAACCCACCACCTCGTGGCCCTCGTCCAAAAAGCGCTGCACGCACGCGGCCCCGATGCCGCCCGAAGCGCCCGTGATCAACACCTGCATATTGGCTCCTTAGGTAGTCGCATGACGCTCGAGATACTCGGCACCCACGTTCTCGCGCTCCCAACTGCGCACGACCTTGTAGCCCACGGGGCTCAGGAAGACCTCGCACAGCAGCTCGGCAATAGCGCCGGTCAGCGAGCACATAAGCACCTGCACCCACGTCCAGCCAAAGAACGTATGACTCACCACAATGGCAAAGACCAGGTTGTCGATAAACTGGCCAACACCCGTGGACACATAGGAGCGGAAGGCGAAGCTCGCAAAGTTATTCTTTTTGAGCATGCGGCCGAGCGACTGGTTGAGCGTGGAGTTAACCACGGCAGAAATGAGCATTGCCAGCGAAGAGCCCAGCACCACGTACCAGGTGCCGCCGATGGTGGCGTTAAGGGCGGTGTTGACCTCGATCATGCCCGTGCCGTAGTAGGCGCCCCACATGCCGGGCGTGAGCGAACATGCCCAAAAGCACAGGCTCACGGCGAGGTTAACCAGCAGCGCGAGGATAGAGATTTTGATGGATGCCTTGGCGCCAAAGCGCTTGCAAATCATGTCCTGGCACAAAAACGAAACCCAGCTCACCACAAAGCCACAGTCGAGCGCCAGATACGGCAGGCTGATGAGCTCTTTGTTGGCCAGCAGGTTCATCATGATGACGCTCACGAAAAACAGCGAAACCGTTGCCGCGGGAATGCTCCGCAACAGGACCTTGTAGTCCTCCATGACCTTCTTGATCATTATGTACTCCTTTGGTTTTAGGTTTAACGAGCAGGATATCGGACCCGAACTGCTCGGACGCCCCGGTCTTGAGACGACGGTGGGTATGATAGCCGCTCACGCGGCATCAGGCAAGCAAACGGCGCGGCAGCCCCGCAGGGCCACCGCGCCGATGCGTTAAAACGCTACGTTGCCAAACTCCGACAGGATAAGGTCGGGGTTGTGGTCGGTTGCCCAATCCACGTTCCACGGGCTCGTGAACAGCAGCAGCTTGCCGCCGCGCATGTCCTCAACGCGCAGCGTGTCGCGTGTGAGCGAAAGGCCCGGGATATCGATGCTGTCGGGGTCGTTCTGGATCCAGCGGATGTCCGTATAGGGCAGCGGCTGGCGACGAACCTCAACACGGTACTCGGCCTTGAGACGGCGCTCGAGCACCTCAAACTGCAGCACGCCGACCACGCCCACAATGACGCTCTCCATGCCGGCACCCAGCTCGCGGAAGATCTGGATGGCACCCTCTTGGGCAAGCTCCTCCATGCCCTTCACGAACTGTTTGCGCTTGAGTGTGTCGACCTGCGTAATGCGAGCGAACATCTCGGGGGCAAACGTCGGGATCTGCGGATACCGCACGTGATGCTTGCCGGAACACACGGTGTCGCCGATGCTAAAGATGCCCGGGTCGAACAGGCCCACGATATCGCCTGCGTACGCCTCGTCCACGATGGCGCGGTCGTCGGCCATCATCGAGGTGCCCGTGGCCAGCTTGAGCTTGCGGTTGCCCTGCATATGAAAGGCGTCCATGCCGCGCTCGAACTTGCCCGAGCAGATGCGCACAAAGGCGATGCGGTCGCGGTGGTTCTTGTCCATGTTGGCCTGGATCTTAAAGACGAAGCCACTAAAGTCGTCGCGGCAAGGATCGACCGGCTCGCTGGTGAGCGTGTCGGTGTAGGCGCGCGGCGTCGGGGCCAGACGCAGGAACTCCTTGAGGAAGGGCTCCACGCCAAAGTTAGTGAGCGCCGAGCCAAAGAACGCCGGGCTCAGCTTGCCGCAGGCCACGGCATCCAGGTCGAGCTCGTCGCCGGCACCATCGAGCAGCTCGATGTCGTCCATCAGGTTCTTATGGTTCTCCTCGCCGATGAGCTCGTCCATGGCAGGATCGCCCAGCTCGGCCTCAACCTCGGCGACCTTCTTGGTGGCGTTGGCGTGACCGTCGCCCTCAAAGGCGATGACACGGCGGGTCTGACGGTCGAACACGCCGCGGAAGTTGCGACCGCTGCCGATCGGCCAATTCATGGGATACGTGTTGATGCCCAGAACGTTCTCGATCTCTTCCATGAGCTCAAACGGATCGCGGGCCTCGTGGTCGAGCTTGTTCACAAAGGTGAAGATGGGGATATGGCGCAGCGTGCAGACCTTAAAGAGCTTCTTGGTCTGGGCCTCGACGCCCTTGGCGCCGTCGATGACCATGACCGCGGCGTCGGCAGCCATGAGGGTACGGTAGGTATCCTCCGAGAAGTCCTGGTGGCCGGGGGTATCGAGGATGTTGACGCAGGCACCGTTGTAGGTGAACTGCAGCACCGAGGAGGTAACGGAAATGCCGCGCTCCTTCTCGATGTCCATCCAGTCCGAGACGGCGTGCTTGGCCGAGCTCTTGCCCTTGACCGAGCCGGCGGTCTGGATGCTGCCGGTATAGAGCAGCAGTTTCTCGGTAAGCGTGGTCTTACCGGCGTCCGGGTGGCTGATGATCGCGAATGTGCGGCGCGACGAGATTTCATCCGACAGGCTTGCCATGCGGATCCTTTCTTGCATTGAGTGCATTACGTCGTTGTAACCGCACTATTGTAGCCGCGAAATCCCGCTCTAGGGCGCCTATCAGGACAAATTCATCAGTTGGGGCCTGGGTAGCCGGCCCAATCCGTATTTACCTCTTGCGTAACTGTGCATAGTGTATATATACTGTGCCTACCGGTTATATACACGTGTAGCCCAACAGCTAAGGAGCCGCTGTGGACATCATCCTATCCAATTCGAGCGACAAGCCCATCTACGAGCAAATAGCCTCGCAGGTCAAAGCTCAGATCCTTTCGGGCGCACTCACTGCAGGAGCCAAACTCCCCAGCATCCGTGTACTCGCGAGCGATCTTGGCGTGAGCGTCATCACCACCAAGCGCGCCTACGCCGACCTGGAGCAACTCGGGTTTATCTGCACCGTGCAGGGCAAGGGCTGCTTTGTCGCCGAGGGCAACCAGGAGCTCTTGCGCGAAAACCAGCTCTGCCATATCGAAGAGCTACTTGCGAAAGCGGCGAGCCAAGCCGAAGCCCTGGGCGTCACGCGCGACAAGCTGCACGAGATGCTCGACCTCGTAGCCCCCGAAACCATGCAGTAGCCATCTGCAAGAAAGGCTATACCATGCAAAACCTTTTAGAACTCAAAGGCATCTCACGCACTGTAAGCGACCGCTTTTCACTGCGTGATGTCACGCTCGCTGTGGGGCCCGGCCAGATCGTTGGCTTTGTGGGCGCAAATGGCGCTGGCAAAACAACGACGATTCGAGCCGCGCTCGGGCTTATAAAGCTCGATGCCGGCGAGGTGCACCTGTTTGGGCAGCGCTGTGGCGCCGACGCGCCCGATGAGACACAGCGTTGTCTACGTGCCCGTGTCGGCCTCGTGCTGGACACGTGTCCCTTCCCTTCCACGCTCAAGGTGACCGAAGTTGAGGCACTCGTAAGCCCGGCGTACCCCACCTGGAGCCACGACACCTTCGCCAGCCTCATCGACCGATTTGGCCTCGATCCCAAGGCAAAGGTCAAGGACCTCTCCCGCGGCATGGGCATGAAGCTGCAGCTTGCCTGCGCACTCAGCCACAATGCCAAGCTGCTCGTTTTGGATGAGGCTACCGCAGGCCTCGACCCCATGGCACGCGAGGAACTGCTTGATGAGCTGCTTGCCTTTGTTTCCGACGGCCAACGCAGCGTGCTGCTCTCGAGCCACATTACGTCTGACCTCGATCGCGCCGCCGACCGCGTCATCTGCATCGATAACGGCTCGATTGTGTTTGACCTGCCGCGCGAGGACATTACCGACCGTGCCGGCATCGCCCACTGCACCCAAGCACAGGCCGCCGAGCTGATGGCTTGTGTCGAAGGCGCCCGCACCACCCGTCATGCCTACAGCGTTGACGTGCTGGTCCCCAACCGACGAGAAGCGCTCGAGGCCTTTCCCGAGATTCCCTGTGACCGGACAACCATTGATGACTATCTGCGCCTTACGCTGAAAGGAGCTTCCAAATGAAACGCGCCTTTATGTCCGAGACCGCCATCATGCGCTCGTTTCTCCCGAGCATCGCGGGTGTCGGCCTGTTCATATTCGTCGTGATGACCCTTGCCAACGCGACAGACGGCGATTCCGGCATGAGCGCCGGCGCCTGTGCGGTTAGCGCCATGTCGCCCATCGTGATCATGAACTCGCTGGCTGGCTACGATAACCAAAACGGCTGGGAGCGTTATCGAGCAACGTTGCCCTTCTCGCGCAAAGACATTATTTGCGCACGCTACCTGTGCATCGTTGTCTTCTCGGTCGTCATGGCATGCGCGGCTACGCTTCTGAACATCCTCGCCCTTCCGCTCTTCGACCCCATGGGCATTCCTTCGACATGCCAGACAATCTTTGAAATCGCAACCGCCTCGGCGGCATCGATGCTCATCTCCCTCATGATGGTATTCTTGACACAGCCGCTGTTCTTCCGATTTGGACACATGGAGGCGCTGCGCCTTTCCGTCGGCCTGTTTGTCCTGTTTGGCTGCGGCACCATGGCAATGCTGAGCTCCTTCAACCCCATTAGCAACTGGCTCATGTCGATTGCCGGAGCGAATCCCGATTCCGCCGTTCTTGGCGGTCTGTGTGCAGGAATTGCCGTACTGGCGCTCGCGCTATGTACAATCAGCTGCACCGTCAGCACCAAGGTCTATCGAGCACACGATCTGTAGCCACGCGAATCTCAATCCACGAAGGGCGCGATCGCCGCCCCTCCCCGCAAATCCGTGGCAAACGGCATGTCCCTGG
Source organism: Collinsella sp. (assembly GCA_036312985.1). GTDB lineage: Bacteria > Actinomycetota > Coriobacteriia > Coriobacteriales > Coriobacteriaceae > Collinsella. The sequence continues at coordinate 9,868 of JAXJMV010000014.1, forward strand.
CGTGCGCCACCGTACTACTTGCGCAGCGGCTTGGGCAGCGGAATGCCGGCGGCGATAACGGCGGCGATGATCATGCAGACGATACCCTTGAGCGGGAAGCACATGAGCAGCAGGCCCACGACCATGACGGGCTGACGCATAACGGCGCCCATCGTCGATGCCGTGCAGACGGCGACGCAAAAGACCGGATCGGCGCCGGTGAGGATGGCAAGGCCATAGCCCAGGCTTACGCCCGAGAAGATAACCGGGAAGAAGTGGCCGCCGCGCCAACCAAGGTTGATGAGGGCGGGCGTCAGCATGGCCTTAACAAGACCGGTCGCGATAAGCACGCCAGCGGGAATGGTCAGGTAGGTTTCCATGAGCACGTCGGCCTGAGTCTCGCCGGCAAACATGGTGTAGGGCAGGACCGTGCCGCAGATGGCGAGCGCCAGACCGGCTAGCATGGCCTTGACGACAGGACGCTCCCCTATTGCATGGGCAAGCGCTTCGCTCGTGTGCTCAGAGACAAAGTACAGCCAGCCGCAGATTGTTCCGATCAACGACAGAGGGACGAGCCAGGTAAGCTCCAAGTTGCCCACCACGGCAGCCTCGAACCTGGGCATGCCCATGCCGCCGCCCATGAGCTGGCCGAGCAGCAGGTAGGTGCCCAGGCCGCCGGCAATCGCGATGCCGTAAACCACGGTCTTTTGTGCCTTGGGCAGCCTGATGGTGATCTCACCGGATTCGGAATCCTCACCATCGCCGGCACCCTGGCCGTCAGCACTTCCGGCAAGCGGTGCCACAAAGCCAAAGACGGGCGCGGTAAAGAGCGCCGTCAACGCGGCCTGGGTACCCAGCAGCGTAAGCTCCCTAAATTCGGCGCCAAAGCGGCGCATGCGGTCGCCAACCCAGCTGCACAGACCCGCGATAACGCCGGTCAGGCCGGCCTCCGGTCCAATACTTCCGCCAAACAGCAGCGGCAGCAATGCCGCGAGCGAAAGCTTGCCCAGGTTGTCGTACGGGTAGCGCCCGTCTTGCTTAACCTTAGCCATCACCTGGTTGAGGTCATCGGTCTTGGTGCCTGTCATCTTCTCGTACAGACCAATTAACAGACCGCCCAGCAAGCAGACAAAAAACGGGTACGGCAAAAAGCCAAACGGGCCGCTGGCAAGCTCGGGCGAAGCGACACCCAGCGCGTGCGGAATCTCGGTCCACAGATAGTCGATACCGTGCTCCATCGCAAAAAAGAACAGCCAGACCGCGGCACCTGCGAACGCACCGGTCACGGCAACGCTAACTAAAAGCAGCGCGCGGTTTGTGGGTTTGGCAAGGTTATCCATCGGGTCCTCCCGCGGTCAAAGTCGACATAGTTATGTTTTATTGTAGAGCGAGCGTTGCCCGAACGAGCTAACCGTCTGCGCCGCAAACGGCACCATTGGGAGCCATAGCGGGACAGGCTCAAGACTTATCCGTTGATAATCGAGGCAATCTCGCGCAAATCGTTGGCAAAGTAAATGCCGTGCTGGCGCTGCGGGCTCGATAAACCCTTATCGATCATGTGCCCGAGCAGCGCCTTGAGGTCGTTGTAGTAACCGTCCAGGTTATACAGGATGCACGGAGCACTCAGGTGCCCCAACGACACCGCGGACATGACCTCGGCAATCTCCTCGAGCGTGCCCGTCCCACCGGGAAAGGCGATGAACGCATCGCCGAGCTCAATCATCTTGGCCTTGCGCTCCGCCATATCGCTCGTCACGATGAGGTCGTCGATACCGTCATGTTGAAACTCGGCCTCGATAAAAAAGCTCGGCTCCACACCCGTCACGTGTCCGCCCGCCTCGAGTACGCTATCGGCGAGCGCGCCCATCAGGCCCGATTTGGACCCGCCGTATACCAGCGCGTGTCCATTGGCGCCAATCCAGTTGCCCAGCTCCTGCACCGTGGGCAGAAACGCCGGGTCATTGCCAGTGTTGGCACCCAGGTACACGGTGATGTTCATATTTGTCTCCCTGTTGTGGCGCACGACGTTCGTCTTAGCGCTGACGTCGACGATACTCGCGCACGCGACGCGAAAGATCGGCGAGCTCGTCGCGATCGAGCTCTTCCAAATGCTCCAGATCATCCATAAAGCGCGCCATGGTGTCCTTTTGACGCATCTTGATAAGCGTATTGCAGTAGTTCGCCGCCACGCCCGTGAGCATGGCGATGTAGAAGATGCTGATGACGCTCAAGACGACGGTAATGCCGCGGGCAACCGGCGTTTCTGCCGGGATATCGCCAAAGCCGATCGTCGAGACCGTCTCAAAGCTAAACCACAGGCCATCACCAAAGGTGAGGGTCGTAGGCTCGGACAGCCAGACAGCCGTCGAGCACAGCAGGTAAAAGATAAGAAACAGGCCCGTGATGCGTGCAAAGCCAGCCTGTCGCAGCACATCGGCAAGCGTCCTCAACCTGTTCATCTCGACCCCTTTTCCCAGACGCCCAATCACATTCGCTCGATATTGTCCCACAACCGACAGTTAGGAACGTTCCTTTTAATATGAGCAGGACATTGTCAAGAGGCAAAATCGGGCCTGGCCCCAACGATATGGGGTCAGGCCCTCTCCCTATATCAGCCCGTCCGCGGCGACCTCGGCGTGTCTTACCGACGCTCGTCTTTGCAGTTTAATATCC
>JAXJMV010000015.1:0-12978 GCA_036312985.1 Collinsella sp.
CGCGGGGCATGGGGCACGGGCGGGCGCTCAAGGCCGTCGCGAGGAAGCGGCTCAGGGCGATATACGCCGTGATGCGCGACCGGGTGCCCTACCGGGAGTAGCCCCGACGGTTGACAAAACTATAGGAACACCCAATGACTACCCACCCATCGGGGACTAGGTAAATAGCAAAAGCCCCGCAGTCGGAGCGGACTGCGGGGCTCATGAAGAGAGGCTAGTCTGTGGGCGCTTTGCCTGGCGCCCACGAGAGAGGCAACAGAGTAGAGACTACTCGTGGATGCGGGTACCGGAGAGACCGGCCATGGTCTCGGCGGCCTTGTCCAGAGCACCGATGATGCAGGTGCGGCCCTTGCGGGAACGGGCGAACTTGATGGCAGCGCGGACCTTGGGCTCCATGGAACCCTTGCCGAACTGACCCTCGTCGGCCAGGCGCTCGGCCTCGTCGGCGGTGAGGTCCTCGAGCTCCTCCTGGTTGGGCTTGCCAAAGTTGATGGCGACATGCTCGACGGCGGTCAGCAGGAACAGAACGTCGGCGTCGCAGTCCTCGGCCAGCAGCTCGCCGCCCAGGTCCTTGTCGATGACGGCGGGAATGCCCTTGTAGCAGCCCTTGTTCTCGTAGTCGCGGACGACGGGGATGCCGCCGCCACCGCAGGCGATGACGATGAACTCGTTGTCGAGCAGGTTGAGGATGGAGTCAGCCTCGACGATCTTCTTGGGATCGGGGGAGGCGACGACGCGACGCCAGCCGCGGCCGGAATCCTCGACGAAGACCTTGGAGGGATCCTCGGCCATGAACTCCTTGGCCTGCTCCTCGGTGTAGAAGGGGCCGATCGGCTTGGTCGGGTTCTTGAACGCGGGATCGTCGGGATCGCACTCGATCTGGGTGACGACGGTGGCGGCGTGCCAACGCTTATAGCGCTTGTGCATCTCGCGGCCGATGCCCTGCTGCAGGTGGTAGCCGATGTAGCCCTGGGACATGGCGCCGCACTCGGGCAGCGGCATCTCGGGGGTGCCGATGGCATCGTGGGCAGCAGCGAAGGCGTTCTGGATCATGCCGACCTGCGGGCCGTTGCCGTGGGTGATGATGATCTCGTTGCCCTGCTCGATGAGACCGAGGAGAGCGTGGGCGGTGTTGCTCACGGCCTCGATCTGCTCGACGGGGTTGTTGCCGAGGGCGTTGCCGCCGAGGGCGACGACAATACGATCGGGCTTGCCAAGAGGCTTAGACATTGCTGGAATCCTTTCTGTAAAAGGCCTACAACCCATTAATAACCCGCGTCCGTGCGATACGCGAGTTTATTAAGGTTTATATTCTCTTTATCGCTCATTTTATTCATTTTGAAAATACCTAAGCGGCGAACGGTCGATTTTACCCGCTCAGCGTAAAGAAGCCCAGTTCAGGCATATCTACGCCATTTACGTGCAACTTTATTTAAATAGAGCAGGGATTAGACCAGATTATGCAAACTATATCTTTGCTAAACACAAAACGGACAGCGCAATATCTTACTCGCACTATACGCGATTCTATACATTAATTTGACGAGTATGCACCCCTGCAAAAACATGGGGCTTTTCATCCAACATAAGGGATAGCCGATCGCGCTTCACCCCGCGGCAAGCGACTGCGAGTTCGCAGTATGGAACTTTACCGTCGGCTTCTGCATGAACGCTGCCGACGCCCTTTCGCTCCTGCGCGCCCAAGCAGCCGAGAACGCTAACGGCGCCACTGTCAACCTGGCCACCCTCAACAACGGCGCCGCCAGCCTTTTCGCAAAGTACCGTGCTGGTTCGCTGGCTTTGAGGCCTAAGTGAGCTTTGCTATTTGCCAATTTTTGTATGATTTGGGTCAAATCTATTTGTCAATTTTTGTATGATTAGGGGCAAATCTATTTGCCAATTTTTGTCAATGAGGTGTTTTAATGCTACGCCGCAAGGTCACTGATAGGCTTTTGAGCTGGAAGAATAACTCCCATAAGGCCCTGCTTGTTACCGGTGCGCGTCAGATTGGCAAGAGCTATGCGATTCGCGCGTTTGGAAAGAGCAACTACGCTTCGTATTATGAGGTCAATCTGCTACTTGATGCCGAGGCAAGAGACGTACTTGTTGGCGCTAAGAACTCCATTGACTTCATCAACCGTGTGGCCCTTCTTGCGGATGCACCGCTTGTTGAAGGAGACACGCTTATCTTCGTCGATGAGATTCAGGAGTATCCGCAGATCGTTACACTTATGAAGGCGCTGGTCGAGGACGGACGCTTTAGCTATGTCTTCTCGGGGTCTATGCTTGGGACTGAGTTTAAGGGGATCTCTTCTTTCCCGGTGGGGTATGTCGAGCACATTGTTATGCGGCCAATGGATTTTGAAGAGTTTTGTTGGGCAAACAGCATCAGCGAGAATGTGCTTGCAGACATCCGCAGCTGCCTTGTCGAGAGGCGTCCCGTCGAAAATTTTATTCATGAGGCGATGCTCAAAAACTTTAGAGCTTATATCGTTTGCGGCGGCATGCCGGAGGTCGTTCAGAACTATATCGATTCGGGCTATTCGCTCGTGAGAACGCGTGAGCTTCAAATTCAGCTAGTCGATCAGTACAAAAGCGATATCTCTAAATATGCATCGACTCGAGCGTTTAACGTTCGCTCCATTTTCGAGCAAATTCCCGTTCAGCTTGAGGCGGAGTCCCATCGCTTTATCGTCTCGTCTCTAGGCGAGGGAGCTCGTCTTCAAAAATACGAGCAGGATTTCCTATGGCTGGTGAACGCAGGCGTTGGATTGATGGTCCCCCAGGTGACGGAGGCACGAAGTCCTCTCAAGAGGACGGAGAAAACGACAGCCTTTAAACTATACGAGTCCGATACAGGTATGCTCGCATCGCGGTATCCCGGCAGCACGGCACGCGCCGTCTACCTTGACATGAAAACCCCCAACCTCGGCGGCCTCTATGAGAACGTGGTCGCACAGGAACTCGTTGCCCTCGGAGCAGATACGTGGTACTACCAAACGCGTGAGGTCGGTGAAGTCGACTTTGTAATCGAAGGTGCCCTCGGGCATGTTGTCCCAATCGAAGTCAAATCGGGCAAGAAAGTTCGAGCACATGCAGCCCTCGACCGTTTGATGAGTGTGGGCGAGTACAAAATTCCCGAGGCCGTTGTGCTGAGCCACGAAAACCTTTGCAAAGAGGGCAAGATCCTTTACGTTCCAATCTATATGACATTCTGTCTCGATGAGTTTATGGAAAAGGACGACCCCAACAACGATTTCTCGTTTGCACCCATATCTCTCTAGGTCATCTGAGTCCGCAAGCCAGCCCCCACGCCCAAAGTACTGCGCCTTTCGCGCCAAAGGCGCGAAACAGCAAGGGGATAGAAGGCAGCGACAACCAACTCCCCCACTATGCCCAAAGTGCTGCGATGTTTCGCGCAAAGCGCGAAACAGCACTGGGGCAGCAGAAGGCCACAATCAGCTAGCCCTCCATGCCCAAAGTGGCGCGTGGTTTCGCGGCCACGCCGCGAAACAGCGACCGGGACAAGGCACCCCCACAGCCACGTCCTTCATTCAGCCCCACAATCCGAGGACGTAGTCGTAGCAGGATCTGAGGGCTAACCTTCGCGGACACTCCGCAGGACGAAAGAACCCCCGCCGCACGTAGTGCGCAGCGGGGGTTCTTTCATGTCCGAGGACGTCCGCGAAGGTCAGCCCTCAGATCCTGCGGTGGGAGACCTAGGCCTCGTTGTACACCGTCTTGAGCTTCAGCAGGTGAGCGTAGCGGTCCATGGCGGCCTGCTCGTTCTCCTTGAAGAGCTCCTCGGCACGCTCGGGGAAGGAACGCGTCAGCGAAGCGTAACGGGCCTCGTTCATCAGGAACTCCTGATAACCGCCCGCGGGCTCCTTGGAATCGAGCGAGAACTTCTTGCCGGCAGCAGCCTCGGGGTTGAAGCGGAAGAGGTTCCAGTAACCGCACTCGACAGCCTTCTTCATCTCGGCCTGGCAGTTCTGCATGCCGCCCTTCTTGATGGAGTGCATCTCGCAGGGGCTGTAGCCGATGATGAGGGACGGGCCGTCGTAGGCCTCGGCCTCGTGGATAGCCTTGAGGGTCTGAGCCGGGTTGGCGCCCATGGCGACCTGCGCCACGTAGACGTAGCCGTAGCTCATGGCAATCTCGGCCAGAGACTTCTTCTTGGTCACCTTACCGGCAGCGGCGAACTGAGCGACCTGGCCCAGGTTCGAGGCCTTGGAGGCCTGACCGCCGGTGTTGGAGTAAACCTCGGTGTCGAAGACGAAGACGTTGACATTGTGGCCGGAAGCCAGGACGTGGTCCAGGCCACCGAAGCCGATGTCGTAGGCCCAACCGTCGCCACCGAAGATCCAGAAGGACTTCTTGGTGAGGTAAGCCTTGTCGGCGAGGATCGCCTTGGAAGCGTCGCAGCCGCACTTCTCGAGCTCGGCAACGTAGGCAGCGGCAGCGGTCTTGGAAGCCTCGACATCGTTGACGGAGTCGATCCAAGCCTGGCCAGCGGCCTTGAGCTCGTCGGACGGACCGTCAGCGGCGATAATCTCCTGGGTGGCGGCGATCAGCTTGCGCTGAACGGCCTCGTAGCCAACGGCCATGCCCAGACCGTGCTCGGCATTGTCCTCGAACAGGGAGTTGTTCCACGCCGGGCCGTGACCGTCCTTGTCCTTGCAGTAAGGAGCGGTGGCAGCGGGGTTGCCCCAAATGGAGGAGCAGCCAGTGGCGTTGGAGATGAACATGCGGTCGCCGGCGACCTGGGTCACCAGACGTGCATAGGCGGTCTCGGCGCAGCCGGCGCAGGAGCCAGAGAACTCCAGGTAGGGCTGCTTGAACTGGCTGCCCTTGACGTTGGCCGCGATGAGCTCCTTCTTCTCGGAGACGTTCTCGACCATGTAGTCCCAAACGGGCTGCTGGTCCATCTCCTGCTCGGTGGGAACCATCTCGAGGGCGCCCTTGGGACAGACCTTGACGCAGTTGGTGCAGCCCATGCAGTCGAGCGGGGACACGGCCATGGCGAACTTCATACCCTTGGCCTTGGGGCCCATAGCGTCGAGCGTGCGGGTAGCCTCGGGCGCGGCGGCAGCCTCGTCCTCGGTCATCGCGAACGGACGGATGGTGGCATGCGGGCACACATAGGCGCACTGGTTGCACTGGATGCACTTGGTCTCGTCCCAGTGGGGAACGACCACGGCGACGCCGCGCTTCTCGTATGCGGAGGCGCCCAGCTCAAACTGGCCGTCGGCGCAATCGACAAAGGCGGAAACGGGCAGGCTGTCGCCATCCATGCGATCGATGGGCTCGAGCAGGTTCTTGACCTGCTGGGCGATGGCGGACTTGGTCTCCTCGGAGAGCTCGACGGGAGCGGCATCCTCGGCGGTTGCCCAGTCGGCCGGAACCTCGAACTTACGGAAGGCGGTAGCGCCGGCATCGATGGCCTTGTGGTTGGCGTCGACGATGGCCTGGCCCTTCTTCATGTAGGACTTGGTAGCCGCGTCCTTCATGTACTGCAGAGCGTCCTCGGCGGGCAGGACCTTGGCCAGCGCGAAGAAGGCGGACTGGAGCACCGTGTTGGTGCGCTTGCCCATGCCGACCTTGGCGGCCAGGTCGATAGCGTCAATCAGGTAGACGTTGACGTTGTTGTTCGCAATGTAGCGCTTGGCCACAGCGGGCATGTGCTCGGCGAACTCCTCGTCGCTCCACTGGCAGTTGACCAGGAAGGTGCCGCCAGGCTTGACGTCGCGGACCATCTTGAAGCCCTTGACGATGTAGCTGGGGTTGTGGCAAGCGACAAAGTCGGCCTTGGTCACGTAGTACGGCGAGCGGATCGGGGAATCACCAAAGCGCAGGTGCGAGACGGTGACGCCGCCGGTCTTCTTAGAGTCGTACTGGAAGTAGGCCTGAACGTACTTGTCGGTGTGATCGCCGATGATCTTGATCGAGTTCTTGTTGGCGCCGACGGTACCGTCGCCACCCAGACCCCAGAACTTGCACTCGATGGTGCCGGGGGCTGCGGTGTTGGGCGCATCCTCGGCCTCGGGCAGGCTCAGGTTGGTCACGTCATCGACAATGCCGATGGTGAACTCGCGCTTGGGCTCGTCCTTCTTAAGCTCCTCGAAGACAGCGAACGCGGACGCGGGAGGCGTGTCCTTGCTGCCCAGGCCGTAACGGCCGCCGACGACCTTGATGCCCGTCTTGCCGGCCTCGTAGAGAGCGGAGACGACGTCCTGGTAGAGCGGCTCGCCGATGGAACCCGGCTCCTTGGTACGGTCCATGACGGCGATCTTCTGGACGGTCTCGGGGAGAACGTCGACGAAGTGCTTGATGGAGAACGGACGGAACAGACGAACCTTGACCAGGCCGACCTTCTCGCCGTGAGCGTTGAGGTAGTCGATGACTTCCTCGAGCACGTCGCAGAAGGAGCCCATGCACACGACGACGCGGTCGGCATCGGGAGCGCCGTAGTAGTTGAACAGGCCGTAATCGGTGCCGAGCTTCTCGTTGATCTTCTTCATGTAGCCCTCGACGACGGCGGGAAGCTCGTCGTAGACCTTGTTGCAGGCCTCGCGGTTCTGGAAGAAGATGTCGCCGTTCTCGTGGCTGCCGCGGGTATGCGGGTGCTCAGGGTTGAGCGCGTGATCGCGGAAAGCCTGGACGGCGTCCATGTCGCACATCTCGGCCAGATCCTTGTAGTCCCACATGGCGACCTTCTGGATCTCGTGGCTGGTGCGGAAGCCATCGAAGAAGTTAAGGAACGGGGTCTTGCCCTCGATGGCGGCAAGGTGAGCCACCGGCGAAAGGTCCATGACCTCCTGGACGTTGCCCTCGGCGAGCATGGCGAAACCGGTCTGACGGCAGGCCATGACGTCGGAGTGATCGCCAAAAATGTTCAGGGCGTGGGAAGCGACGCAACGCGCGGAGACGTGGAAGACGCCCGGGAGCTGCTCGCCCGCGATCTTGTACATGTTCGGGATCATCAGGAGCAAACCCTGAGAAGCCGTGTAGGTGGTGGTCAGAGCACCGGCGCCCAGCGAACCGTGAACGGTACCGGCTGCACCTGCCTCGGACTCCATCTCGACGACCTTGACCGGGGTGCCGAAGATGTTCTTGCGACCCTGGGCCGCCCACTGGTCGACATGGTCGGCCATCGGGCTGGACGGCGTAATGGGATAAATTCCCGCTACCTCGGTGTACGCATACGAAACATATGCGGCCGCCTCGTTGCCGTCCATAGACTTAAACTTACGCGCCATATACCCCTCTCCTCTCATATAGGTATACAGGCCCCGGCGATTGCCGGGATGTTGGCGTGATGGGATTTTCGCTGTTGCTTCCAATCATCTGGCAGGCAGACTGAGCAGCAGGCACATGGCGTGGAGAGAAGGCATGCCAAGGCGAGGAGGGCTGCACGCGCTCCACAGGCCCAGCTACCCGTCTTGCACATGACCGAGCGCCGCAAAGGCCGCATGCCGGATGCTCCCGGGCACGCCCCGGCGATGGGAAGCGCCCGCAACGGAAATCCGCATGCGGGTTTATTGTACCCCGCCGTTAAGTGTAATTTCGACAAATATAGGCGGGCGGTAAAGGTTTACCTCGGGTGACCGCCAAAGGCCAGAATGGTCCCTCCATCCCCGGACGACTGGCTCTGACGCGCCAAGGAGTGTCCCCAAGTACCGGCAGGAAAGGAACGTCCCTAACTGCCGGCTAGAGGGCGCCGAGCAGGATGGCGTAGGTGGTGGATTCGCCGAGTTTGAGCTCGTCGCCGGGGTTGAGCTGGGCGGAGCGGCCGGGCTCTACTTGAATACACACACTCGTGACCCCGTTTACCACCACGGTGCCGTTAGTGGACGACAGGTCCTCGACAAACCATGCGCCAGACTCGTCGCACCAGATATGGGCATGGCAGGCCGAGACGTCGTCGGTGATGCCGCCCTCCCCCGTTGCCAGCGCGCCGATCTCAACGCCTTCCTCACTCGGCTGAATCCAGCGCGGGACGCTCACCACGTAGCCGTTTTGCACGCACAGCAGTCCCAGCGGATGCGCCGGCGCGACCTCGTGCTCGCCCGCGACCGAAGATGTGCTCAGCGAGCGCGGCGTCGACGTGGCGCCGCCACAGGTCGCATGAGCGTAGTCGATGGCATAGGTCACCGACGAACGGACATCTGCCGAGCAACCCACGGCGACAAACAGCACCAGGATGGCCTCGGCGCGCTCGGCGGGCATGAGTTCAGCCGCCTGCGACAGGCGCTCGAGCGCATTGCGATAGAGATTCGTGTCCTGGTGGCATTCCTCGAGTGCCCGCACCATGAGCTCGCCAGCGGGGCCGCACACCATATTGGTCACGGCCGCGGCGTCCATGGGATTGCGACGACGCAGGGCCAGCTGCGACATAATGCGCGCGGCCGAGGTGCCGTAATCGGCAAAATAACGTTCCTGCAGCGTGCCGACCGGCGCGCGCACGATGAAGCGCGAAACCCAGGAACGATCGGCGGCACGACTCTGCGGACTACGGCCGTCGGCGAGCGGGCGGCTCGAGAGCACCAGGCCGCACAGTTCGATATGGCTCAGGTGCGCTGCGCGCTTAAAGATGTCAAACATTGCCCCGCACGGGGTGAGCTCAGCTTGAGAAGCCATGGCTTAGCCCTCCTTGGTCGCAGAGATAGTGTCGGATACTTCGGCCGGCCCGCCAAAGGCGCGGGCAGCCGCGGCTCCGCCGGCAAGCGGCGTCGCCATGGGAATTTTCGCACGTCGTGCTGACACGACGGGAAGCTCAAAGGCAAACTCCATCGCCAGCAAAAACCACGTGAGCGCATAGGTTGCAATTATGGCGGCCACCAGGCCACCCGCCACGGCATGCTGGGAAAACACGGCACATGCGAGTGCGGCCAGAGCCGGAACCTCGCAGGCGGAAAGGACCAACACGCCCCGCAGGAATCCCGCACGGCGGTCGCGCGCCAAGGCCCCGGCGGCGATGCCCGCCATGCCCGGCGATGCCAACGCCAGCACGGCGATAATGGCCGGCAGCTTCCCAGACCACATAAGCGGTCCCACGGCGAGCGTCACATGGGCACCCGACGCCAACAGCGCCGCTGATACCACGACCACAGTCCAAAGCACGCCGCTTGCCGCCGTCGCACCAACCATCGCCGCACGCCGGGCTGTGTGCCCCGATGCCTCCATCGGGCACGGCATGAGCGGCTCGGCGCGAAGCGAGCGGGCGACATTTTGCGCATAGTGGTCGCAAAATGCCGAGAGCGCCGCCTCCACCGCAGCCGGCTCGGGACGATCTTCCTGATGGCAGGACAGGCAGGCCATCACCACATCGAACAGCTGAGCGTCGACAAACGCCAGCGCATCGCGCAGATCCTCGGAATTTGGATCGAGCCCCAGCTGCTGAGCCTGTTCGGCCGCGGCAAGTGCCACATCGGGCTCGCGTCGCAGCAGTTGCGTCAAGTCGCAGCCGGGCGCGTGGGCGCCGACGGGATAGTCGGGCAGCGTATCCATCTTGAGGCGATAAGGGCTGGCGATATCGCGCGTCTTTTTGCGCGAGCCCGAAGTACCCGACGCACCCGGCGCTACTTCGTACGGCGCGACACCGGCGATGAGCTCGTAGACCGTGCTCGCCGCTGCATAGACATCAATCGCCGGCGACATGCGGAGCGTGCGTAAGTTGGGAATGTCATCGGTGAGCATCTCGGGCGGGGCGTAGGCAACCGTCGCACGGCGCAACGTGGCATAGCGCTCGGTAAACGATGCCTTGCCGCCGGTACCGACCACCGCAGAGGCGGGCTCGAGCGCCAGCGACGAGCCAAAGTCGATCAAGCACAGGTCGAAGGTGCCTTCGGCAAGCTGTCGGTCGAGCGGCAGGCGCGCCGTGCGCACCATAATATTAGCGGGCGAGATATCGCGATGGACGAACCCCTCGCCTACCAAGCTCATGCGGCAGAGCAGATCGAACAGGTCGCGACCCAGGCGCGCCGCCACGAGCGGCGACAGACGCCCGGCATCGTCCACGGCAAGGCGCGAGCGCAGGCGAGCGAGCGTCTCGCCCTCGACCCACTCCATAACGATCACGGGCACGCCGTCGACCTCGCCCCACCCATATAAGCGGGGAAAGCCCTTAAGGCCCGAAAGGGCACGATGGCATTCATATTCCTCGCGAAACGCCGCCTTGAACTTGGTGACCAGCGCCTCGTGGGCGACATCGTCATCAAATTCGTCGCGCGTTGGCAAGATGAGCTGCTTGAGCGCCACGGCCTCGCCCTGCGCGTTGACGGCACGCGTCACACGGCCGATACCGCCGCGGCGCATGGTGGCGTCATCGGCAAACAGCATCGTAAAACGGCGCAGGTAGGCGGGAAGCTCGTCCGTGCCCAGGGCGACGGCCGGCTCAAACCCGTCGACGCGCGCCAGGCGCAGGCCCACCATGGGATCACGGTTGAGCGACTGGGCTGCCGTAGAAGCGAGGTCGTTCGTCATAGGGCGATCGCCGCCACATTGGTGTTGAAGTTGTTGAGCGCGACGTCGTCGTCGCCGTAGTGCCCAACCCATTGACACAGGTTGGTATAGCAGCCCCACAGATTGGCATACTGCCGATACCATTTTGATTTGGTCGAAAACCTTTGTCGACCGAACTCGGCACGGATAACAAACATGTCATTCGCCAGGGTGTCGCACGGTCCGGTATCGCCCGTAGCGTTATAGGTCGAAACCACGCTGTTGGCGCGGGCGACATAGCCATCGAGCATGTTGTATTTGGTCACGAGCCAACTGTGGATACTCTCTTCCTCGGCAGCCGAGAGACCACCCGAGCCCGTGTCGCCGCCGGCACCGCCGTCCGTCGAGCCACCGCTCGAAGATCCACCGCCAGAGGCGGAGCCACCGCCCGAGCTCGACGAACCGGTGCCAGAACCGGACCCGTCCGAGCCGCCGGGCTTACCCATCTGCTGCGTATCCTGCTCCTTCTGCTGCTCTGCCTTGTTAACGACAGAAGCCACGCTGTTATTGGAAAGCTTCGTAATGACCTTGGTGTTGGTGAGCACGATGGTCTTGCCGTTTGCCAGCGTAACCTCGTTGTCCGCTGTTTCGGGACCGTCCGCATCGTCGCCACCGAACACAACGTGCGAGACCACGCTCGCCCACGTATATCCGGTTGTCGTTCCCAAGTCGCTTTTGGCCTTGCGCCCAATATGCAGCTCACGCGCAGCATGCGCCTGCACCATGGACGGCACCGTCATGCCATAAGCCGAAACACCGGCTATGACCAGCACGAGCGAGCAAGACAGCAGCACGCACGCCCGAGGCGCCAGGCCCAGCCGGCGTCGCATGCGCACCGCGGCGCCACGCTTTGTCTGAGTGCCCCCGGGCCGCATGCGTTCTCCTCCAACAAAAACACGCCGCTTAAAAGCGGCGCATTCTTTCATATTCACATTTGAGTGTATCAGCGAACCCAAAAGGTTGCGCAACGAATGGGCAAATACGAGGTGCGAGCGGACCCATCCACGCGATAAGCGGATGAAAAGCAGGTTTGTTGCACAACAAATGCATGAACGCGTGCCCAATTATGAGTGCCCCGTGCGGCAGGCCGACGGGACATGCCATGGAGCTGACGCCGCCTAGATCGCGCGGCGGGCCTCGATAGCGCGGCCAAGCGTAAGCTCGTCGGCATACTCCAAGTCGCCGCCCACGGGAAGGCCGCTCGCAAGACGCGATACCTCAACGCCCAATGGCTTGATGGTGCGAGCAAGGTAGCTCGCCGTGGTCTCGCCCTCGATGTTGGGGTTGGTGGCGATAATGACCTCGTGGATGTCCTCGTGGCCCAGGCGCGCCAGCAGCTCGCGGATATGCAGTTGCTCGGGACCGATCTTGTCCATGGGGCTGATCACGCCGCCCAGCACATGGTACAGGCCATGGTAGCTGCCCGTGCGCTCGATTGCCTGGACGTCGCGCGGCTCGCCCACCACGCAAATGCGAGTGGTATCGCGCATCGGGTCCTGGCAGATGGAGCACTCGTCGGCCGTGGCGTAGTTAAAGCAACGGCTGCAAAAGTGGACCTCCTGCTTGACCTCCAGGATGGCCTCGGCCAGGCGGCGGGCCTCCTCGGCATCGGCCTCGAGCAGGTAATAGGCGATGCGCTGGGCCGACTTGGGACCAATGCCCGGCAGACGGCCCAGTTCATCGAGCAGTTTTTGCAGACTGTGATTCGCACTCATATATATGCGTGTCTTAGAACGGCATGCCCGGGATGTTGAGGCCGCCGGTGATGGCGCCCATCTGCTTGTTGGCGAGCTCGTTGACGCCGCGGACGGCCTCGTTGACGGCAGCCATGATCATGTCCTGCAGCATATCGACGTCCTCGGGATCGAGGGCATCGGGATCGATGGTGAGGTTGACGAGCTCCATCTCGCCGTTAACGGTCACCTTGACCATGCCGCCGCCGGCAGAGGCGTCGACGGTCTGGGACTTGAGGTTCTCCTGCGCGGCGGCAAGCTGCTCCTGCATCTTGCGAGCCTGCTTCATCATCTGCTGCATGTTCATACCGGCCATAATGGCTCCTTTGCGTGCGGCCGCGCGACAAGCTGCAAGGGCAGCCGAGACGCGGCGGGACTTTCAAACTCAAAAATCGTACCACGGCGCGCGGCCAGCGAGCGGGGCGGACGTGTTACCTCAGTCGATATACATGTCCTCCAGCGCAGGCCGCGCCTAAAGATTATGCAAGGTCAAATAATTCGCATCTGCATAATATTGAAAGCTAAATCTTGTAGAGCCGGAATCCGACATGTAATGCGTACCGCTAAATGGCTAAATGCCGAGCCACTACTCGAGGTGGCGCTCGGTTGATTTCCGATCTCAGCCGAACACATTGAGCAAATAGGCCATTCCCGCACTTAGCTGAACGCCCCCGCGGCCCCTCCTGGGGTCCGGGGGCGCCGTTTTCCCAGTTGAAGGAACGGTGGAGATGTGTTTCGATAG
>JAXJMV010000016.1:0-3977 GCA_036312985.1 Collinsella sp.
GGAGGCGCCGCGCGCTCGGGCGGCGCGCCAGGGAGATAGTGGACGAGATAGTCGAGAGGCGCGGTCTCAAGAAGGAGTAACATCGGGACTTGCAGCGACGGACCTCAGGACGCTCTTACACCACGTCTGCGCGCGCCACCCTTCGAATCGCTCAAATTAGGCAATTTGCTCTCGATTTTGCTGCTACTAAATTGGTGACAGTACTCATATTTGCCACTTTTTGACCACGAGGTGTTCAGAGGGGCTCTCGAGAAGCATCTAACGGTACAATAGCTACCACGTGGCTGGGTTTTGCCGGCCGAATGTGCGATGTCGTGGGAGGGGACATGGTCGAGTTTACAAAGACGATTAAAGATCCGTTGGGATTACATGCCCGCCCGGTTGCGCTGCTCTATGACATCATTGCCAAGCATCGTAGCGACGTGTCAGTCAGCATCGGCGATCGCCACACGGATGGCCGCGATGTCATGGGACTCATGGCTCTCTACGGCGAGTGCGGCGAGGACATCATCTTCCGCGTTTCGGGCGTAGATGAGGCCTCCTGTGTCACATCGATCAGAAATCTCTCGCTTTAAGCATGACAGGGCGTGGTAAAGGATGGTCCTTTGCCGCGCCCTTTTGTTTCGTATAGGAAACTTTTTCGAAATCTGAATGCGGACCCTTTCCAAAAAGTTAACCACGTGTTAGTTTACTATAGCGAACATAGGCGTGGTTAACTTTTACCGTGTCGATGTTAAGGACGAACTGACGTTAGGAGCCACTCATGTCTTGCGGACCGCAGATGCCGGCCATGCCGCTTTCGATGGTAAAAGCGGGCGAAACCGTGCGCGTGTCCCGTGTAAAGGGCAATGAGGACATGAAACACCACCTCAAGGACCTCGGCTTTGTCGAGGGCAACGAAATCCACGTGGTGAGCTCGAGTGGCGCCAATATCATCGTCACGGTGCTGGGCGCACGCTTTGGCATCGATTCCAAGGTTGCCATGCACATCATGACCGTCGGTTAGTCCACAGCATTTCATAAAAACCGAAAGGGGGACAAGAGGATGAAGACGTTGGGTGACGTTAAGGTGGGCGAGAGCTCTACCATCGTCAAGCTTCACGGTGAGGGCGCGCTTCGCCGCCACCTTATGGACCTGGGGCTCATCAAGGGCACTTCGTTCAAGGTCGTGAAGGTCGCACCGCTCGGTGATCCGGTCGAGATCAACGTGCGCGGCTACGAGCTTTCCATCCGCAAGGAGGAGGCCGCCGTCGTCGAGGTTCAGTAAGGACTCGCGGCGCATATTTCTGCAGATAAAGTTAGGTTTTTCTAACTTAATGCAGCAACTTTAAAGCACATTATCCAGCCTGCGCGGAGAAAGCAGCGCAGGCACACAAGGAAGAAGGATTGAATGGCGGATTCTCAGATCCATGTCGCGCTGGCGGGTAACCCCAACTGCGGCAAGACCACGCTTTTCAACCTGATCACCGGCGCCAACGGCTACGTTGGCAACTGGCCCGGCGTCACGGTTGAGAAAAAGGAAGCCAAGCTCCTAAGCGACAAGAACGTTACCATCACGGACCTCCCCGGCATCTACTCGCTTTCCCCTTACAGCCCCGAGGAGCAATGCTCGCGCGATTACCTCATGAGCGGCGAGCCCGATGTCGTCGTCCAGGTGGTCGACGCCACCAACCTCGAGCGCAACCTGTACCTGGCGCTTCAGGTTATCGAGACCGGCCTGCCCGTGGTCGTTGCCCTCAACATGGCCGACTTGGTCGAGAAGAACGGTGACAAGATCGACACCGCCAAACTGTCCAAGAAGCTCGGTTGCCCGGTCATGATGATCTCGGCCCTCAAGAACAAGGGCATCAAGGAGCTCTTCGAGCAGGTCAAGAAGTCCGCTGCTTCCAAGGGCCAGGTGCCGGAGCACAAGTTCGACTCCTCCATCGAGGACGTTCTGACGCATATCGAGAACAACCTGCCGGCGAGCGTTCCCGCCAACAAGCGCCGCTACTACGCTGTCAAGCTGTTCGAGCGTGATGCAGACGCCTGCAAACTTATCAACCTCACCAAGGAGAAGGCCGCTCGCGTGGAGGGGCTGGTCGCCCAGTGCGAGCAGGACTGCGACGACGATGCCGAGTCCATCATCACCGGTGAGCGCTATGGCGTGATTGCCCACATCATTGACGAGTGCATGACCAAGGCTCCTGCCAAGATGAGCACCTCCGAGAAGATCGACCGCGTGGTTACCAACCGTATTCTGGGCCTGCCGATCTTCGTGGTCATCATGTTCTGCGTGTACTACATCGCCGTTTCCACCCTGGGCGGCACGGTGACCGACTTCACCAACGACCAGCTCTTCGGCACCGATGGCTGGTACGTGCTCGGCCAGGGTCGCGACGCCTACGATGCAGCCGTCGAGGCTGCGGGCGACGCCGCCGATTCGGTTGACCCGGCGGAGTATGGCCCCTATGTCCCCGGCATCACCACCGTGGTGCATGACGCCCTTGTGGCGGGTGGCACCGAGGACGGTGGCCTGGTCGATTCGCTGGTCTGTGACGGTATCGTCGGCGGCCTGGGCGCCATCTTCGGCTTCGTCCCGCAGATGTTCCTGCTGTTCGTCATGCTGTCCTTCCTGGAGGACTGCGGCTATATGGCCCGCGTCGCCTTCATCATGGACCGCGTGTTCCGCCGCTTTGGCCTGTCCGGTAAGTCCTTTATCCCCATGCTCGTGTCCTCGGGCTGCGGTGTCCCCGGCGTCATGGCCACCAAGACCATCGAGAACGAGAAGGACCGCCGCATGACGGTCATGACCACCACGTTCATTCCCTGTGGCGCCAAGCTGCCGATCATCGCCCTGCTCATGGGTTCCATCATCGGCGATTCTTCTACCACCGCCGCGTGGATCAGCCCGCTCTTCTACTTCCTGGGCGTCTTTGCCGTCATCGCCTCGGGCCTCATGCTCAAGAAGACCAAGCTCTTCGCCGGCCGCCCGACCCCGTTTGTCATGGAGCTCCCCGCTTACCACTTCCCGGCGATCCGCTCCTGGGCGCTGCACGTGTGGGAGCGCTGCTGGGCCTTTATCAAGAAGGCCGGCACGATCATCTTCGCCTCTACCGTCGTGGTGTGGTTCCTCTCCAACTTTGGTAGCTACAACGGCTCCTTTGGCTTCCTGCCTGCGATGGACGGCATCCCCGAGGAGTTCATGGACTACTCCGTGCTCGCCATGCTGGGCAACCTGGTCGCTTGGATCTTCGCCCCGCTCGGCTTTAGCACCTGGCAGGCAACCGCGCTGACTGTCTCTGGCCTCGTCGCCAAGGAGAACGTTGTCGCCACCGCCGGCTCGCTGCTGTCCGTCGCCGACGCGGGCGAGACCGACCCGAGCCTGTGGACCGCGTTTGCCGGCATGTTCCCCACCATGGGCGCCTGCGTTGCCTTCGGCGCGTTCAACCTGCTGTGCGCTCCGTGCTTTGCCGCTATGGGTACCATCCGCAACCAGATGAATTCCGGCAAGTGGACCGCGATTGCCCTCGGCTACGAGTGCGCCTTCGCTTGGGTGATCGGCCTGTTCATCAACCAGTTCTATAACCTGCTTGTCCTTGGGCAGTTTGGCTTCTGGACGGTTGTGGCTATCGTGCTGCTGGTCGCGATGCTCTTCCAGATTTTCCGTCCTATGCCCAAGCACGCTTGGACCGACGAGGACGAGACCAACACTGCTTCCGCCGCAGTTTCCGCTTAAGTCCGAATAAGGATTAACCCCTTTCCGAAAGCCCGGGTGTCCCAGCGACACTCGGGCTTTTTGGTAGGGGAGATGTGGCGTTTCCGCAGATAAAACCGACCAAAATAAACCTGTCCCTTTTTAATATGAGCAGGACATTGTCAAGAGGCAAAATCGGGCCTGGCCCCAACGATATGGGGTCAGGCCCTCTCCCTATATCAGCCCGTCCGCGGCGACCTCGGCGTGTCTTACCGACGCTCGTCTTTGCAGTTTAATATCC
>JAXJMV010000017.1:0-52649 GCA_036312985.1 Collinsella sp.
CAGGGTGCCCTACGCCGCCTAGTCGAAGCGCTCCGAACAGATTGGAGCCCATCGGCCGAAAGGCCTGGCGTTAGCATGTCGCGATTCAATCTCGAAAACAGCATTGCCCAGTTGACAAAACTATAGGAACACCCCCCATCCCAACGATAGCCTTAATCTTTGGCACTAGCTTAAAGAAACACGGTCTGGGTTGATACAGGCGAGGCCAACATGCAGCAGCGACGCGACGCCGGACGCTAGCAATAAATAGGCGCCGAGACCCATGTCGGCCCCAAAGCCAGGCGCAATAACAGCGGCGTGCTTCTTGATATTCAGCGGTGCTCAAGCGAGCAAATATTCATGAAATAGGAGGAATCGACAATACCAAAATCGGCACTTATATCCAACTTCACGCAAAAGCCGAACAAAAGCCCTTGATTATCAACTTCATCCGAACAAAAGCCAGCCAAGTATCACTTAGCAAATACAAAACGCCTTCTCGACATCCATAGCAGTGGCATCCCAGTTATATCGACTTTCAACAAGCGCCCTAGAGTTTCGAGACTGAAGAGAAAGCAGCTCTCGATCATCAAAAAGCCTGCATAATGCCGAAACCACCTCATCAGATGCCATGGACCGAATTATTGTGCCGTAGCTATCATCTAAGATAAGCTCGCGTGCCCCGCCCACATCTGTTACCACTGCAGGCGTTCCGCAGGCTGAAGCTTCAAGAAGTACCGTTGAAAAGCCTTCGGAACGAGTTGGAAGACAAAGCACATCTGCTTGCTGAAGTAAGGAAGAAATATCCTCTGTGTTACATCTCCCAAGCCAAAACAAGTTAGACGAACAGGCTTCCTTGACCTCATTAGCCAGCGGACCATCCCCTGCAAGAACAAAACAAATATCACGCTTGGTAATATCTTTTGTGCGAGCCGCCTCAATAATTGAATTAATTCCCTTTTCAGGAATAAGCCGCCCGACAAAAGCTACAACCAAAGATGACTGAGGGATACCTAATTCAGATCGGAAATCTCTCCCCGAAGAAATACTCCTATAGAATGAGGCATTGATTGAGTTTGAAATGACGCCCTTTGCAGTGATATTAAAGTGCTGAAGCCATTCAACACTTTTAGAAGAAATCCCATAGAAATCAGGGTCAAACGTCTTTACGCGATCCGTAATCCAATCCTCATATCGGCGCACAAAAAAATCAAGGAGTGGCTGATTGAAGGAAAGATACGCTGAGCCGTGGTCGAGAACGACAGCCTTAGCACTATGATCCGCAGCAAACCTCAGCCCTTCGAGCGAGAGAGGGAAAAGTCTCGTGTTTATCAGAACACCATTCCACTCATAATCATCAAGGGTTTGCAGGAGTCGGTAATAATCACTGGTTTTTTTGGGAAGAGGAAGTCTTCCATCAAGTAACGGAATGCAAGGAAGACGAATTACCTCCAGGCCGTTTTCGACTGAATGACCGACTCCCACGCGCATCGAATCATTAGTAACGATAACCACCCTATCGCCGCGTGCAGTCAAGGCATGAGCGAGACCATCGACAAAATTACCAATTCCACTAAGTTGCGGGTGATAATGGTGAGTGAAAATACAAATAGAGGAGCTCATCACATAACCTCATCTGATATAGATGTCATATCCTTAATTCTGTGCCGTCCAGACTTCCCCATCTCCAAAGTCGAGCAAGAGCGGAAGATGGGTATGTCGATTATCCGGTGACGGTATTTTTTTCCAATCGCCATACATCGTTGTAAGATATTTATCCGTCATACGAGGAACAGGGAATTCACTGCCTTCGAAAACCGCGCTGCTCAGAGGGAAAATCTCTGAAATAGGCACTGGCGCCATATTCGGCCAGCTTAACGTCAGACAGTAATCAGAGACCTCACCCGTATTTGAGTCGGCAATACAGGAATCGAACAAATCCTGGTAAGAGCATGCGCCTCGAGAAACCAGTTGTTCCACCACGTGCATAGCAGAACAACCAATTTGCTCGAGTTGACCAAGGAACCCTTTATGAGGGACAACAATGGAAGAAGAATGATATAAATAGGCTCTTTTCTGTGCAATTGATGCAGTTCGGACTTGCTTTGCACGAAGGCGTTTATCTGTATAGAGCTGGTCATATGGAAAGATGTCGACAAAAATGCCCATCGAACTGGAAGCCTCTCGAGCCTCTTGATTCTCGAAGCGAGTTCCATCGCGATACACCTTAGCAAACATCGCAGCATAGCCAGTAGTATTCCGCGATGTATGGAGCGAATATCCTTCCGGTAACCCACCCTCGGCTAAAGAGCAAAAGCGGTCATAATCTGAACGCATCATTCCGATATCTATATCATCATCCCAAGGGATAAACCCCCTATGACGCATTGCTCCTAAACATGTTCCACCGTCAAGCCACCACCTGATGCCGTGCTTAGAGCAGAATGCGGCGACAACCTGAAGGATATCCAATTCAGTGTTTTGAAGCTTTAATAGCGCGTGAGCTTTAGACATCATCGGCCTATCTCTTTTCCCCGAACCATTGTTGCGTCTGTTTCCCCAAAACAGAAGACTGATAAATAAGGCAAATGGCATTGGATATAAGCGCCGATACAGTAGGGCCATTTAAGCCAAACAGCATTTGCGCAGGAGCCATAACAGCGACAGCACTAATTAAGGACAGCATGCTGCCAACAAATACCCCTCGGTAATTATCAAGAGAAACCAACAAATCGTTGACAAACCAAGCGATGCCAGTCAAAAAGGCACAAGCCAACATAGGCTGAAGGAGATCGGTATGTTTAGCTATTCCAGCGCCATAAAACAGTGACAGCAATAATTTACCGAAAAAGAAAAGGGCAACTGAAGATATGACACCGACAAAAAAGATGCCAGCAAGTATTTTACCTATGAGCGAAAAAAAGGACTTTTCTCTAGAATGGTAACGCTCTACTAGATAACCTAATAAAGGATTATAAATATAGGTCGCACCCATTTGGATAATTGCCACAGGTGCAGCAACTGATGCATAAATACCCAGAGCAGAATCTCCGAATGAATAAGATAAATACTGCCTGGGAATATTCGGCGCCGCAGAAGCAGCAATGCCGCCCAGAACGATGGGCAAACAGCTACATAGGAAGGCTCTGACCTTCGCTCGGCTAATTCCAAGCTTGATTGCAGAAATCCGATTTGATCTTGGATAATCGTAAATAACTCCGATGCCTATTGTCACTACCGTCATAAGCAACAGTGCACCTTCGAGGCTATTAAAAAATCCAAAGACAAGAATGAATGAAAGGAGAGAGCCGATGCCCTGCATTATGAGGGATTTCCCAATATAGTCCATCCTATGACCAACCTGATCATTAGCATGCATGACATCAATGACTAAGCCAGCGGTTTTATAGAGAGCATACAGAAGAATAGCGGGCACCGTACCAATACGACACGTTGCAATGGAATAGACGGCTAACATTGCAAACGCTATAAAAGTAGTAAAGAAACGAAAAGTCAGGTATTCACCAGCAGAGTTTTTCCTTTCAACATCTGCAATTTGCACCGTGTACATCCTGTATTGGGCTAATTGAGAAAACATGTTGAAAATAGACATAGCCAGCGAATAAATGCCTGCAGCACTATATCCATCAGACAGCCGAACGACCAAAATGGTGATAAGCCACTGACAGCCTAAATTAGTCAACGAACCGACGGTATTCCAGAACATATTTTGTTTAATCGAAAGAGTCTTCTCTGTGGCCTTCACAAATATAAGCGCCCTTCTAAACCTGTCGAAATGAGGATACGGAGCTATCTCGCAGCTTTAAGTTCTTTTAAAATCAAAATAAACAGCCAATTCGGCACAAGACGTATAATGATATCTGCTTTAGCGATAGACGGGCAAGCTCGTCGGTATTTAAGTAAACCAATTATGGAGCGCCGCTCCCTTGCTTCAGCGAACCCCAATATTTCCTTTAGATGCGGTGAATCGGGAAATCTATCGGCAAATCGCCTAGCAGTATCAACCCTGTTTTTAACTCTTGTCGAATACCAATCATCTTTTGAAGAAACACCTGCAAGGAATCCAGTTTCGTTACCACCATGTCGACGATACTTAACCAAAGGAGTCATAGTAAAGCTGCACTTCCCCAGTTCACTGCAACCCAATGTCAACCACAAGTCATGTGCAGTCGATTCCGGAAAGGGAATCATCGACTTCGCCGCACTCGCATCTAACATGAGAGCCATACCAATGCCGTAACATACGCTTGCGGCCTGTACAGTAATATCCTCTCCAGAGCACCAATTTACTTCCGGCGAATTAGGATGAGCTTTCCTATAACTCTTTACCAGAATATTTCCGTTTTCGTCAATTACCGATCTATCACAAACATCTAGAATTGAGCCTTCTTCTAGCATATGGTTGAGCGAAACTTCAACTCTATTAGGCTCCCAAATATCATCCTGATCGCAAAGTACTACGTAATCCCCTTCCGCCAAGGAGAGCAGCGCCTCGAACGATTTGACATAACCGAGATTATTATCACCGTGATAATACCGATAGGCGTTTTTCGTTATATGCGCTTGGATAAACCGCTCTAATGAATCCGATTCAGGGCAGTCATTTCTAACTAGAAGCGTAAGCGGAAACGTTTGTTTATCTATCGAATCAAGTTGTTCCGCGAAAAACTTAAGATCGGGTTTATAAGCTGAGAGAAGTACGCATACGCCAATATCATTTCCCATTTCTATTTCCAAAAATCCTCCCAAATTCATTGCTAAAGATTATCAAAGCACCCTCAGTTAAAAGAAACTCTTTTAAAAATAGAGTATTTATCCCTGTCTCTTAAAACGAGTGCCTAATATCAATAAGTAACAACCTTTGTTCCATAAGGAATGTTATCGTAAATCCATTTTGCATTCTGAATCTCAAGGCGTACGCATCCAGCAGAGGATGGAACGCCCATCGTGGGATCCATCACGCGGTTGCTGTTGACGTAGTAGGGTGAGGAATGGAATAAGTAATCACCATAGAACTGCGTGTAGTAATAGCAAGTATATCCATGCCCAAAGGAATATCCCTTTCCGTAGACTTGATACTCCCCTATCACCGTAGGTGTGCTAGCTTTTCCCGTCGAACATACATATCGACGGTTTAAGGACCAGTTATTCCAAGATCCAGTGTAAATACTCGTAATGCAACGCGACGTATCGACAAGTATCAGCCAATTTGTATTGCTTGAATAACTTTGAGCTTTAGCATCCATATAGTCTGACACCCACGCGCCGTTTGCCATAAAGTAATTCCAGGACCCGTCCACAACGCGCCAGCCAGTAGCCATAGCGCCGCTAGCGTCAAGCCAATACCAGGTGCCGCCCAGATTGAGCCATCCCGTCTGCATGAAACCAGACGAATTCAGGTAATACCAAGATCCGTTAACGGCAACCCAACCGGTTTTCATAGCATAAGTGGACGGATCTAAATAGAACCAGGAGCCATCCTTGTACAGCCAGCCAGATCGTGCATAGCCAGCGGTCTCATCAAAAAAGTACCATTTTCCGTTAACGTTCTTCCATCCAGCGCAGGGGGAGCCATCGGTTGGATCAGCATAGAACTTACAGCCTCCAAGCATCACAAACCCGTGAGCTTCGACCAATTCGCCATCGCCGTTTGATGTAAACAGTTTTCCATTACGCAATGCTCCACACAATGAGCAATCAGAACCAGCAAAAGCCTTAGATGGCTCATCCTGAACCGAGTCCTGGACATCTACCCATTCACGACAAGCAACAGCGCCTGAAGCTTTTGCATAATAGCTTTTCCCATTTACAGAAAAATGATCAAGAAGCATTTTACCGTCGGCGGCAGGATCGAGATAATAGTATTGACCACCGTCCTTCAGCCATTCAGTCTTTATAATGCCCGACGCTTGAGAAGGCTCAGCGTAATACCAGTCTCCATTGCTCATAAACCAGCCAAGTGACAACGCTCCCGTTGAAGAAAAATGATACCGGTTGGATCCGATGACATAAAAGCCGGTAGCCATTCTATTGTCATTTGCGACATCGAGCCAATACCAAACGCCATTCACCAAACGCCAGCCCGATGCAAGTGCGCCGGAACCGTCAGCGTAATACCAGTCCGTCCCATCAAACGCCCAACCAACAGCCATTGCGCCGGAATCCGATAAATAGTAACGAGACGAACCGACAGAAACGATTCCTCTAGACATAACACCATCATTGGCGGGATCAAGCCAATACCAGTTATTGCCAGTTTGAAGCCAGCCGGTTAAGACTTCACCATTGCTACCCCAATACCATAAACCGTTATCAAGGCACCATCCATTAATCAGTCCATAGGTTCCAAGAAGATAAGGGTGCCCATCAATAACACGTCGACCAGTAGCTATAGAACAGCTGTTAAGGGAGTCAAACCAGTACCATTGGTGTCCAATAAACTGCCAGCCACTTGCCAAAGCGCCTGACGGACCCGCGTAATACCACTTATTTTCAGTAAAAATCCAGCCGCAGCTCATTGCGCCGTCACGAGCGGGGTCCAAGTAGTACAACGAGTCGTCAATATTCTGCATTCCGGTCAAACGACAGCCATCTAGATAGTAATACCAGGACAAACCGTTCCATTGCCATCCAGATAGTTGTTCTGTAGTCGACGGGTCATGGCTTTCGACAACCTGTAGGCTCGAATCTTCCGTTGTTTTGCCGGCACAATCGCTGGAGTCTTGAGAGCAACCGCCACCGACAAATGCTCCCGGCCCTCCTGTCGAGTCGCGCTCTACGACACCGTTATCCGCCCCCTCTTCCACGGCATAAGCAGTGCAAGAAAATGCGGGGGCTGTAACTGAGAGTAAGGCGGAAAATAGCATCAAGCCAATTACTCGCCAGCAAATTCGATGATCAATCCGAGCATTCATTTCAGGCCCCCAACCGGTACCGACTGTCTTGCAGGGAATCTATTAAATAAACGGACGAGCTGCGCCGATTACATTTCCCCTTGCGCTAATAGGATGAATTCCGACACCTTGATGAGGCCAGGAATCAATCATCAAGCCGCCGCCAAGTGCAATTGCAATATGACCGCGGTAATAAATCACATCGCCGCGTTGAATCGAGCTCGTGCTCACGGGCATAAAGATATTGCTTCGATACCAATTCATGGAATTATAGGTTTGGCTTGGATCCCAGCGATGGTTATAAGGGTTGTAAACACCCATATCCATGCCAGTAGCATAAAGGCACTGCAAGACAAAACCAGAGCAATCAACAGCTCCACCGGGAGCGGTAGACCAAGGCTCAATATATTGCATACCAATATACTCATAGGCGCGTTGGATAAAGGCGTTCACGCAATCTTCCCGCGTTGCTTCGACAGAAATGCGAAAAGGGGTCACATAGGTAAAGTATCCGGTGCAATAGCTAGGCAGCTGAACAGTCCAAGAACTGACCTGAGGATACTGGGATGGATTTTGCCAGCCAACTTTGTCGCACTGACCATCGCTCCAGAAAACTCGACGAACGCCATCGATGGTCCTTGCGCCCGTTGCCATAGCGCCGCTGCCGTCTAACCAATACCACTTACCCGAATCTTTAAGCCAGCCAACATGCATGCTTCCATTGGACTCAAGGTAATACCATGTTCCATTCAGGCATTTCCAACCAGTTGCCATTTTTCCGTCAGCGTTTAGGTAATACCATGCACCGCCAGTAAAAACCCATCCGGTCTTCATCACGCCAGAATCGGCATCAAGCCAATACCACTCGCCGTCAATCTGCAGCCATCCAAGATGAATGGCACCCGTTCCGGGCTCAGCGTAAAACCTAAGATTTGCGACATTAACCCAGCCGGACGCAACCTGCCAACCATCAGCTCCAGCGGTTTTTAGGATAGTGCCGTTTTCGCGAATCACATCCTTGCAAAGATATCCATTATCATTAGCGTATCTTTGAACGCCGTCATTAACGGTAACCCAGCTTGAAACCACAAGCCTACCGCTCTGGTTTGCAAAACAATCGTTGCCGCCCACCTCAAATAAGCCCGTTTTCATGAGATGGCTAACAGGGTCCAGGTAATACCAGCTCGTGCCCTCTTTATACCAGCCAGAAATAAGTGCACCAGATTGGGAGGCGAAATACCAGCCGTCCTCGACCTGAGCCCAACCAACAGCCATAGCCCCGTTAGGCTTTAAATAATAAGCTGCATTGCCAAGGTCTAAATACCCAACGGACATCTTACCATCGGAGGCTGGGTCGAGATAATACCAAGCGCCGTTAACGAGTTTCCAGCCAGTGGCCGCAATACCGTTAGAGCAGTAATACCAATCTGCTCCGTCTTTGTACCATCCATTTGCGAGGCCATAGTCACCAAAAATGTAGGTTCTTCCATCAATCTTTTGACGACCCTTGAACATGATGAACGTCTGTGGGTCAAAATAATAGCAAGCCCCACCTATCGTTTGCCATGACGAAGCAAGGGCACCCGATGAATAAGCCCAGTACCAATTCCCGTCAACGAGAATCCAGCCGGTTTTCATAGCACCAGTGGCATCTAAATAGTATTTCCCGCTCCCGAGGTCGACAAAACCAACCTGCATTATATGGGTGGCAGGATCCAGGTAATACCATGTGCCGTCTTGATAAAACCAACCAGCAGCTAAATCGCCTCCAGCATTGGCATAAAACCAATTTCCATCTGAGTTACGTAGCCAGCAGTTCTGATATAGCGCGCCAAAAGGCGTTGCGGCATTGCCGTCATTCGCATAAAACGAAGCAGTCGATCCGCCAGCATCGG
The DNA here is from genome assembly GCA_036312985.1 of Collinsella sp. Lineage (GTDB taxonomy): Bacteria > Actinomycetota > Coriobacteriia > Coriobacteriales > Coriobacteriaceae > Collinsella. The sequence goes on from JAXJMV010000017.1 coordinate 8,789, forward strand.
TCACATTGAAATAATCTGTCTGCATTGCACCGTCATTGGCTGGATCAAGCCAATACCAATAGCCCCCGCTTTGCAGCCAGCCAGTTTGGTGTTTACCGTTTTTTCCGTAATACCAAACTCCAGACGACTCGTCTCGTTGCCAGCCATCTTTTATGACGGAAGAATTATCAGGTTGCAAATCATCGGAAACCACAGAAGAAAAATCCGCTTTTGACTCAATACTCTGAGCCTCAACGGAATCCTGTGCAAACGCGACATTCGCACTCAGGGGCAAGCAGCAAGCAGTGATTAATGACGCAGCAGCACAAACAAGCGTGGCCTTCTTTTCGAATCGATACATAAGCGACCCTCCCAGATATCTCATTTATTTATTTTAGTCCACATTCCAGGATTGATTTTCGTTACCGTCTGTTCAGTCTGTGTAGATAAATTTAATAAATTGAACAAATCGTTCAATCATTCTATTCTTTTTCTAAGCAATGAACATCTTAATTGGAGGCCTGTAGTGAAACTGACCAAGCGTAACTTTACAGTTCTGTACGAATACCTAAAGAACCCATATGCTAGCCAGCGAGAAGTTGCCGAGCGCACTGGCCTTTCACTTGGATCAGTAAACGCATCAAATAAAGAGCTTACGAATGAGGGCCTTCTTGAATCGGACAGCCTAACCGACAGCGGTTACGAAGCACTTCACCCCTATAAGGTTGAAAACGCAGTGATATTGGCTGCGGGGCTTTCGAGCCGCTTTGCTCCCATTTCGTATGAAAAGCCCAAAGGCCTTTTAAAGGTACGTGGTGAGATTCTCATCGAACGTCAGATTAGGCAGCTGCAAGACGCAGGTATCAGCAATATCACCGTCGTTGTCGGCTATAAAAAAGAATATTTCTTCTATCTCGAAAGCAAGTTCGGCGTCTCGATTGTCGTCAACAACGAATATGCATCCAAAAATAACCACGCATCGCTTATGTGCGTAAAAGAGCGGCTTGGCAACACCTATATTTGCTCAAGCGATGATTACCTTCTAAACAATCCGTTTGAAGCATACGTTTGGAAAGCATTTTATTCTGCTCAATATGCTGAAGGCGCCACCAAAGAATGGTGCATTCAAACCGGAGCAATGGACAGAATTACCAATGTTACGATTGGCGGTTCCGATGCTTGGTATATGCTCGGACATGTCTACTTTGATAAAGCCTTCTCGCTTGCATTTAAGCAGATTCTCGAAACGGAATATAACAAGCCCGAAACAACGGACAAGCTTTGGGAAGATCTATATATCGAGCACATCAAGGAGCTCGATATGGTTATCAAGAAGTATCCTGAGGGCGAGATCAACGAATTCGATTCTCTTGATGAGCTGCGTGCCTTTGATCCGCATTTTATCGAAAACGTTGACTCCGATATTTTCGATAACATCGAGCAAGTGCTCGGCTGCTCCAAATCAGAGATTCACGACGTTTATCCCCTTAAACAAGGTCTTACGAATCTATCGTGCCACTTTAGAACCAATGACGGAGAGTACGTTTACCGCCATCCGGGAGTCGGGACCGAACTGCTTATTAACAGAAATGGAGAAGTAGCCGCACTTAAAAAGGCCAAGGAACTCGGCCTTGACGACACGTTCATTCATGAGGACCCAAAGCGTGGTTGGAAAATTTCGAAGTTTGTACCCAACGCAAAGCAGCCTGATCCGCATGATGCTGCCCAAATGAATCGAATGATGCAGATGTGTCGTTCGCTTCACGAGAGTGGTGCAAATGTTGAAACCGAATTTGACTTCTACCTCGAAGCGAAGCGCTACGAATCACTTCTTCTGGAAAAAGGTCCCATCGACATTCCAGGCTACAGGGAAATGTCCGCCGAAATCGATGAATTGGAGCACTTTGTACAGGCCGATAATGCACCAAAATGCCTTTGCCACAATGACTTCTTTTACCTCAATTTCCTTATCGATGAGAACGACAAGTACTATCTCATTGACTGGGAATATGCTGGCATGAGCGATTACGCAAACGATTTTGGAACATGCAGTGTCTGCTGCGAGCTTTCCGAAGATGAAGTCGACCGCGCGCTTGATGCATATTTTGGGCGCAAGGCAACAAACAACGAAGTTGCGCATAACTATGCGCACATTGCCCTTGCAGGATGGTGCTGGTACCTCTGGTCTCTTCTGAAAGAAGCCGAAGGTGACTTCGTGGGCGAGTGGCTCTATATCTACTTCAATTACGGTGCCAAATACCTTAAAAAGGCACTGGAGATCTATCGGAAAGGTGAATAACGATGCAATTCGGCTTTTTTAGCGGTCTTCTTTGGGGCCTTGATACAGTGATTCTTGGAATCGGCTTGGCGCTTGCGCCCTATATTGGATCGGCGGAAGCGCTTGCATGCGCCTCCATTGCGGGATCCTTTCTCCATGATGCCTTCTGTGCAATCTGGCTCTTTGGCTACATGGGAGTTAGAGGCAGACTAAAAGACACGCTCGCTGCACTTAAAACTCGTTCGGGCAAGGTTGTCATCGCCGGCGCTCTGCTCGGTGGACCTATCGGAATGACCGGCTACGTATTAGCGATTAATAACATCGGAGCTGCCTACACGGCAATCATCTCCGCCTTCTATCCCGCGGTCGGAGCGTTCCTTTCGTTCGTGCTGCTGAAGGAGAAAATGGGCAAAGGTCAGATACTTTCCCTTCTCGTTGCTCTTTGCGGCGTAATGACGATGGGCTATCTATCGGCCGGATCGAGCGAGATTGCAAATGCCCCCCTCGGCTTACTCGGCGCGGTGCTTGCCGTTATTGGATGGGGATCCGAAGCGGTGCTGTGCGCATGGGGAATGAAAGATGATGCCGTTGATGACGAAACGGCTTTGCAAATCCGTGAAACTACGAGTGCGCTTGTTTATGGAGTACTCGTACTCCCCCTCTTCGGAGCATGGCATTTCACGCTGGGTGCCATCCCGAGCATGCCCACATTGATTATTGCACTCGCCGGACTCGCAGGAACTGCATCCTATCTGTTCTATTACAAGGGCATCGCGGCAATCGGAGCAGCGCGTGCGATGGCTCTGAATATATCCTATTCGGCATGGTCGGTGGTCTTTGGCCTGATCTTGCTTGGAACAATTCCCGACATGGCATCCGTAATCTGCTGCGTTGTAATTGTATGCGGAACAGTTTTGGCAGCCAGTAACTGGGACGAACTATTTGGACGTAAGAAGACGGCGTAGCTAGATTAACAAAGTAGCAAAAGGGGAGAGCTCGTCGAGCTCTCCCCTTTTAGCATCATGGCTATTCAATTACCACGGCCTGGCTATCCATCTGTTGCCACGTGCCGAAGAACACTTGGGCATTTCGCGTAACATTGCCGTTAATCGAATCCGAAAGATAGACAATTCCCTGCTCGTCATCATAGCCTTTAAGGACTACGGCATGATTACCGCCCCACAGACCATAGGAATGCCCGTTATACCAACGCGCAGCATAACGGCCTCCTGGCCAACTTCCCCATTCGGTATTCCACATCTCAACAGGTTGACCACAGGTCAGCCTGTTCTTAATGGAAGAAATTGACGAAAAAGAAACGTCTTTTGCCTGCTTGCCACTTCCAGCAGCACGCAGAAAGTTATTACCAGCAATAGTAATCGCAGGTGCGACGCATCCCATGAGACCCCCGCTGCTACGCCTTGGATTGCCGTCAAAAGCGGTAACAAAATTGCCATTGCTTCCCTTGGGCAAATAGTAATCCGCAATAATCGTCTTACCTAAACCGAAACCATAGTAGTTAAGCAAGTTTGTAAGGGCAACCGACTCACAGCCAGTAGGAAGTTCCGGGTACTGCGAATAGCACGGGACATCGACCCAAGCGCCAACCATTGCGCCGGATGAACTGAACTTGTAGTCAGTAGAGCCGATCCAATACCAACCGTTACTCAACATTACTCCCCCACGTGCGACATCAAGGTAATACCATGTGCCCCCAAGGGAAAGCCATCCCGTTTTCATCGCGCCAGAAGCGGAATCCAGCCAGTACCAGTTGCTGCCATCGTTAAGCCAGCCGGTCGCCATTCGACCATCCGGGATAAAGTAATACCAAGACCCAGCAATTTGCTGCCACCCAGTCAGAATTACTCCACTAGCAGAACAATAATATCGAGCACCCTGACTCTCAATCCAACCAGTTCTGGCATTACCGTCGTCGTCAATTAGCTGGATTCCCGAATCGGTCATGATGCCTTTAAGGTCAATTGCGCCGCTGGATGACGAATGATACATCCAAGACCCATCACCGTTTGACCAGCAATTAGCCATCATCTTGCCGGTACTATTAAATATGTATTCACATGATCCGATAGTTTGAACGCCCGTGGCCATGGCGTGCGTCGAGGGATCGAGCCAGTACCACGCACCGTTTAGGCTGAGCCAGCCGGAGGCGAGGGCGCCGGAGCCCGTCGCGTAGTACCAGGTGCCGCCGTCGAGGACCCATCCGGTCGCCATCGCGCCGGAGTCATTGAACCAGTACGCGGAGCCGTGGCACGAATGGAGGCCCGTCGCCATGGCGCCGCCCGCGTCGGGCTCGAGCCAGTACCAGGAACCGCCGGTGTAAAGCCAGCCGGTCGAGGCGATACCGTCAGCGAACCAGTACCAGGAGCCGTCGACGAGGCCCCAGCCGTTAAGGGGGCCGCAGCTGCCGAAGTAGCGGCGGACGCCCTGCGCGTCCGTCTGGTAGCCCGTCAGCATGGCACCCGTCCGGGCGTCGAAGCAGTAGGGCACGCCGCCGACGGATACGGGGCCGCGCGCCAGCGCGCCGGAGCCAGTCGCGTAGTACCAGGTCCCGCCGTCGAGGACCCACCCGGTCGACATCGCGCCGGACGAATTAAACCAGTACAGGGAGCCGTTGCACTCGTGAAGGCCGGTAGCCATGGCATGGGTGGAGGGATCAAGCCAGTACCAGGTGCCACCCTGGCACAACCATCCGGTATACGCTTTGCCGTCAGAGGTTGCGTAATACCAAGTGCCCTCTTTTAACTGCCAGTAATAAAGAGAGACATCAACATACGCGTAATTCATATCAACGTTTCCGCTAATACCAGAAACTTTTCCGCGGCTTGTATACTGCCAAAAGCTGTAACTGCCGGTATAGTGACATTGGGAGTTGTATTGAGCAATCCAATGATCCCAAGAACCGCTCTTAAATACAGGGTCGGTCAATATATTGTTAAACCAATTTAGGTTTGCATAAATGCCTGGCTTATATCCAGCACTAGAAATCTTATTACAGAATATCTGAGCTCTAGATGCAATTCCGGATTGACGACCATCTGCAATAATTGTCTTGTCCTCAAGATCGTAATACACCGGTAGCCTAGGATTGCGCCCCGATAGGCAGTCAATCACCATGGACGCCTCATCGGCTGCCTGTTGATTATCAAAAGCATATGAATAGATATAGACGCCGTAAGGAATTCCGAGTCGCTCGCACTCAGAAATATTTCGATTAAATTGATAGTCAACTCGACCGCCCCAAGATGGAGCGCCAAATCCAACACGCAGTATAGCGAAATCGATACCAGAAGCCTTAACAGCATTCCAGTCAATACGTCCTTGATGCTCACTGACATCGATGCCCTGCGCCGTAGCCCCATCGGGAAGAATGTCCATGGACAATAAGGCTATTCCATCTTCTTCGGAAGAAGCATCCTCTGCGACCAATTGTCCATCCTCATAACGCCAGGAATTCTCAACTAGGGACCGCGCAGCTTCCGCGTTCGAGGGAAAAACAAACACAGAAATGGGCGCAAGGACCATCAGCACCAACAATGCCGAAAATAACTTAAGATGTTTGCTCATGTAAACCTCGTCATTCGTTCTTGTTTGCGTCTAGCTTACAGCATGGCTGTGAAAGATTTCCGAACATCCAACTGGACAAGGCGCCATCTAGGACGACAAATAACTGCACGCAATACCACAATGTAAACAAGAACTTCCCAGCAAGGTGAAACCAAGGACTCCTGGTCCCTACTCTTTGCCCAAAGAATGCCGACATCAGTTAGCTTTCAAACTAGATGTCAAAAAGGCAGGGGGCCCAGAGAGTCCCCTACAACTCGGAATTCTAACGAATCAATATTACTTTCGATGGACCCAAAGCAGTCAAACCAGAAATACGGTTTCCATAACCGTCACTATGCCAAAACAAGTTTTCGCTCGGCGAATTGCCCCAGAAAAAACCGATATGACTATCGTCCGCATATGGATTGTAAGGATTGAAAAATACAATATCCCCCTTACGAGCCAAACCACTACGCAACAACTCATCAATAGAGTTGAAATAAGTCACGTTCGCGCATGTATCGATAGCGTAGCCATACCAACGATACGCGTTAACGCAGCCGCCCCTTCCGGGACCCCCACTCCAAGGCGAATGGCTCTGCTCAGCGGCAATGGGAGCTAAATTACCGCCCGCCTTCATATATGCATGCGATACAAATCCGCCGCAGTTCATACCGGTATACCCGTCCCAACGAGGATCACCCTTTGGATACATGCATGATTCTTGGCTAAGATGCGTATCATAGCGTGTTCCACGGTAATAGCCGTCGTTTTCGTGGCTCATAAGCCAATTGACCAGGCTGGACCTATTGACCCCCAAAACAGAACCAGACGTATTCAACCATGCACCGCTTGCATTGAAGTAGTAGTCAACGCCATCGATTTTCAGCCACCCATTAGCAAACATGGCACCCGAAGGCTGGAGCCAGTACCACGTACCGCCGTCATTAAGCCATCCAGTTTTCATCTTGAATGTGGAAGGGTCCATCCAATACCACGCACCGTTGACATATTGCCAACCAGACTTAAGGACACCATTGGAAGATGCGTAGTACCAAGTATTACCGTTTTCATCAGAAGCGTCATTCGACATAATCCAACCAGATGCCACATTAACGACACCGTTTGCGTCCGCATAGAAAACTGCGTCTCCAATATGAATTGCACCTGGCAATGAAGACAAGTCGGCACGATCGGCGATTACGGGAGATCCATCAGATGAAGTAGGCAACGGCTCGCTCAGTGCTCCAGACGAATTCGCCCATGACATACCGTCGCTCAAGTTGATCCAGCACGAAGATGCCATCGCACCAGAATCATAAGAATAATAGCGCGTGTCGCCTACCGTATATTCACCAGTACGCATTGCGCCGGACACCTCATCAAGGTAATACCAGGCGCTTCCGGACTTTATCCATCGCCCTCGTTGAATTGCTCCGCTTGATGCGGCGTAGTACCAAGTATTATCAGCAAGTGCCCAGCCTGTTGCCATGGCACCTGAACTCGTAAGGAAATAGGAGGATGTACCCACTTGCACAAAGCCCGTGAGCATAATATGGCTTCCTGGATCCAGGTAATACCAAGAATTCCCTAGAAGTAACCAGCCTCCATGCAGCAAGCCGTTGGAGTCAGCGTAATACCAGTTGTTGTCAATAAGCGCCCACTGGGAGGAGAGCATGGCCCCCGATCCGTTAAAGATATAAGGGGTTCCATTGCATGCATTCAACCCGGTGGCCATAGAACCGTCCGCAGGATCAAGCCAATACCAACGGCCCCCATCCGAGAGCCAGCCCTTTACCAGGGCGCCAGAGCCGGAAAAATAATGCCAGACGGAAGCATCAAGATGCCATCCGATAAGCATTGCGCCAGAAGAGGAGAATCCATACGTAGCTCCCCCGATCTGCAGCATCGAGTCGTGGACCATCTTGCCTTCATCATCCAGCCAATACCAGTTGTTGCCGTCTGAAAGCCAGCCTTTTACCATGGCGCCAGAACTGGAGAAATAACGCCAAGCAAAAGTGGAGCCCGTAGAATCTAGGTACCAGCCGACACGCATTGCACCCGAAGAGGAGAATCCATAAGTCGCACCCCCGACTTGGACCAATCCATCCTGAGCCATTCGACCTTCGTCGTCGAACCAGTACCAGCTACCGTTTATATGTCTCCAAGAAGAAACAGCGATCGTTCCGTCGGACAAGCCCCAACGCCAAAAACCAGCCCCTTCTTCGGGTGATATCCACCCCTGATGCCAAACAATTTGATTCGAAACCTCAGAAGGGATCTCATTATCCATCTGAGAGTTCTGCTCGACAGCGAAGGTCGATTCGCGCTGAACATCAACGCCTGACTCGACAGAAGCAATAGCAACGTTAGATGCGGGACCTTCGTCAGTGTTATTCAAATCAAGGGCGTATAACATCGAGGGCGAACCCAAAAGGAGCCCCAAAGAAACAAGACCCGAAAAGACCAGCACACCGAATGACCATTTCTTCATAGCAGCACAGTATCCAATCACGCAGTGGCCCCGTCACCTCAGGGCAACGGGGCCTCAATCAAAACTAGCTCAGTAATGTACTAGCCAATTTGCTGGCAGTTTTTGCACTCTCGTGAAGCGCCACGCCTCTGGGCCTCCTGGATAGAGATCTGCGAATAGCCCTTTGCGTCCTTGCCAACGGTACGGCACTTATGCGTATGGTAAACATGGCTACCGCTCTTGTACCAAACTAAACCGTAGCCCGGAATCCACTTGCCGTCCTCGCCGACATAGTAGGAGCCAACCCAGGCATTCGTAGCCATGGCACCGGAAGACTGGAGGTAGTAGTCGCCGACCCAGGCGTCGTGGGCCATAGCGCCGGAACCGCTAAAGTAGTACCAGGCGCCGCCGACCTGACGCCAGCCGGTGGCCATCGCGCCGGAATCGTCGAACCAGTACCAAACTCCACCAACGTTAGCCCAAGAGTTAGAGGCCATAGCGCCCGAACCTCCGAGCCAATACCACGTGCCGCCATTGCTGAGCCAGCCGGTTGCCATGGCGCCCGAACCGCTCGCATAGTACCAAGAGCCGCCTGCCAAGAACCAGCCAGTGGCCATTGCACCGGAGTCGTCGAACCAGTACCAGGAGCCGCCGAGGCTGCGCCAGCTGTTAGCGACCATGGCGCCCGAGCCGTCGAGGTAGAACCACGTACCGCCGATGTTGAGCCAGCCAGTGACCATCGCACCGGAGGCATTAGTGTAGTACCAGGTACCCGAATCGTTGATCCAGCCAGTCAGCATGACCCCAGATTCGTTGAAATAGTACCAAGCCCCGCCGAGATTATGCCAACCGGTCAATAGCTCACCGTCAGAGGTCGCATAGGACCACTTTCCGTAGATGGAGTCGTAGAACCAGCCACTATGCTGCATGCGGCCATCGGCGTTGGCACCAGGGGTGTTCAGGAAGTAGTTCTTGCCGTCAATCTGAACTCGGCCGTATGCCATATCATGGCTTTCGGGATAGAAGTAATACTTGTCCCCACCGATAGACTGCCAGCCCGACACCGCGGTCCCGTCAGCGCCAAAATAGTACCAGACAGCTTCGTATTCGTTATGCCACTGGTTCGTGACCATGGCGCCAGTTTCGGGATCGAAATAGCGAAGGCTGCCGTCCTCGCACCGAACGAGTCCAGTCTTCGGACGACCGTCGGAACACCATTCCGTAATCGGTCCACCGCCTCCGCCACCGCCAGCAATATCAGCAAATGAGGGCGCCGGGGCAACCGTCATGCAGGCAGCGGCAAATGCAACAACTCCCAGCACTGTTAGTCCGTGCCATCTTTCTCGAAGGTTTTTCATACGACATCCTTTCTCCGAGATTTAAGGCTCTCTTAAGTTATTTTTAAACTATCAATTCAGTATTTCAACGGGAAATCGATAAAAGGTGTCTTTGTGACTGCAATTTAAATATGAGTCGCCACACCTCAACCGTTACGCTAAATAGCTTCTAAGGCAAACTTAGCGCATGAGCGAACTGATTAAACGAGTGAACTGAATAATAAAGCAACAAAATACAAACCTTGGTCATCAATCACATCTACCGCGGGCCGATAACGCCCGCCTCATGTGCTGCGATATAATCAATCTCACTAGATGCCAAATCAGCAAGCCGAAGGAGCTGACGTGCTAACAATTCACTATGGTGATATGGAAAACGTTATCTACAACACGTCCGTTTACTTCGATAACGTATATTCGCCCCAGTGGTTTCAAGACTCCTTTGCCCAAAGGGTCATAAAATCCATCGACAAAGGCACCGTGGTAGGCCCCAATGCAATCGATACCAAGATTCTAGGCATCATTCCTCCCGAGAAACTATCCAGCGGCACCAAAACGCTACTGCTTATGTACTTTATGCCGCAGAATATATATAACGCCTCAAATTGCGGTGATAATTGCGCCTACTGGATTCTGAGGATCGCCGCGCAAAAGGATCTAACAATCAATCTCTACCACATAATGGATTTTGGAAACGGCAAATTCACGGTAACCATTGCAAATACGGGCGATATAGTCCACACAATGTTTGACCTTGTCCCCATAGCTGGAAAATGCCTAAGGGAGAACTCCTGATGCGCGGATCATACAAGGTAATTATTCAAAATAACCGGGTTCAGTTTAAACTGACCATCAATAGAAATCTGACCATCATCCAAGGTAACAGTGCTACAGGCAAGACAACTCTGCTTGATATGGTGGCAGCTCACGAAGAGCTTGGGGCACAAAGCGGCGTAACAGTAAGTTGCAAAGTGCCCTGTAAAACAATATCTGGAAAATATTGGCGTAGAGATCTCCAAGAGATTTCCAGCAGTATTGTTTTTATTGATGAGGGCAATACTTTTGTTCGATCAAGAGAATTTGCCCATGAAGCAAAGCGTAGCTCAAACTACTACGTAATTGTCGCCAGAGAGTCACTGCGCCAACTGCCCTATAGCGTTGATGAAATCTACGGTCTTAAGAACACCAACCGAACCACAACGAAGTATCCCGTTTACTCTCGTGTCTACACCTCTACATATCGTATTTACGGTGATACTGATTTTAGAGGCGAGAGGCCCGAGCTTGTCATTGTCGAGGACACAAATTCGGGCTACGAATTCTTCAGTTTGCTATGCAAAAAGAGCAGCATTAAATGCATCAGCGCGGGAGGCAAATCAAATATTTGCAACTGCATTATGGACGCACCGGAAAACGACATCCTCGTGATTGCCGACGGTGCCGCCTTTGGACCAGAAATTGCGGAAGCAGCTGCTCTATTGCGCCGAAAGAACATCAAGCTATTCCTACCGGAATCGTTTGAATGGCTCGTGTTGAAGTCGGGATTATTCAACAGCAAACACATTAAGGACATGCTGCTTAACCCCGCTGAACATATCGAAAGCTCAAAGTTCTTTAGCTGGGAGAAGTTCTTTACTGCAGAACTCATCGAATGCTCACGAGACACACGTTTTCGATATGACAAGAGCTGCTTGAACGAGGAGTACCTGAACCCCACCGCTCTTGCAGCTCTGGAGGATACTTTGCCGGACCTTGGCATTACTTCGCACTAAAACGAGAAGTACTCACTGTCGGAGGATAGGTTTGGTCCGAGCCACGGGTCGCCATCGAGGAAGAACTCAGGCCAGTGCTGCATGAACAGCGCCTGCTCACGCTTCCAGCGGCGCAGCTTTTCCTCGTTGGCCTCTTCCCTGCCGCGCGAGGTGAACTCGTAGTGGTACAGCTCGGCATAGGGCGTAAAGATGGTGCGGTAACCCGCCTCCCACACGCGCAGGCAAAAGTCTGCGTCGTTAAAACCGACGGCGAATTCCTCGTTGTAGCCGCCGACGCGCTCAAATACGTCGCGTCGCACCATCTGGCAGGCACCCGTCACGGCGCTAAAGTTGCCCGGGCGCACGGCACGGGCAAGATAGCCCTCGCGCTTTGCCGAGAAGTCCTGGTTGGCATGGGCAAGTGCGCCACGCACGCCAACCAAAATGCCGGCATGCTGCACCAGACGATCGGCAAAGTAGAGTTTGGCGCCCACCACGCCCGCATCGGGACGCTGCAGATAGCCCATCATCTCTTCGATAAAGTCTGGGCTTATGACCTCGGTATCGTTGTTCAGCAGCAGCAAGTAGTCACCCTTGGCGTGCTTCACACCAAAATTGATGATCTGAGAGTAATTGAACTCGCCCGGCCAGTACACAACGCGCGCGATGCCCTTGCCTTCGGATGCTGCAGCCACGCGCTCTGGCAGGGTTTCGTAATACGCAAACGTCTCCGGGGCTTCACTGTTGTTCTCCACCAAGACGATCTCGTAATTGGTATACGTGGCCTTCTGGGCGATCGACATCACACAGGCATCGAGCGTCTCAATGTGATCCTTGGTGGGGATCACAATGCTCACCAGCGGCGCAGGCTCCGGCAGCGCATGGCGCATGCGGTAGACAAACGGCGTCTCGGTCTCCTCGACCGTTCCGTGAACGCCCAGCGCGTTAAAGTGGCGCTGCAGCGCAAGACGACCCGCTTCAATGGCATACGGCTTGCTATCGGCAGAGCCATCGGCGGTCGATCCCGGATGCACGCGCCAGTGATACAGCACATGCGCAACGTGCTCAAAGCGCGCGCCGGCTGCAAGGCAGCGAAGCGTCAAGTCGTAGTCCTGGGCGCCCGCAACGTCTTCTGGGGACATACCAATGTGATCGATGAGCGCCTTCTCCACCATCAGGAAATGCGTCACGCAGTTATGGCTATAGAGCAGGTCGACGTTGAGTACGGTCTTAAAGACCGGCTGGCCCCACTCCCCCGTTTTCTGGAACATGTCCTCATCACAGAACAGGACCTGGGGACGCTCGCCCTCGGCCGCCTTGTTCAGTGCGGAAACATACTGGAATAACGCGTCCGGTTCCAGAATGTCATCGTGGTCCAAGAAAGCGATGTAGTCGCCTGTCGCTTGCTCGATACCTGCGTTGGTGTTGACCACAATGCCGCCGTTGCCGGGAAGCTCGATGCGACGGATGCGCTCGTCGTTGGCACCTGCCGCAAGGGTGGCCACCGCGTCCCATTCGGGCGAGGCGTCCATAAGCAGCAATTCCCAGTTGTCATAGCTCTGGGCTTGCACCGATTCCAGCAGCTCGCGCAGGTAGACCCGATCAGTCTTGTAGCACGGCACCACAATGCTCACGAGCGGTCTATAGGCAAAGGCCGCCGAAGCGACACGCTGGCACGCCAAATCGCCCGGCTTTGCGCGATGTCGCTCAAACCAACGTCGATAAGCTGCGTCGTCTGCACGCGCGTCCTTCATACGGTTCCAGCTGTCGTCGACCATGCCGTTGTACAGGCGACCATCCATGGCGCAAAACCCGCTTTGGATCCGCTCTGTGGGATCGCTCACGATCGCGACAAAATCTCGTATATCCTGAGGCATCTCAACACTCAGATACGATTTATTGATGCGGCATCCGTTCTGCTGCGGAACATCGACCTGCGATTCAAACACATGCACGGTAACATCGATGGCATTCATATGCGTATCGAAGATCTGGAGCTCAGGCGCGCACTGGGGGTCTCCCGCCCAGGTAACCTCATAGCGCCACACCGCGCCGACGTCTGCCGGCAAATAGCGAATGGCATCGATCTCGTAGCGGCCGCAGTGTTCGCCACGCTGCGCATCGCGGATAAGCGCGCACAGCGCAGGCTTTGCTTTGTAGTTAATCTTGGATTCCAATTTGGCCACGCGGCTATCGAGACGAATAGAGCCCAACCTTTGGCCACCGGATGCAAAAACGGCATCCATCGACGAGCCATCCAAAAACGGAAGCACCAAAACGGCGAGCTCGCGCTCGTAATCGGAAACAGAAGGGCATAGCGCCAGCACACGGCCATGATCGACCGGGAGCACCAGTGACGGCAAACAAGAACCGCTCGTAGTCGCATGGGCAAACGCCTGAGAGGTCTCCCGCTCAATAAGCGCGGCGACATCCTGACCGGCAAAACGAAGCAGCACAAAAAGACGGCCCTGGCTGCGGCAAAGTGCCAAACGCTTGATACTCATCTACACTTCTCGCTTTCCCAGGGCGTTCGCTGCCACGCGCTTGCAGGCACCCAGGCGCCCAAACCTCAAGACATCGTAATCGAACATGAGCTTTTTGCACGCACGGACATTGGGGGCCTTGCTGGTAAGCGCCGCACGCACCATAGCAGCAACAGAAGGAGCGCATTGTGCGAGCGCAGCATCGCTGCCCACGGCAGAACCGGCAAGCGCCGTGGCAACGGCAGCAAACACCTTGCCGCAATCCGTACTCAACAGCCTGAGCGCATCGTACAGCACCAGATCGCAGAGGAAGTACGCCAGGTCATCGGCATGCTGAGCATCGAGACCGTCGCGCTGCCAGTCAGCCAGCACCGCAGAGTAAATCTTCACGTGCTCCAGCAGACGCGTCTCGTCGTCGTAGCGCATGGTGTCCATGAGCGAACCCTTGCGCGCCACGCGGTAATCATACAGCTTGTTCGAGATAAGCGCGGTCTTGTGCGAACGACCGTACACGGCAAAATCGAAGACCTGGTCCTCGCCATACTTAACGGTTTCGTCGAACACGATCCCGTTGCCCAGCAAAAACTCACGCTTGCAGGCGGTGCGCCATGCAAACGGGCGAGATGCTTCCTTAAACAGTAGGTCGGAGCTATAGCCTTCAAACGACACATCGCGCGGGCTCAGCACATAGTTAAGCCACGGATACCCCGCCTCAAGCGGATACGGATTCGCGCCAAAGGTCAAAACGTCGCAGTCCTCGCGCTCAAAGGCATCGACGATCACGCGGCATGCATCGGGCGTAAATCGGTCGTCGGAATCCAAAAACGCAACGATAGGCGCCGTGGACGCGGCGATGCCTGCATTACGCGCACTCGACAGGCCGCCGTTCTCCTTATCGACCAGCGTAAAGCGCGCGTCCTTTTCGCAATAGGCAGCCGCAATATCGCGCGAGCCGTCCGGCGAGCCATCGTTGACCAGCACGCCTTCCCAATCGGGCATGTCCTGCGCAAGCAGGGAGTCCAGGCACCAGGCCAGGCACTCCTCCACTTTATAGATGGGAACGACAACGGAAATCTTGGGGGTAGCCATAGTCACTCGCTCCTACTGTGCGGCCGGAACGTCATCGGGGTGCGGGTTGTCGCCGTAGGTGCACTGATACGTCAGCACACGCCAGACCAGCGGCAGGCCGCCAATCTTAAAGTAATGCTTAAACGTATTGAGCTTGCCCGGCTTCTTAAAGTCAAAGCGCGAATCGATATAGGCGCGGGGCGACTTGACCATCAGGCGCAAGTCGGTCTCGCCACGCGGATCAAACAGCGACAGATCAAAGCGACCGGCATCCCAGTCGGCCTTGAGCTCGGACGAGGCTTTCTTCCAAAACTGCTCGCGCAGTTCATCGACCAGGCGCTCATCGTTCCAACGGTACGTATCGACCTTCATGCGCATTAAAATACCCTGAAGCTGAGCCTTAAGCTCGGGGCGTTCATCCAAAAAGCGCTGCATCTCGGCGTATTCGTCGCACACGCAAAATACCTTGTTGGGCGAATTAACGGAGCTCTTCTCGTTGTCTTGGCGATAGCACAAAATGGGGTCCGCGATAAACGCAGCACGCTCGGCGCATGCCCAGACCTTAAAGTTAAAACCCGCATCCTGATACGAGGCACCCGGCGTGGGAAGGAAGCGAATCTGATTGTCGTTGAGGAACGCGCGCCGATAGATAGCCGACCAAATGGAAGGTTTGCGGTAGAAGATGCCCGGGCGATCGACGGGGCGATACGCGGCGCCCGTCATATGCTCGTCGATAATCCCAAACAGCTCACGTCGCTCGCTGGGCGTGGACCAATACAGATAAAAGTCGCCCTTTACCGCATCGGCATGCTCAGCATCGGCCTTGGCGACCAGCTTTTGAAGCGAATCCTCAAACATAAAGTCGTCGGACTCAAGGATGCCCACGTACTCACCGCGCGCCATCTCCAGGCCACGGTTCATCGAGTCGCCGTAGCCGCTGTTGGCCTTGTCGATCATCTTTACACGGGGGTCGTGCTCCATGTACTCGCGGATGATATCCGGCGAGCTATCGGTGGAGCCGTCGTTGATGCAGATGATCTCGATGTCATTGAGCGTCTGCGCCACGGCGGAATCGAGGCACACGCGCAGATAGCGCTCGACATTGCAAATGGGGACAAGCAGCGAAACTTTAGGGGTATCAGAGTTCTGCAAGAGAACCTCCCGTTGAATAGCGTGTAACAGGGTTATTTTAGCAGCCGAGTTGCGGCGGGCGGCAGCGCTTGGAATTATAGAAAGCGCTCCAGGCAGGCTTTGAGACCGCGAGTCGAAAGATAGAACAGCGTGGCGTCTGCCATCGAAACGCCCGAGGTCGCCGCAACGAGCTTGTGGGCAACACGGCGAACGGCACCCTTAGCAGGCATATCCGCCCACTCCGTTCCCAAAAACGTCGTGAGGTCCATGTTGACGCGAGCCGCCACGCGATGGAAGTCATCGGCATCCAAGCGCGCCAGATCGAACACAATTAGGTCCAAAAACCAAGTTATCAGCTCGCCGGGACACAGGTCCAAAAGACCATAGGCCGCCCAGTCTTCCAAGACCTCCTCGAGCATCTTCATGTGGGCGTCAAGCTTTTTGGCGCGCGCCTCGGCACTGTTGAACTCGTGCGTCGCCGATTCGCTCTCCATCACGTAGTGGTAGAACTTGTCAGGCATGACGACGGTCCTGCGGGCAAGCGCATAAGCCGCAAATTGGAAGACGACGTCCTCGCCCAAAGCCAAACCGGGGGCGAAGCGTATGCCTTCGCGATTGAGCAGCTCGCGCGAAAAGGCTGCACGGCAGGCATAGGGCTGCGCATTCGAATGGAACAGCAGTTGGGGATCACGGGCGCCGAAGGTACCAGCTTTGGGGCTCATGAGTTGCTGGACGCGTTTGGGGGCAGCATCGGCAGGTTCACAGATGCCGCCAAAAACGGCGGCCTCGGCATCTGCAGACTTCATGGCATGCAGCACGCGCTCGATCGTCTGGGCATCGATGTAATCGTCGGCGTCCACAAAAAAGACGGTCTCGCCCTCGGCGGCATCGATTCCGACATTTCGAGCACACGAGACGCCCGCGTTTTCCTGATCAATCACCAGTACGCGATCATCGGCCTGCGCAATCTGGCGCAACACGTTCAACGAATCATCAGTCGAACCGTCGTTGACGCAGACAACCTGAATCGAGCGCTCGGACTGGGCCAACAGCGAATCGAGGCATCGCTGAATGGAGCGCGCAGAGTTGTAAACGGGGACGACAATGGTAGCTTTAGGACACGAGGCCTCTCCCATGCCGACCTACCCCCTCAGCGATTCGATGAGGAAGGCGGCGACCACGCCTGGGCCTCCAACCGAGGCGTAATACTTGGCGCGCCCCAAGGCACCATCCGTCGCAAAACTCGGATGCTCGTCAACCCAGCCCTCAGGATCTTTGAGGATGGCAGCGAGATTTGCGCGCTTCCACGGCTTGAGGTCGTCAAGCGAAAACTCCCCCGCGTCCAAGGCCGCTTGGAACTCCTTGGCCATCTGAACCAGGAACTCCTTATAGAACTTAGGCGCCAGGCGCACGTAGTTCCACATGTACGAATCGTACTTAATGAGCTGATTGAACTTGAGCATGCGCGCGACATCGCCGCTTACGTGGTCGCGGGCATAATCCTCACGAATCCAACGCTCAATCTCGGCATACTCGGTATTGACGCAAAAGACCTTAGCCGAAGAATTGACCGAGGAGTTCTCGTTGTCCTGACGATACGAAAGCACGGCATCGTGCAGGTAAACAGCCTTGTCGGCGCAGGCAATCACCTTAAAGGCAAACGACGTGTCCTGAAAGGATGCTCCCGGAGTCGGCAAGAACTTGATGCCGTTGCGCTCAAGAAAATCGCGACGGTACACAGCCGACCAAATCGACGGTTTCTGCTTAAAGAACTGCGTCGTGTCGCTCGGGTGCACCGGCTTACCGCAGTCCTTGGCCTTAAACATCTCGTGCAGCGAACGGCGCTCCTCGGGCTTAGACCAGTAGAAATCAAAGTTCGCCTTCGCAAAGTCGGCATTATTGCTATCGGCGGCCGAGACAAGCTTTTCGAGTGCGTCGGGCGTCATAAAGTCATCGGACTCCAAGATGCCAACGTACTTGCCACGCGCCATCTCCAGACCGTGGTTCATCGAGTCGCCGTAGCCGCTGTTGGCCTTGTCGATCATCTTGACGCGCCTATCGCGCTCCATATACTCGCGGATAATCGCCGGCGAGTTGTCGGTCGACCCGTCGTTAATGCAGACGATCTCAATATCCTTGAGCGTCTGCGCCAGGGCGGAATCGAGGCACTCGCGCAGGTAGCGCTGAACATTGTAAATGGGAATAAGCAGCGACAGAACAGGGCTGCCAGAGGCGTTAGTAGACAAATGTGCTCCTTAGGAAATACCTGTCGTTTCATGGTATCAAAGGGTCAGCGCGCCAGCGGGCGTTTATATAATCTATGGAGCCTCTTGCGGGCAAAGCAGCCCCACGTCATGCGGCGGGCCCATGGCAGGTTCCTGCGTTTTATTCAAAGCTTGCCGCTAAGGTGCGCCGAGCCTTTACAATAGGACAGTCCCAAGGACGTATTCGATAGCTTCCGCGCAGCACTCGCCCGCCGCGCGTGAAAGGATATATTGCCCCATGCCTTCAACCCTTCCCGCTCCCATCGACAAGCTCGCCATCGTCGTCGTTACGTACAAGCGCCAGGAACTCCTGGCCAACTTGTTCGACTCCATGACCGAGCTCACGGCAACGCCCTGGCGCATCGTGATTGTCGATAACGAGAATTCGCGCGAGACCGAGGCCATGTGCACCGCATTCAACGAGCGCCTGGCCAACCTGTGGGGCATCGACACCGAGCAGCCCGACGCGCAGGGCGGCACCGACCGTGTCATCTACGCCCCGCAGCTCAAAAACGGCGGCGGTGCGGGCGGCTTCTCCGCCGGCACTAAATGCGCCTACGACCTGGGCGCTCAGTGGTTCTGGGTGATGGACGACGATGTGCTCGTCATCCCCGAAGGCATCGAGCGTCTTGCCAAGTGGACCGACCGCTACGATGTCATCCAGGGTTCGCGCCTGGACTTTGACGGCGGCGCCTTCTTTTGGCAGTACCAGCTCATCCTTTCGCTCGGCATCCCTAACCCCATCGCCAAGTGGGATCTGGGTCCCGAGGGCTACCGCGCCATGAACCAGCTGTGCTTTGAGGGCGGCATGTTCTCGCGACGCGTGGTCGACAAAATCGGCCTGCCCGACGCGCGCTTCTTTATCTACGGCGACGATGCCTGCTACGGCTACGTAGCCAGCCAGCACTTCCCCGCCGCCGTTGTGGCCGACGTGGTGCTCAAGCGCGCCCGCGCCGTCTCTAACTGGGACATCGCCGGCAAGCGCCAGCTCAACTCCACGAGCGACACCAACCGCTACTACATCATGCGCAACCGCGGTTATCTGGCCCGCTACATGCAAATCTACGGCGACTATCACCCCGTGCTGTTCCGTCTGGGCAACGCCGCGACCTTCTGCAAGGAGTTCATTCGCCTGGCAGCCGTTGACAAGTGCTTTAAGACCGGTATTCCGGCGCTGCGCCGTGGCATGAAGGACGCCCGCAAGATCATCAAGGACCCCGACTGGAAGCCCATGCCGCCCATGAAGGACACCGAGTAACGGAAGCCGGAAACACCTCGGCGCTTAAAGCCGCTGGCACACCGTAGCCACATGCTGCCCATCAAAACCGAACCCCCAGCGCATGCGACCCACGCCGGGGCGCGGCACACGGATTTCGTCGATGCCGTCGCGCTCTATGTCGAGTAGCGACTGCACGGCCAGCAATTCCAGTCCCAGCGCATCCACATCGGGGTCATACATCAAGTTAATCGTTATCAGCGGGCGCTCGTCCAGCATGCCAATCGTATCTGCTACGTCGAACACAGCACCCGTAGGGAAAACCTGGATGTCCCAGCGACCCGCACCACACTTTCGCCTCGAGGCAGGATTGGCATAGCCCGGTAAGCCAAAGCAGAGCCCCTGCAAGAGCAGATGATATGGCAGCGGCTTATCTGGGTCGGTCTCACCGATTCCCGCATCCCCCAGGATGCGGCTTAGCGCCCGCCTCACGGTATCCTCGTTCCCACGGCACAGCCCGTCGCGAAACGCATCGACGTCTCGAATGTCTTCGGCAGCGCACTCAAACCACTCAACAATCACTAGACGCAAGGCCTGTCTAAGCTCGTTATTGGGCAATCGCAAAGCACGGAGGCGATCGCCATGCTCTGGCTCCTCAGTCATATCCGTCGTGAGAAAACCGGACAGATACAGCGCTGTCCACATGCCATCGTCAGGCGAGACATCTGGCTCTGCAGTGCCCAAACAAAGCGGGACCTCAGCGCACCCATGGGCCTCGAGCAAATCAAACAAGACCGAAAGGCGGTCGAGATTCCACCCGGCAACTACCCTACTCAGGCAATCGGCATATCCATACAGATCGGCACGCACAGGAGCCGTGCAGCCTCGGCCCAGAAAACCGATCACACGCTCTGGACTCGAGCAATAGGCCCTGCCAAACCGATACCCCTCGAGCCATTCACGCGCATCATCCAGGTATTCCTCGCGCCCAGCATGATTCAATAGAGCCTCGACCTCGGCATCCGAAAAACCGAAACATCGGTCACACCACGCCGACAGCGGCGTCGTCAGACAATACGAGCAGCCGCGCGAAGAAAGCGCCACTTCGGCAGGACTGGGACGCTCCCCCATCAGACACGTCAGCAGCAACGAATCACGCGCAGTGGCAATGGCGTCAAACAGCACACGGTCAAGTAGTTCTGCCGGATCGGCGTCGGAAGCGTCCCTCGCGCTCGCACGGCGAGACCACGCCGCATCGTACCCATCAACGAGCAATACAACCTGCTCATCGCAGGCAATCTCCAGCAGCTCTATGAGCACACCGAGCACCGAGTCAACCTCGTCCGCGCTCGCCACGCCACGCGCGACACGTTCGATGTGACGCACCTTATCTCGAGCTAAATCCGGAGCCTCCAAGAGCGCCAACAAGCGAGCGCACTCGCCCGAAAGGGCATCGCGCACGACGCCGGCAACAGCGGGGCCACACCTCGCAGCGCCAGAAAAGTCCAGCGATATCACCGGATAGCAAGCATACTCATCCCGATAGCGCCCGCCGTTCGCATCCCAAATCTGAGCATCGGCAAACGAGATCCGACCGGCGCGACCGACCGCCGGACGCTCCAGAAAAGCCCTGAGCATCGACAAGTTCATGCTCTTGCCAAAACCCTCGGGTCGACAGCACACCACAACGGACGCGTCGCAGTCCAACACATCAGCAATAAACATGGTCTTGTCAACCAGCATGCAGCAACCAAGGGCCTCCGCATAGTCGTGCATGCCAATGGGCAAAACCGCATCGTCGGCACAGCCGATCAAGCGCACGCCAAAGCCAGCAGCACAATCAACATTTGCCTGTTCAGACACCAAAACGTTCCCCCTAAATCGCAGCACGATGCCAATTGTAATGACCGCATCGCATGTACCGATGACGCCGCGCAAACATATCGGGCAACGGTAGCAACAAGAGGTGTGAGGGGGCACAACTAATCGTTGCACAACAAAACGGGCCCCGACGCATTCGCACCGGACCCCGTCCCAACTCTTTAGTTATCTAGCAACCAAGAGGCTACTCCTCCGAGCCGTCCTCCCCAGAAGCTTTCTTCTGCTGATCGAGCTTATGCTTACCACTTACGATAGACGTAGCGCCCAGTGTGGCCAAGCTTGCACTGGCAAGGCTCGCCATAACGATAAGGTCGCCCGTCTTGGGCATGTTACCGCCAGATGACTTGGTCGTTGTAGTCGTCGTGGTTGTAGTGGTCACCGTCTTGGAGTCATTTTGCTCTTGGACCTGGTTGTCAGCACCGCTCTTGTCGTCGTCTTCGGGCTGTTTCTTTTCGCCCTCGGTCTTGCTCTCGTCCTTCTTCTGAGCGGATTTGTCGTCCTTCTCCTCAGAGCTAGAACCCTTATCAGATTCGGTCTTCTCGGAAGCCTTGTCCTTGGAGTCGCCCTTTGCGGCCTCGGTCTTTTCCGTGGAAACCTGATCAGAATTGTCCTTGTTCTGGGTCGAGCCATTATTGACGCCAGCCATCAGCGAAGAGCCCAGCGTAGAACCAAGCTGCACGGAGAAAGAAGGCTTCTTGTCCGGCGAAGCAACGGGAGCGTCCGGCGCCTTATTCGAGTCGTCCTTGGAAGCGTCGGAATCAGGGGTTGCGTCAGAGCCGGAGCCGTTGTTAGAGCCGGTGTCAACGGACGAATCGCTCGAGCCGGTGGATGAGTTAGAGGTGCCAGCGTCGGTCGAACCAGAAGCGTCGCTGTCCGTATTGCCGGCAGAGCTTGAAGACGAATCGCCCGCAGCAGAGCCGTTCGAATCGGAGCCGTTCGAGGTAGAGCCGTCGTTGGTAGTGCCACCAGCAGAGCC
Source organism: Collinsella sp. (assembly GCA_036312985.1). Classification (GTDB taxonomy): domain Bacteria; phylum Actinomycetota; class Coriobacteriia; order Coriobacteriales; family Coriobacteriaceae; genus Collinsella. The sequence continues at coordinate 31,190 of JAXJMV010000017.1, forward strand.
ATTACCGTCAGCATCGGTCGAGGGCGCATCCATCCTGTCATCGTTGGCATCGTCACTCGAGTCGTCATTCGAATCAGGTGTCGGCGAGGGCGCCGGCGTAGGCTCGGGCTGCACGGGCGTCGCAGCGGCTGCCTCGTCCTCAGCGATATAAACCAAGCAGTCCTTTAGCTCGTTGCGGTAGCGGTTCTTCCAGCCCTCATGATACTGGGGCTGGCTCGAATACTTGGTCGCCACGTTATTGACCACGCTGTTGGAGAGCGCCGTCACAAACTCGCGGTCGGACATATCGTTGGAAAGATTCGCCCAGCGGAAGAAGTCTCTGCAGCCACCGGTACCGCACATGTTGGTGATGCTCCACACCATGCCCTTGACGCAATCGGCGCGGCCCGAAATATCAATGCCCAGGCCGCTCTTGAGCCACGCCTCGGTCACCGCATAGTACGAGTTGTACGCATAGGCATCTTGAAGTGCTGAGAACTCAACAGGATCGGTGTTGTACGCACCTTGAAAGGCATCCTGAGCGATATGGCCCAACTCGGTGAGCTGACCGTTCTCGTACATGGCATTGCTCGTGTTGGAAATCTCGCTGCCGCGATCAATCGCATCCTTGAGCATGCAGTATTTTTCGGGGTTGTAGTTGTAGGCCTGCTTCATAAACGGGATGAGCGACCAACGACGGTCGAACTGGTAATAGCCCAGCGCGTTATAACCGTCGCCATACGAAAAGCCCTGGTTGTAATTACCATGGCTCTCGTACTTGGTAAAGTACTTCATCTCGGGAGTCACGTTGACAAACGAAACGCCCTGGACCGACCTCAGCACGCCCGAGAAAGACTGCTGGGTGTAGAGACCTTTGTCGATATCGGTGGCATCCGAGGCAACGCCCGGCGTGGGCTCCTCGGCAGCGGCGGGCGCGGGCGCGGTAACGGCGCTAAACGAAAGCGCCAGCGTCAGGCCCGCAACAATCGCGGAATGCTTGGGCTGCATAAGATCCTCCCTGCATTGGTATAGTTAAAGTGCAGTTTGCAAAGATAGAGATAAGTATTGCAGCTCGCCCGTTGTTGCACAACAACCCCTCGGTAAACGGCAACAACCCTCCGCGAAATCTTAAGGAATTAAACAAACTGGTCGTCGGGCGCCATCAGAAGCTCGCCGTATCGCTCCATCAGCCCGTCCCTCAACTGACAGAAAGCGGGGATATAGACGTTCAAGATGCGCTGAATCAAATCTTGAGCGAGCTTGTTGTCGTAGATATGGACGTTCGTATTGCGGTCTCTGAGCATGTCTAGCCAGGCCGCCTCATCAATAAAGTCGTAGAATCGGTACGACTCCTTCACGATGGCACGAGGAGACCCCGACGCGGCAAGCGTGGCGCCCTCATACTCGAGCAGACGCTTAAGGAGCTTCCAGCTCAGTTCAAATTGAAGATTGAACTTATTAATCAATCCACTCTGAACAAAATCATTGTTGAGATCCTGATTGGGCGCATCCTCAAGATTCGCCAAGGCGCTAACAAAGTTCTCATATTTTTTCATACAGAATCACACCATCCCTGGCAATCTCATCGAGCAATTGCTGCGAGAGGGACTCGTCGAGATTGACGACATCTACATCTAAAAGAGTATCAAGATGTTCCTCGATCAAATATGAGAAACGGCCGAAATCCCGGCAACCTGCTACGGCGATGTCAATATCGCTCTTGGGCAAGTTGTCGCCTCGAGCACGAGAACCAAACAACACGACCTTCTCGGCGTCACATTCCCGAGCAAAAACTTCGATTTGCTTGTACACCTTGTCGAGAGATGCCATTTGCACCCCTACAGCTTAATGTCAAAGTTGATTTCGGGGACGGCGGCCAGGTCGGCCAACGTCACGCCGTCGACGTACTTTTCGATCACGTCGTCCAGGCCGCGCCAGAACTTGACGGTCGAGCAAAGATCGCTGCGAGTGCAGCTGTTGTCGATGCCATCGCACGCCACTGGAGCCGTGCTGCCCTCGACGGCACGCAGGATGTCGCCGGCACGCACCTCGGCGGGGTCCTTGGCCATCATGTAGCCGCCGCCCTTGCCGCGCACGCTCTTAAGCAGGCCCGCCTTCATAAGCGGACGAACCAGCTGCTCCAGATACTTTTGTGAGATATGCTCGCGGTCGGCAACCTCGCGAAGGGCAATCTTGCCCTCGGTGTCACCAAGCGCTGCGATATAGATCATCAGCCGGAGGGCATAGCGGCCCTTAGAAGAAATGAGCATACCTACCCTCTCATCGTTACCGGGACAAAATACCAGGCTTGTTTGTCCCAAATCTTATGCACGCGGGGCAAACAAACCTGATTATTATGTCCCGCATCTAAAAAGTCGAGTGGATTAGTCGGGTTTTCCCTTGACTAACGCCGAACCCATAGTAACTTTATTCCGAGAAGATTCCTAGGGTTTCGTACACCTATGAGTACACCATATACAGAGAGGGACAGCATGAGTGCAAATCCGCTGCTTTCCATCGAAGGTCTGACCGCCTCCGTGGACGAGAAGACCATCCTCCACAACGTCAACCTCAACGTCGCCGCCGGCGAGACCCATGTGCTGATGGGACCCAACGGCGCCGGCAAGTCCACCCTCGGCCACCTGGTCATGGGCGACCCCGTCTATACCGTCAACGACGGCCGCATCGTCTTTGACGGCCAGGACATCACCGAGCTCACCACCGACAAGCGCTCGCGCGCCGGCCTGTTCCTGAGCTTCCAGGCACCGGTCGAGATCCCCGGCGTTCCGCTGCCGAGCTTTTTGCGCGCCAGCATCGCCGGCCGCCCCGGCCTGGAGATGAAGGGCAAGGAGTTCCGCCGTCGCGTCAAGGAGCTCGCAGCCGAGCTCAACATGGATACCGCCTACCTCAACCGCGAGCTGGGCGTGGGCTTCTCGGGCGGCGAGAAGAAGAAGGTCGAGATGCTCCAACTTCTGCTGCTGCAGCCCAAACTCGCCATCCTGGACGAAACCGACTCCGGCCTGGACGTCGATGCCCTGTCCACCGTCAGCCACGGCATGGACGCCTACCGCAAGAGCTGCGACGGCTCCATGCTCATCATCACGCACAACACGCGCATCCTGGAGCATCTGGATGTCGACCGCGTCCACGTTATGGTCAAGGGCCACATCGTGCGCGAGGACGACGCCTCGCTCATCCCCTGGATCGACAAGAACGGCTTTGAGACCTTCGAGCGCGAGGCCGCCGAGCAGCGCGCCCAGGCCGAGGCCGCCGCTGCCGAGCAGCAGGCGTAAAGGGGCGATGCAATGACCAAGAACCGCACCGAGGTCGCGGACATCGACCGCAGCCTCTACGACTTCACCTATGGCGAGGAGGGATTCGAGCGCCTCGATGCCGGCATCACGCCCGACATCGTGCGCGAGATCAGCGCAAAGAAGGACGAGCCGCAGTGGATGCTCGACCTGCGCTTAAAGTCCCTCGAGATCTTCAACCGCTTCCCGGACCCGACGTGGGGCCCCTCCATCGAGGGCCTGGACATGGGCAACATCGTCACCTACGTTAAGCCAAACACCGACCAAAAGCACGACTGGGAGTCGGTGCCCGACGACATCAAGAACACCTTTGAGCGCCTGGGCATCCCCGAGGCCGAGCGCAGCTACCTGGCGGGCGTCGGCGCACAGTACGACTCCGAGCTGGTCTACCACAACATGCAGGACACCGCGTCCAAGATGGGCATCGTCTACTCCGGCATCGAGGAGGCCCTGCACGACCCGCAGTGGGAGCCGCTCATCCACGAGAAGTTTATGACGCTCATCCCGCCCACCGACCACAAGTTTGCGGCCCTGCACGGCGCCGTGTGGTCGGGCGGCTCGTTTGTCTACGTGCCCAAGGGCACCAAACTCGACTTCCCGCTGCAGAGCTACTTCCGCCTCAACGCCAAGGGCGCCGGCCAGTTTGAGCACACGCTCATCATCGTCGAGGATGACGCCGACCTGCACTTTATCGAGGGCTGCTCCGCGCCCAAGTACAACGTGGCCAACCTCCATGCCGGTGCCGTCGAGCTCTTTGTGGGCAAGCGCGCGCACCTGCGCTACTCGACCATCGAAAACTGGTCCAAGAACATGTACAACCTCAACACCAAGCGTGCGCGTGTGGACGAGGACGGCGACATCGAGTGGATCAGCGGCTCCTTCGGCAGCCATGTTGGCTACCTCTACCCCATGAGCGTGCTCAACGGCCGCCGCGCCCGGTCGAGCTTTACCGGCATCACCTTTGCCGGCGCCGGCCAGAACCTGGATACCGGCTGCAAGGTCGTGCTCAACGCGCCCGAGACCTCGGCGACCGTCGAGACCAAGGGCATCTCCAAGAGCGGCGGCATCCAGACCTTCCGCAGCTCTATCGTGGCCACGCCCAAGGCCGAGGGTTCCAAGGCAACCGTGAGCTGCCAGTCGCTGATGCTCGACGACCAAAGCCGCTCCGATACCATCCCCGCCATGGACATCCGCGCCAAGAACGTCGACATCGGCCACGAGGCCACCATCGGACGTATCGGCGACGATAAGGTGTTCTACCTGATGAGCCGCGGCATCTCGGAGGAAGAGGCCCGCACCATGATCGTCAACGGCTTTGCCAACCCGGTCTCCAAGGAGCTGCCGCTGGAGTACGCCGTCGAGATGAACAACCTGATCAAGCTCGAGATGGAAGGAGCGATCGGATAATGAAACAGGAAACCAACACCGCTGCCACCACGCTCGAGCAGGTCAACGCTATGCCGGCAGCAACTTGGGGTTGGCTCAAGATGAACCAGACCAAGCTCGAGCTTTCGGACGAGCTTGTCACCGCTCCCGCCGAGGCCGTTGAGGTCGAGGGCCTGGACGAGCAGTTTGCCGGCACGGCCGACGCCTTCGACGCCGCCATGGAAGCCATGGCCGAGCGCTTCCCCGAGCGCCGTGCCGCTGCCCCCGGTGATGCCGCCGATCGCGCCCGCATCACGCCCGAGACCGAGCTCGACGTGCCCGCTACCTCCGTCTACCAGGCCGGCGCCATCAAGCTCGAGGAGGAACTTTCCCCCGCCGAGGCATTCGAGACCGGCATGGGCGAGGCTGCCTACACCTACTTGACCGACCACGCTACCAAGCGCATCGTCATCGATGTGCCCGCATACAAGCACGTCACGGCTACCGTGCGCGTGAGTGGCGTCGACGCAGCGGCTGCGATTGCCGCCATCGATGTCGTCGCCCGCCCGCAGGCAACGCTCGACTTGCAGATCGCCCTGGACTCCCCCGTTACCGGCGAGGGCGTCGTGGGCTCCGTGCTGCGCGTGTGCGCCCACGAGTACGCCACCGTCAATGCGACCTGCACGCAGACGCTCGACGACAGCTGGATCGCGCTCGACGACACCGGCCTGTTCCTGGACGAGGGCGCGCGCGTCAACGCGCAGCACACCGTCCTGGGTGCCGGCGCCAGCGCCACCGGCCTTGCCGGCGACCTGCTGGGCGACACCGCCAAGGTGACCATCGATACCGATTACCTGGGCGCCCGCGAGCAGGTGCGCGACTTTAACTACGAGTTGCGCCACCGCGGCCGCAAGACCGAGTGCGAGATCGACGCCAACGGCGTGCTGACCGGCACGTCCAAGAAGGTCTACCGCGGCACCATCGACCTCGTGCACGGTTGCAAGGGCGCAACCGGCACCGAGCGCGAGACCGTGCTGCTCGCCAACAAGGGCGTCGACAACAAGACCGTCCCCGTCATCCTGTGCGACGAGGACGACGTCGCCGGCAACCACGGCGCCACCATCGGCCACGTCCGCGACGAGCAGCTGTTCTACCTCGCCTGCCGCGGCCTTGACCAAAACGCCGCCGAGGATCTATTCATCCGCGCCAAGCTGGAGGACGCCGCGCTTTCCGCCACCGATGAGCGCACCCGCGCTGCCGTCGTCCGCCTGGGCAACAACCTGATCGACAACTTTGAAGAGGAGCTCGCATGATCGATACCGAGCACGTTAAATGCGATACCTGCACCGCCCCCGAGCCCATGGAGCTCGACGCCAGCGACGAGGCCTCGCGCGGCTGGCCCACCGTCGACATCGAGACTAATCCATACAAGGCACAGTTCCCGCTGTTCCAGCAACACCCCGAGATCGCCTTCCTCGATAGCGCCGCCACCGCGCAGCGCCCTGCCTGTGTGCTCGACGCCGAGCGCGACTTCTATCAGCGCATGAACGCCAACCCCCTGCGCGGCCTGTACTCGCTGTCCGTCGAGGCAACCGACGCCATCGCGAAGGTCCGCCAGCAGATCGCCGACCTCATCGGCGCATCACAGGCCAACGAGGTCGTCTTCACCCGCAACACGAGCGAGTCGCTCAACCTGGTCGCCAAGAGCTTTGCGCCCACAGTGCTCAAACCGGGCGACGAGGTCGTCATCACCATCATGGAGCACCACTCCAACCTGATTCCGTGGCAGCAGGTCTGCCGCGAGACCGGCGCCAAGCTCGTCTACCTCTACCCCACCAAGACCGGTCAACTCACCACCGAGGAGGTTCTGTCCAAGGTGGGCCCCAAGACCAAAATCTTGGCCGTGGGTCAGGTGTCTAACGTGCTGGGCGTCGAGAACCCGGTCAAGAACCTCGGCAAGCTCGTGCACAAGTACGGCGGCTACCTGGTCGTCGACGGCGCGCAGTCGCTGCCGCACATGCCGGTCGATGTGGCCGACCTGGGCGCCGACTTCTTTGCCTTTAGCGCGCACAAGGCCATGGGCCCCATGGGCATCGGCGTGCTGTGGGGCAAGATGGACCTGCTCAACGCCATGCCGCCCATGCTCACCGGCGGCGAAATGATCGACTCTGTTACCGAGCAGGACGCCGTCTGGGCGCCCGTTCCCGAGAAATTCGAGGCCGGCACGCAGGACGCCGCCGGCATCTTCGCCACGGGTGCCGCCCTTGATTACCTGGTCAACACGGTGGGTTACGAGAACATCCAGGCACGCGAGCAGGCACTCGTCCACTACCTGATGGGCGAGCTCATGCAGCTCGACTTTGTCCAGATCATCGGCTCCATCTATTGGGACAACCACCACGGCGTTGTGAGCTTTAACGTCAAGGGCATCCACCCGCACGACGTCGCGAGCATCATGGACATGGACGGCGTCTGCATCCGCGCCGGCCACCACTGCGCGCAGCCGCTGCTCACCTGGCTGGGTGTCGAAAACCTTGCTTGCTGCCGCGCCAGCGTGGCCTTCTACAACGACAAGGCCGACATCGACAAGTTCATCGCCGGCCTGCATCACGTTTGGAGCACGTTCAATGGGTAATCTGTACACCTCCACCACATTTATGGAGCACAACTCGCACCCCGACTATAAATACGAGATGGATGCTCCCACGCACGAGCACGACGGCATCAACCCCAGCTGCGGCGACGAGCTCACCTTGCAGCTGCGCGTCGAGAACGGCGTGATCGAGGAGGCCTCCTTTACCGGCCACGGCTGCGCCATCAGTCAGGCCAGTGCCGACATCATGGCCGACCTCATCACCGGCGAGACCGTCGAGGAAGCTCACCGCCTGGCAGAGCTCTTCCTCGCCATGATCCGCGGCGAGCAGCTCTCCGAGGAGGACCTGGAAGACCTGGACGAAGCCGCCCAGCTCCAGGACATCTCGCACATGCCCGCCCGCGTCAAATGCGCCGAGCTCGCCTGGCGCACCCTCGACGGCATGCTCGAGGGGCAAGCTAACCAGTAGCGTATGCTCCGAATCCAAGGTTTTTGATTGCCGAGCCGCCCGATACGGGCGGCTCTGTTTTTCCTAATGAGCACGAACACACAAAATCAGCGCGTCCGGCGCCCCGTCTGTCATTTACCACACGGCCAGACGCGAACACGGGCGTTTTCCACAGCACCAAAGGTCTGCGGCAGGGCCCCGGGCCCGCCAAGCAATGCGCCAAGCCCCGTTCTGCTGAGCTCCGACTCGCTTCGCGCCTGCCGCAGACGGGTCCCATAGGGTGCGACGTGCTTTTTTGCGAGTATTCAGCACGCCAAGCTGTATGTATACGCATCGAAAGCGTTAATCAACGTCTCCAGGCGCATATATATTGTGTTTTAGAACAAGCATCGCGGTCTCAGGGATCACATACATGCGCTTCGGAGGCGCATCGGAAGGCATAAATAGCTTCGGGACCCGTATGTTGCAAGACTGCGGCAGTGCCGACAGCACCACGATGCTGAAAACTCCGTTTTTTGCACGGCGCAGACGGGGGTAGGCACGGGCAAACCCGGACTGAGCTGTTATTTTATGCAAGATGACGATTGTTCTATGCATATTAAGAAGTGCAGTTACCGTACCAAGCTTTTGAACGCTGGTTGCGGCGTATGGACGACCCCAACTGCGGTGAACAGGCGACCTTACATCACGTTTTCGCCAGCCCGCATCGCCGTTCGCGCGCGGGCGCGCACGATACGAGAGACGGTACTTTTGCCAATCCCGGTATACCGCTCAATCTGGCGCACCGTAAAACCGGCATCGTGCAATCCAAAAATAACGGTATCGCGCTGCGCCGGCGGTGCGACTTTAACCCCACGAAGCGGAACCCCGAGCTCCTTCGCCATCTTGTCGGCAAAGGCGTGGCGTTCCCATTCCGTCTCTTTCATATCGCACAGCGCTGGCTCACTGCCGTCGGGCGTCGAAAGCGAATAGGCAATAAAGCCCTCGGCAGAACCAAAAAGCTCAAGCACGCAAGAAGGATCAGAAAATCCCCTCGCGACATCGGCCGCGTCACCGTCGTAAGAACGCAGATGTTCCGCAAAGCTGCTCCAGGGATAACGCTCGATTAGGCTAACGCCCACCTCCTGCGGATCGGCGTGTACGGAGCGAATAGCCTCCATCACCTGCCAATCGGTATCGAGCGAACGCCGGTCAAAACGGTTCTGGAACAGATGGCCTGTGCGCCCCGTGCGCTTATTGAACCGCCGCGCGTATGTCAAAAGCAGCCGGTGCATTGCCGCGCTCATCCTGTCCTCGTAATCTGCAAGCACCAAATGCACGTGATTGCCCATAAGGCACCAGGCGATAACCGTCACGCCCTCCTCGCGGCAGCGCTCGCGCATCAGCTCCAAAAACTCCCACCGGTCTTCATCGCCCTCAAAGATGAGCTGTTTGCCCACACCGCGGGCACAGACATGGTAAAAGCCGGTAACCGTTCTCCAAACGCGCTGCATGGCGCTCCCTTCGCCGGGATCTGCTTACCATCCAATACAGCACGATTGAAGCGTGCCATCAAAACATTCACGCAAAACAATACACTCGCGCGGCCAAAGGCAGCAAACAGGCGGCGAACGGCACCGTTGCAACAGGTCAACCCCCGCAATGCTTACAAGAGCTGACCAATAGCTTGCCCAAGACGGACCCCCTCTACGGAAGTTCACGACCACAGAACATAGAGTTAAACCGTTTCAATTAAAACTTCAGGACTTCTCGATGCGAAAACTGAGCCGTTCGCCGAATATTCCGTGCATTTCGCGGTATTATAGGGGCTGCATGTCATGTCCCTTTCGAAGGGTCGCCCGGCAATCGCCAGCCACGACCCCCAAACGGGACGCCAACACGATAGAGAGGAGAGGCATGCAGTACTCACAGGAAGTGGAGAACATGTGCCCCGTTGCCAAGGGTGCATACCACGGCCCCGCACCCATCCCCGAGGAGGGCAAGTGGGTCCAGGCTAAGGAGATTTCCGACATCTCCGGTCTTACGCACGGTGTGGGTTGGTGCGCACCTCAGCAGGGCGCCTGCAAGCTCACGCTGAACGTCAAGGACGGCATCATCGAGGAGGCCCTCGTTGAGACCATCGGCTGCTCGGGCATGACCCACTCTGCCGCCATGGCTTCCGAGATCCTTCCCGGTAAGACCATCCTCGAGGCCCTCAACACCGACCTCGTCTGCGACGCCATCAACGTTGCTATGCGCGAGATTTTCCTGCAGATCGTTTACGGCCGCAGCCAGACCGCGTTCTCCGAGGGCGGCCTGCCCGTGGGCGCCTCCCTCGACGACCTCGGCAAGGGCCTTCGCTCCCAGGTCGGCACCATGTTCGGCACCAAGGCCAAGGGCGCTCGTTACCTCGAGCTCGCCCAGGGCTACGTCACCCGCATGGCTCTCAACGACAAGAACGAGATCATCGCGTTCGAGTTCCTGAACCTCGGTAAGTTCACCGACGCCGTCAAGGCCGGCAAGACCCCCGAGGAGGCCATCGCTGGCGCTATGGGCCACTATGGTCAGTGGGAGAACGCTGCCAAGTACATCGACCCGCGCACCGACGAGGAGACTCACTCCGTCGCCAGCGTGTTCCCGGTTCACGAGTAGAAAGGGAGGGAAATAACTATGACTGTTACGTTCGAAGGTTACGAGCGCCGCGCTGACAAGATCAACAAGTGCCTCGCCGACAACGGCATCGCCTCCCTCGAGGAAGCTCTGCAGATCTGCACCGACAAGGGCTTCAACCCGCGTGAGATCGTCAACAACACCCAGTCCATCGCCTTCCAGAACGCTGAGTGGGCATACACCCTCGGCTGCGCTCTCGCTGTCAAGCGTGGCGCCAAGTCCGCTTCTGAGGCTGCTGCCATCATCGGCGAGGGCATCCAGGCCTTCACCGTTCCCGGCTCCGTCGCTGAGGACCGCAAGGTCGGTCTGGGCCACGGCAACCTGGGCGCTATGCTGCTCTCCGACGACACCGAGTGCTTCGCCTTCCTGGCCGGCCACGAGTCCTTCGCTGCCGCTGAGGGCGCTATCGGCCTGGCTCTGAACGCCAACAAGGCTCGTAAGAAGCCGCTGCGCGTTATCCTTAACGGTCTGGGCAAGGACGCTGCTCAGATCATCGCCCGCATCAACGGCTTCACCTACGTAAAGACCCAGTTCGACTACTTCACGGGCGAGCTCAAGGTCGTCGAGACCATCCCCTACTCCGATGGTCCCCGCGCCGCCGTCAACTGCTACGGCGCCGACGACGTCCGCGAGGGCGTTGCCATCATGTGGCACGAGAACGTCGACATCTCGATCACCGGTAACTCCACCAACCCCACGCGCTTCCAGCACCCCGTCGCTGGCACCTACAAGAAGGAGCGCCTCGAGGCTGGCAAGAAGTACTTCTCCGTCGCTTCTGGTGGCGGCACTGGCCGTACCCTGCACCCGGACAACATGGGCGCCGGCCCTGCCTCTTACGGCATGACCGACACCATGGGCCGTATGCACTCCGACGCCCAGTTCGCCGGTTCCTCCTCCGTGCCTGCGCACGTCGACATGATGGGTCTCATCGGCATGGGTAACAACCCCATGGTCGGTGCCACCGTCGCCTGCGCTGTCGCCGTCGAGGAGGCCCTCAAGGCCTAATCGCGCTTGCGCGATGCTCATATAGTTGAGCTTTGGAGCCGCTATCCACCCGGGTAGCGGCTCTTTTTTGTCCCAAAGCCGTCAATCGGTTTGGGTCGCGCCACGAAAACGGCTCATCTACTACGTTTGGCCCGCATGGCTCGACCATAGCCAGGTTTTGGGAAAATCAATAATCCGTCTACCTGCGGGTTTGATTTTGTGATTCTCGGTATGGTTGGGGGTGACCGCCCAAACGTAGTAGATAGGCCCATTTCGTGGCGAGCGAATCGACCCGAGGCACAGGGTAGCTAAAAGAACCCCGTCCCAAATTAACTACTCTGCCATGAAAATCCAAAACGATTCGATATATCAGTTGAGATGAGCTCCGAGGTGGAGTGAGACGGATTGCCAAAATACCCCTAACGTCCACCTGCCATATTCGCCCTTTACCGATTTATCCAATCTTTGCGACACCTTTGCCGATCACCCGTGCGACAATGCGCCGGACGAGAAAGGAATCCGATGGAATCGACTGATGTACTGGTAATTGGATCTGGCATTGCGGGCCTTTGTGCCGCCATAGAAGCGGCACGCACGGGTGCAACCGTCGCTGTGGCAAGCGCCGGCAAGACCATGAGCGGATCGAGCTTTTTCCTGGGAACCTGGGGGCTCGGCCTTATTGGCCCCGTCGACGAAGACGACGAACAGGACCTCATCGATACCATCCAGACCGTCGGCGGCGGCGTTGCCGACCCCGAGCTCGTCCAGACGTTCGTCCACGGCATTCCCCGGGCAATTACATGGCTCGAACGGGAGCTGGGTGTTGAACTCCAACGTCCGCAAAGTGCCGAGAGCGCCCAGCAAAAGCAATTTATCCCCTGCTTTGACCATAAGACACGCAAATGGCGCGGCCTCACTCGCAAGCCCCTTGAGGACGCGTGTGCGGCCCAGATCGAGTCTCTCGGCATTCGCCTGCTTCCCCGCCACGAGCTTATCGACCTTATTGAGGACACGCCCGGAAAGATTGTCGGCGCCACGCTCTACGACCGCACAAACAAGCATCTCGTACCTATGGCAGCCAAGGCCACCATCATCGCTGCGGGCGGCACGGGTGGCCTGTTCGAGCGAAGCCTCACTTCAGCCGACGTGCTCAGCTCCTCGCAGGCCATCGCGCTGGCACACGGCGCAACGCTCACTAATATAGAGTTCATGCAGATGATGCCGGGCTTCATCGAGCCCAAACGCAACCTTGTCTTTAACGAGAAGACCTGGCGCTACGTCAAGTTCGACCAGCCGGTCGATATCGCCGACGACAAGCTGGACGATCTGCTTGAACAGCGCTCCGGATATGGCCCCTTCACGTCACGCTTGGCCTCCCGCGCCATCGATCTTGCCATCGATCAAGCGGGTACCGAAGGTCTGGCGCTCCACTACGATTTCCCCCGCGAGGACGTCCCCGAGTTTGTACAGACCTTTGCCACCTGGCTGCAAGACGAGTACGGCATCGCGCCGACCGAGGAGATGCGCGTGGCGATGTATGCCCACGCCGCCAACGGCGGTATCAAAATCGACAAGAGCGCGTATACGGGCGTTGAGGGCCTCTACGCTTGCGGCGAGGCGACAGGCGGCATGCACGGCGCCGACCGCATTGGTGGCTTGTCAAGCGCCAACGGCATAGTGTTTGGGCGCATCGCGGGCGCATCGGCAGCCCAGGCAGCACAGAATACACCTGAGGAGGCCCCGAAGGCGGATATCGCCCTCCCCCAGTACGGCATTGCCACAACAGTCGCCGAACGCTTGACACGCAGCCTTAAGCACACGATGAGCACCTATTGCATGATCAACCGCACCGAAGGGGGCCTATCCAAGGCACTACACGAGCTTGAGGGCTTGAAGACGGAGGCAACGACCTTGAGCACACAGATAGCTCAGGACAGCGAAATCGCAGCCCTCGCCCGCCTGCAATCGCAGATTCAACTAGCACAGGAAATGGTCAAAGCCATGCGCAAGCGAACCGAAAGCCTCGGATCGCACTATCGAGCGGACTAAGTCGATTCTCACTTTGAGTTTGATCACAATTTCTCAACATGCATCGAGCCCCGTAAGCATGATTCCCTTAAGGAGAACACGCTTACGGGGCTTTTGCCGTGTTTTCCCTAAGGGAATCACGGTGCAGACTTCGCGGCTCCGCGCCCTTTCGGGTTCGACCCCATGCGAGGTCAACAAAAAAGCGACCAGCCGAAGCCAGTCGCTTTAACATGCTTTGGTGGGCCGTCAGGGGGTCGAACCCTGGACCTTGGGATTAAGAGTCCCCTGCTCTACCAACTGAGCTAACGACCCAAAGCTAAAGTCCGTTGTGGCGGACTTTAGAGGAGATATCGTGTGGTGGGCCGTCAGGGGGTCGAACCCTGGACCTTGGGATTAAGAGTCCCCTGCTCTACCAACTGAGCTAACGACCCGATATCAACACGAAGCAAGAACTGGGGTGGGTAAAGGGACTCGAACCCTCGACCTACGGGACCACAACCCGTCGCTCTAGCCAACTGAGCTACACCCACCGTGTCCTGTGCGCTTCGCGCTCGACTATTATTGCAAGGAACGCCACGCGATGCAAGCCCCAATTTTCAAGAATTTTGAAAAGAGTTTTTCGGATCCATTTCGAGCATTTCCCACCGGTTTCATAGGAGTAAACTTGCCCCACCCCGATGTTCGAAAGGACAACCATGAAAGAACTCTCCAATCGCACGGCAACGTTTACCGATTCGGTCATCCGCCGCATGACGCGCATCTCCAATAAGTACGACGCCGTCAACCTCTCGCAGGGCTTCCCCGACTTTGATCCCCCGGCGCAGCTGCTCAATAGCCTGAGCACCATCGCCAGCGACCCCAAGCCGCTCTACCATCAGTACTCCATCACTTGGGGCTCCCAGGCCATGCGCGAGGCGCTTGCCGCCAAGCAGGAGCACTTTATGGGCATGCCGATCAACCCCAATGAGAACATCGTGATCACCTGCGGCTCCACCGAGGCAATGATGGCCGCCATGATGACGGTCACAAACCCCGGCGACAAGGTCGTCATCTTCTCGCCGTTCTACGAGAACTACGGCGCCGACACGATCCTTTCGGGGGCCGAGCCCATCTACGTGCCGCTCAACCCGCCCACATTCGACTTTGACCGCGAGACACTCGAGGCGGCCTTCCGCGACAACGACCCCAAGGCCATCGTCCTGTGCAACCCTTCCAACCCCTGCGGCAAGGTCTTTACACGCGATGAGCTCACCTTTATCGCCGACCTCTGCAAAAAGTACGACACCTACTGCATCACCGACGAGGTATACGAGCACATCGTCTACGCGCCCCACGAGCACGTCTATATGGCCACGCTGCCCGGCATGTTTGAGCGCACCATCAGCTGCAGCTCGCTGTCTAAGACGTACTCCATCACCGGCTGGCGTCTGGGCTACACTATCGCCCCTGCCGAAATCACCGAGCGCATCAAGAAGGTCCACGACTTCCTCACCGTGGGCGCCGCCGCTCCCCTGCAGGAAGCCGTCGTCACCGCCCTCAAATTCGACGACAGCTATTACGATGAGGTCCTCGACCTCTATACCGCCAAACGCGACCTGTTCTGCCAGGGACTCGACAGCATCGGTCTTGAGCATAACGTGCCGCAGGGCGCCTACTACGTGATGATGGATATCTCAGAGTTTGGCTACGACAGCGACCTCGAGTTCTGCGAGGACCTGGCCTCAAAGGTGGGCGTGGGCGCCGTGCCCGGCTCGAGCTTCTTCCGCGAGCCCGTCAACCATCTGATTCGTTTCCACTTTGCCAAGCGAGACGAGACGCTTAACGCGGCGCTGGAGAACCTCAAGTCGCTACGTGATAAAATCAAGCCGCGCGGGTAAGGACGGCCCGCAACTAAAGCAACCAAAGAAGCCTCGCACCGCCCGCCGCGTTGCGAGGCTTCTTTCTATAGCGCTTTCTTAAATGGTTTAGAGCTCTATACTTTAGTCACGGAGCAACTCGTCCCAGAGAGAGGAATACTATGGCAGAGCAGCAGCTTATCGGAGCGCTCGAGGCCGGTGGCACCAAGATGGTCTGCGCCACGGGCTATGCGGACGGTACGGTCCTAAAGCGCGAGCAGATCGCGACCACGACCCCGCAGGAGACCGTCGAGGCCGTCAACGCATGGTTTGCAGACAAGGGCATCTCCGCCCTGGGCATCGGCGCCTTTGGCCCCACCGCGGTCAACCCCGCCTCGCCCCAATACGGCAAGATCCTGGAGACGCCCAAGACCGCATGGCGCTACTTTGACCTGCTGGGCACCATCCAAAACGAGCTCAACGTCCCCTGCGGCTACGACACCGACGTCAACGTCGCCTGCCTCGGCGAGGTCACCTTTGGTTGCGCCCAGGGCCTCACTGACGTTGTCTACCTGACCATCGGCACCGGCGTGGGCGCCGGCGTGCTCTCGGGCGGTCAGCTCGTCCACGGCATGATGCACCCCGAGGCCGGTCACATCCTGGTCACACGCGACCCGCGTGACACCATCGGCGAGCACAGTGCCTGCCCCTTCCATGACAACTGCCTGGAGGGCCTCATCGCCGGTCCCGGCGTCAAAAAGCGCTGGGATGGCAAGAGCGCCGGAGACATGGCCGATGACCCGGAGGCCATGGATCTGCTCGCGGGCTATCTGGCACAGGCGCTCATGACCTACACGCTGTGCTACGCACCGCAAAAGATCATCATCGGCGGCGGCGTGGCCGACCACACCCCCATTGTGCCGCTCGCACGCAAAAAGTGCGCCGAGATGCTCAACGGCTATATCGTCACGCCCGAGGTCAACGACATCGATTCCTATATTGTCAACAACAGCCTCGAGGGCAAGCAGGGCATCATGGGCTGCCTGGCCCTGGGCGCACAGGCGCTTCAGTAGCAGACGCACCCACAGGGCGTGGCGCGCTCGGCAAATCCGACCTACGGAACGACGCCACCACGCCCCATATAAGCCCTCAAATAAAAAAGGCCGCCTAGGACCAAACAATACGTCCTAGGCGGCTTTTTTGGCGCACATCAGCCACCGTAAGAGATATCGGAGCACAACGCCCGTTGCCGCTCCACAGCAGTCGATCATCACATCGGTGATCATGCCAGCGCGTCCCGGCACAAAGAGCTGAATCGTCTCGTCGATCGAAGGAATCAGCAGCAGGAACACCGCCGTGGGCAGCAGCACGTCAAAGGTGCGACGGCCCTCGATATCGAAAGCGTGCGTCGCCAGAATGCCGAGTACCATGTACTCGGTAAAATGCGCGCACTTGCGAACGACGAAGTTGGTCATCCACTCATACGGAAGCCCTATGCCGTGCAGAAAACCGCGAACGGCCTCCATAATCGACAAGCTCAATGAACCGGACCCCGTGCCGGGAACCATCGAATTGCCCCAGATGAGCAGCACCATCAGGCAGGTCGCGACCGCCCATTTTCGATCGAGTTTAAGCATGCAGAAGTTATGCCTCCGCACAGAGCGGCTCAAAGCTGGCGGTGCCACCCTCGATAACGCTCAGATAGGCACGGCCCGTGCGCCTCACCGCTGCAGACTGCAGGCGGTCGATCTCCTCCTCGAGAATCTGATTGACGCGCTCGTGACGACGGTTCTCCATGATGCCAGCAGCGATGGCCTCGGCACGCTCGATACCTTCGCGCGAGATGCGGGCGGTATCCTCGGGGAACACGGCGCTGTGGCGACCAACGTAAGCGGGGGCAGCGGGCTGAGGAGCAGACGTAAACACCGGAGCGGCAACGGGAGCAGGCTCGACGACCTCGTCCAAAATTGCGGCAGCGGCGGCCCACATGCCCTCGTGGCCCGAATAATCGGCCATGGGGACGTCTTCCTCGGGAGTCGCATCGACAGGCTCGTCGACTGCGACGGACTGGGACGCGGAGGCCGGGGCATCGACCGGGGCAGCGACCACATACGGCATGTCGTTCGAGATGACCGGCTCGTCAAGGTCATCGAGATCGATGGCCGCAGCAGAGGCGTCGCTGATGATTGGCATGTTGGCAAGGTTCGCGTTGTACGGCACCGCCTCCGCCGCCTGCTGCTGTGCAGGAGCGCCCCACAGCGAGCTTTCGGCAGCACGGCGGGCGGCAATAGTCTCCTCGTCGACGGCCAGCGGCTCGTCGGCGTAGGGGTCAACGGCGGTGGCGGTAGCCGGAGTCACGGGCACGGCAGTGTCATACGTAACAGATTGAGCCGTGGCAGCGTTGTTGGCGGCGTTAGCCACGAGCGCCACAAAGGCGGCCGTGCTGCCCGCAGGGGCGGCATGAGAGCCTGAGACGGCGCGCGCAGCGGCAGCGATGTCGTCGCGGTTATAGGAGCCGGTCTGCCCGCCGTAGGTGAGTTCGTCGATAGCGACTTGGTAGACGTCGCGTGAGCGCGTGGGATCGCAACTGACCGGCGAATCGTCGTCGAGCATGCTATCGATCATGGACCAGGCGTCGGCCTCGCTCATGGCGTCTGCGGCGCGGGCGATGGTGGGGACGCCATCGTCGGCACGACGGCGCTGGAAGGCACCGGTCAGGCCGGAGAAAACCGAAGAGGGCTGCGCGGCGTTTGCCTGCACGGCAGGAGCCGCAGTAGCAACACCCTGAGGGGCAGCCCACTGCTGTTGGGCGGGCATCGAGGCAGACTGGAACTCATTTTGATGCTGGTTGACGTTCGCAGCGCCACCCATGGCGTCGGGCTCGAACAGGCGCTCGGCATGCTGCGCGCGATAGTCAGAAATGCCGAGCGAGGCGGCATAGATACCCACGCCCGCCACCGCACCCACGGCAAAGGGAACAGCGCCCGCGACGACCGTCTCGTTCACCGACGAAAACGGCAGCGTGGCAGCATACATCACCACGGGAGCGGCAAGGCCGATCCCGCAGGAAAGTCCAGCAAGGACTGCTCGTTGTGTTGCATCAGAAGAAGCCATGAGCTCTCCCCATCTTCCAGCACCCAAATCGCATCATTCAGTTGGCTGCGCGAGAGAAGATGAAGCGGGGCTATGCCCCAAAGCAACGGTATATGGTTCGTTTCATCTGCGTTTTCCGTCGCGAAGCTTAACAGCTATTATGCGAAACCGCCCTGTCGATTGCAAGCGACGATGTCGGATTGAAACGGGAAACCTGCTGCTTGCCAGTCTTATGGTCAAAAATAAGCGCGGAGCGGCGATATGGAAAAGGGCCGAGGCTCAAAGCCCCGACCCTTTATCGCATTGATGACTATCGCTGCGCGTGGATGACAACCTAGAACGTCTGCTCGTAGTCGCTGTGCTTTTTGGCCGAACGCACCAGGAACTCCTGGTTGGTGTTGGTGCCCTTAAGACCCTTGATAAACGACGCGGCTGCGCGCTCGGTGTTGTTCATGCCGGCAAGAATGCGACGCAGACCAAAGACAAACGGACGCATCTGCTCGTCGACCAACAGGTCTTCGTTGCGCGTACCGGAGGCAACGGGGTCGATAGCCGGGAAGATGCGGCGGTCGGCCAGGTCGCGGTCGAGCTTAAGCTCCATGTTGCCGGTACCCTTGAACTCCTCGAAGATGACCTCGTCCATCTTGGAACCGGTGTCGATGAGGGCAGAGGCCAGGATGGTGAGCGAGCCACCGTTCTCGATATTACGGGCTGCGCCCAGGAAGCGCTTGGGAGGATACAGGGCCGCCGAATCGACGCCGCCCGAAAGGATGCGGCCCGAGGCGGGCGCCGCCAAGTTGTAGGCGCGGGCAAGACGCGTAATGGAGTCGAGCACCACCACGACATCGCCGCCCAGCTCCACGATGCGCTTGGCGCGCTCGATGACGAGCTCTGCCACGCGAGTGTGGTTGTCGGCGGGCATATCGAAGGTCGACGCCACAACCTCACCCTTGATGGAACGCTGCATATCGGTGACCTCTTCGGGGCGCTCGTCGACGAGCAGGCAGATGAGGTGCACCTCGGGGTTGTTAATCGAGATAGACTGGCAGATCTTCTTGAGGATCGTGGTCTTGCCGGCCTTGGGCGGGGACACGATCAGGCCACGCTGACCCTTGCCGATCGGCGACACGATGTCGATGGCGCGACCGGTAATGGAGTCTTTGCCGTGCTCCATGCGCAGCGGCTCGTTGGGATAGACCGGGGTGAGGTCGCCGAACTTGGGACGGTTGCGAATCTGCTCGGGGTCCAGACCGTTGACGGTCGTGATTTTGGCGAGGCCGGCGCGCTTGTCGCCGCCGCGCGAAGGACGCAGCGAGCCCTCGATGACGTCGCCCGTGCGCAGGCGCGCGGAGCGGATGAGGTAGGCGGGCACGAAGGCGTCGTCGTTGGACTTCATGTAGCCATGGGCGTGGATGATGCCGGAGCTGTCCGGGCGAATCTGCAGAATGCCCTTGATGTCGCGGAAGCCCTCGGCCTTCGCGGCGGTGGTGTAGATCTCTTCGACGAGTTCGGCCTTCTTCTTGCCGGTCGTCTCAATCTCGAACTCCTTGGCCTTCTCGCGCAGCTCGGCGACCTTCATGGCCGCGAGCTCCTCGCGCGAAAGCGTGGGCTCAGTCGGAGCGGCATTGCGCTCCTTATTGCGCTGTTTGCGGTCGCGCTGACGGTTGCGACGGTCGTTGTTGCGCTCGTTGCGTTCCTCGTTGCGCTTGTGCTGGCGACGGTTGGAACGAGTGCCGTCTTCGGCCTCGGCGGGCGCGGCAGCATCGGTTGCGGCGGCGTCGGCATTGACCGCAGCGGCTTCATTGGCCTCGGCGCCAGAATCGACCTGCGCTTCGACATCAGCCTGATGCTCGGACGCCTTGGCCTTAGCGGACTTCTTACGACCGCGCTTGGGCTTCTCGGACGCAGGCTGTTCGACGTCTTGGGACTCGGCGGCATCAGTCGATGCATCGGCGGTCGTCTCGTCGGAATCCTCGGACGCACCCTTCTTGGCAGCCTTAGCCTTGGACGTGCGCTTAACAGCAGTGCGACGGCTGCGACCGGGGCGGACGTCGGCGGGCTCGGCATCGGCGGGAGCGGCCTCGGAAGTCGCAGCATCCTGAACGGGTGCATCGGCAGCGGTTGCAGACTCGGCGGTCGCCGCAGCATCCCGAGCAGCTGCGGCTGCGGCTGCGGCCTTCTCTGCCTCGACGAAGGCCTTGGGCTTGCGACCGCGACGGTGCGGGCGCAAAGCCGGATCGACAACGGGAACTTCGCTGGCCTCGACAGGCGCAGCGGGCTCAGTTGGCGATGCGCCCTCCCCTGCCGCGGAACGGACCGAAGCCTCAGTGAGCTCGGGGGTTACCTGTTCAGCAACCTGCTCGGCCTTAGCAGCCGTGCGACGGCGTGTGCGCGGTGCCGGCTTCTCGGTCGGTTGGTCGGCGGCAGGGGTCTCGGGCACAGACGGAGCTGCAAGCTCGGTCAGAGCCGCGGCCTCGCGCTCGGCAGCACGACGGCGGGCGCGCACCACCTGAGCCTCGCTAATCTGCGCCAACGCACGTGCCTGCGCGACCTCATCGGAAATCGGCGCCGAGGAGTCAGCTGCAACGGTGCGCTTGGCGCGCGTCGTGCGCGCGGTACGGCGCTTGGGCTTGGTGACCTCCTCGCCGTCAGCGGCAGGCTTGGCCGCGCGGCGCGTGCGCTTGGGCTTTGCCGGAGCAGCCTCCTCACCAGTTGCAGGCACGGCCTTCTCAGCCGTTGCAGCCTTAGGCGTCTCAGGAGCCGAGGTTTGCGCGGGCGCCGCGACCTGGTCCGACGCAACCGGTGCAGCGGGAGCGGCTTGCGTCGTCGTTATTTCGTTTTCTTGCTGTTGATCAGACACAGTGTTTGCTCAACTTTCTTTTCAAGCCCTGTGATCACATGCTCCCTGCATAAACCTTCAGGGCGGCTAAACAGTCTAGCTCCGTCAAATACCGACGGACATCATTGATCTGTATCGAGATATTTGCGTCATATACGCAGCGTTAGTGTAACACAACCGCCGCCACCTGCAACTTAGTCATTGGGTGTTCCTATAGTTTTGTCAACCGTCGGGGCTACTCCCGGTAGGGCACCCGGTCGCGCATCACGGCGTATATCGCCCTGAGCCGCTTCCTCGCGACGGCCTTGAGCGCCCGCCCGTGCCCCATGCCCCGCG
>JAXJMV010000018.1:0-14242 GCA_036312985.1 Collinsella sp.
ATGGGAGCCTCCCAACCTCGTTGCGGCGCGGCTGCGCCTATGGCACTTCAACATCATTGTCGCAGCCCCGACCCGCGGTCACGAGCGGGGGCTCCTATCTTTTTAGTGCCCTCGGATTGGGTCATAGTGTCTGTCGTTGCCAAAACATCGACGTAATGCGGCAGATAGGGACATTCCTTTTCTGCCGGTAGTTTGGGACACTCCTTGCGGGGCGCCCCCTCAGCGCCTATGCCAGCTTGTCGATTTGCCCAATCTCCCAGAGGGGTATGTTGACGAGCGTGCCCTCGTCTCTATATGCCGCTAACGATGTTCTTACGCAGCGCTCGAGCTCGAACTTCTCGCAGGCAATCCTCAGGCTCTTTGCTTTGAGATTCTCTGCCGCCTTGACCTCGAGCGGAAGCACGGTCCCCGCACGGTCGATGGCAAAGTCGGTCTCTGCATTGCCGGAGGAAGATGACCAATACGCGGGAGTTTTGCCTTGGAGCAAAAGCTCCTGTGCGACGTATTGCTCGGTCAGCGAGCCTTTGAACTCCGTAAAAACAACGGGCCCGTTCAGAACAATGGCCGGCGAGAGGCCGGAGAGTGCTCCGAGGATGCCGGTGTCGATGCAGAACAGCTTGAAGCCCGAGAGATCCTCGTAGCTTGTGAGCGGTGCTCTTAGGGCGGAAACGCGCGGCACCTTATGAACGATCCCGTAGTCCATGAGCCACTGGAGACTTTCCTCAAAATCGCGTGCGCGCGCCCCGGGACGAAGCGCGCCGTAGACGAACTTCTTGTTTTCCTTTGCGAGCTGGCCGGGAAGGGATTTCCAAACCAGCTTCATGCGCTCGACGATGCGGGCTGGCGCATGCTTGCCAAAATCGGATTCGTAAGCTTCGATGATTTGCTGTTGAAGCCTGCGGGCCTCGATGAAATCGTGGGAGGCGGCGAAAGCGGAGACAACTTCGGGCATACCGCCGACAACGAGGTATTCCTTGAGCAGGCGTTCGAGCTTCTCGGAAACGTTTGCCAGCAGGTCCATGTCTGCGGTAAGGATGGCGTCTGCGAGCGGGTCGCCATCGACGGCACGGACGAACTCGACAAACCCCATGGGGTGCATGGTGAGTTGGTCGATCTTGCCGACGGGGAACGACTCGTTTTCGCGTCGGAGCGCGAGCCCCATATAGGAGCCGGCTGCAACGATATGGTATTCTGGCGCCAGCTCGTTGAAGTATTTGAGCGAGGTGATGCCACGCGTGCCTCTTGGATTTCGTCCAAGACGATGATAGCCGCGTTTTTCCATCAAAAAATGTGGGAGTGAACCACGTTTTTCCATCGAATAATGTGGGGTTTAGGTCGGCACCCAGGGACGTTCCAAATTAGCTACCCGTGCATCAGATAACGGCGCCCGCCGGCGATGATGCCGGCGGGCGCCGTTGTCGTGTGGGCGGAAATGATCCGTTTTCCTCCGTCCCCATGGGATCATTACAGCGAGTCGATGAAGCGCTGCTGGGCGGCGCGGCCGGCTTCGTCCCACTTAAAGACGCCGGAGTTGTCGAGCACGTGGCCAAACACCACGCCGACCTCCTCGTGCAGGATGTCGATGGCGTTGTCGACCGTAAACTCATCGGCGCGGCGGGCAAAGACGTCCAGGGCCCATGCGGCGTGGCTGCGGCAAAGATCGTCGCCCTCGAGCGCGGCGGCAAGGTCATAGCTTGCGTCGACTTTGGCGGCCAGCAGGTGCTCGCGGACGGCGCCGAGCTCGGGAACCAGGCGCGGCGGAAGAATGGCCAGGCCCATAACCTCGATCAGGCCAATGTTCTCCTTCTTGATGTGGTGATACTCCGCATGTGGGTGGAACACGCCCAATGGATGCTCGTCGGTCGTGATGTTGCAGCGAAGCGCAAGGTAAGCCTCGTAGATCTCGCCACCTGCTTTGCCGCGGGAGTCCACGCGGCGGATGACGGGCGTCACGGTGTTGTGCGCCGCACCGTCGGCCGTGTGCGCGATGACGCCCACAGACTCGTCGGTCCACTCGCGCCAGGCGAGGATGATCTTCTCGGCAGCATCGAGCAGCTGGGCGCGGTCGTGCGAGCGCAGGCGCAGCACCGAGAGTGGCCACTGCAGCACGGTACCGCTGACCTGGTCAAAACCGGGCACGCTAAACTGCGAGACCTCGGCCGCGTGCATCATGGGGAACTCGTGCGCGCCGCCCTGGAAGTGGTCGTGCGACAGAATCGAGCCGCCCACGATGGGTAGGTCGGCGTTGGAGCCGATGAAGTAGTGCGGGAACAGGTCCACAAAGTCGAGCAGGCAGGAGAGGCTCTTGCGATCGACGTGCATTGGACGATGCTCGGAGCTCATGGCAATGCAGTGTTCGTTAAAGTACGCGTACGGGCTGTACTGGAAGCCCCAGCGCTCGCCGTCGAGCTGGATGGGGATAACACGCAGGTTCTGGCGAGCGGGGTGAGCGCCGCCGTCGGCTGCGGCGGAACGTCCGGGATAGCCTTCGTTCTCGATGCAGAGCTGGCAGACAGGGTACTTCTCGCCCGTGTTCTTGGCGGCACCGGCGGCGGCAATGTCGCGCGGGTCCTTTTCGGGCTTGGACAGGTTGATGGTGATCTCAAGATCGCCCCAGTTGGTGGGGGTGCTCCACTTGATGTTGCGTGCGATGGCGGCGCGGCGCACATAGCCGGCGTCGCAGCACAGGCCGTAGAACCAGTCGGTCGCGGCGCGGGGTTCGTTGACGCCCATGCGCCCATTGAACTCCTCGTTTACAACCGAAGGCCTCGGCATAAGCGCGCCCATGATGCGCATGGCGATGCGATCGCGGCCCGACGCCGTGTCCTCGACAGCACCATTGGCAACGGCGGCCTCGGAAAGCGCGGCGAGCGTGCCCTCCAGGTCAAAGTCGGGAAGGGTATTGGGGTGCAAGAGCGAAATCATCTCGGCCCGAAGCGCCCAAGCCATGTCGAGTGCGGGGCCCGTGGCGCCGATGCACTCCAAAATGGTGTTGTAAGCCCAGATGCGATCGTCCTGACCGATCATGGATCGATGGATAGCGTACTCAATTAGGTTCTGCGCGGCGTCGCGCGCGTCAGTCATTACAGCCATGCCGCGTAAGCCCCCTTGTCAGAGATGGCGTAGTGACGGGCAGAGCCCTCGCCCAGCCAGCCGTTCATCTTGGCAATGAAAGTGTCGACCAGGTCGATCGGCACGAAGGCCTGGATAGTGCCGCCAAAGCCGCCACCGTGGATGCGGACGGCGCCGCGGCCGTCGAGCACGTGCTCGGCCAGCGCCAGGGCATACATGGAAGGCTGCTCGGAGCCCAGCTTGGCAACGACATTCTGCAGGTACATGGCGGAACTGGCGCCGGACTCGCGCGTCAGGGCCAAGAACTGGTCGATGTCGCCGGCGTTTAGAGCTGCCCAGCGCTTGTCGACCAGTCCGTTCTCGTACCAGTAGTGAACGGCGCGCAGGCAGGCGCGGTCGCCCAGCTTGGCGCGCAGCTCGGGGAGCTTGGCGTCAAAGTCGGCCACGTTTACCTCGCACAGGCGTGCCTTGCCAAACTCGGCGGCGACGTCCTGCATCTCGCGCGGAACGGCGGCATAGTCGTCGGTAGCTGCCACATGGTCGGCGCCCACCTTGACGAGCACGAGCGCATAGCCGTGATCCTCAAAGCTAAGCTCGAGCTTCTGAGTTTTAGGCTGAGCCTGGTCCTCAAAATCCATGTAGGCGAGGCCGCCCAGGCACACGGCGGCCTGGTCCATCAGACCGCAGGGCTTACCGTAATAGTTGTTTTCGGTACGCTGACTCATCTGAGCGAGCGTGACGGGCTCAATGGCGGGCGCGCCCCAGAGCGTCTCCATAGCGCGGCCGTACGCGGCCTCGACGGCGGCAGAGCTGGAAAGGCCGCCGCCCGAGGGGACGGAGCAGGTGAAGGCGAAGTCAAAGCCCTGGGGCTCAACGCCCAGGGCCGCGATCTCGTGGGCCATGCCGCGAACGAGGCTCGCTGACGTGCCCTTCTCGGGCTCCTGAATATCCAAGCTGTCGAGCGTGATCTCAAAGGTGGGGTAGCCCTCATCGGCAACGCGGACCTTGTTGGTGTCGGTTGCCACGGCAATGCCGTCGACGGCGACATCGAGCGAGCCGGCGATAACGTGGCCGCCCTCGTGGTCGGTGTGGTTGCCGCTGATCTCGGAGCGGCCGGGCGCGTGCACATAGAGCACCTGGCGGTCGCCGATGGGGCCAAACTCATCCTCAAACAGCTTGGTGAGCGTGGCGAGTGTCTTTTCGTCGGGGGCGGTCATGAGGGTCCTTTCCTTGGCGCGTACAGGCGAGTTTGCGTCGTTGTGAATACGTTAACAATTTGAAGCGGCATGAACCAAATGTTCACGATGTCGCACGTTACGGGCTATGTTAACGTACTCATAACATATCGCTTGTCACTTTTTGAGAATCTGGTAATCGGTAGAAATACAGCCGTGAACGGTACTGCCGTATGGACTTATAGAGCGGAAGAGATGCAGATAGAAAAAGTAGAGTACGTTAACATGCGTCCGACGATAGCGAGCCTCGGCGCTGGGTATATTTCTGCCCGGGCCGGCATTCACGCTATTCAGATCTCGCAAGGGTGAAGGTGATCCTGTGGCAAGGCGCCCGTTCAACGATACCAGTTCGCGTCCGGTCTCCATGGCCGACGTCGCCCGCGCTGCTGGCGTTTCGCAGCAGACGGTTTCGCGCGTCGCCAACGGCTTGCCCAACGTTAACGAACAGACGCGCCGGCGCGTGCAGGCAGCTATGCAAGAGCTCGGCTTTCGCCCGAGTTATGCCGGTCGCTCGCTGCGCGACGGTCGTTACCATTCGGTCGGCCTGTGCGTTAACGATGTCACCAAGTTTGGCAACCTCTCAATGATCGACGGCATCGCCAGCGCTGCTCGCGAGCATAATTGCGCCATCACGCTGGTCGAGATGTCCAAGACTGAGGAATTCTCGCTTGCCGAGGCCACGCGTCGTATGGCCGCATTGCCGGTGGATGGCATCATCATCGGCATGAGCCGCATGGCGCCCGATTTTGAGACGTTTGATCCACTGCCGGGCATTGGAACGGTCATCGTTACCATGTACGCGCATCCGCGCGTGACTACGGTCGATTCCGACCATTACGGCTGCTCGCTCTTGCTTATGGATCACCTGTTTGAGCTGGGGCACGGGCAGATTCGCTATATTGGCGGCCCGTCGTTCTCGGTCGACGAGCAATTTCGTCGAGCCGGTTGGCAGGATGCGCTCGAGCGTAAACACATCGAGCCGGCAGAGCCGCTCGAGGGCGACTGGTCTGCCAACAGCGGCTACGAGGCCGGCAGGTACCTGGCCGAGCACGATCGCACCATGACGGCGATTTACGCGGCAAACGACCAGATGGCAAATGGCGCGATTGCCGCGCTGCGTGATAGCGGTCTTCGCGTGCCCGAGGACGTAAGCGTGGTGGGCGTCGATGATTCGCTCGATGATTTTGTAGCACACAACGAGCTCACGACCGTGCGATTCGATCTACATCAGCGCGGACGCGAGGTGTTCGAGCATGCGGTTCCCGAGGCGGGTACGGCGGGCAAAACCGTTGCCATTCGTATTCCCGGCCAACTCATTATTCGACATAGCACGGCGATACCACGCTCATAGTTTGCGCAGGTAAACGGCGGTATATTCCGCCTAAATTCCAATCGATAAGGATGCTGACAGATAGCCGTGGCTATGAAGGCGAGTGTTATGATAGACGGGTTCTTTTGTCTATCTAGGAGGCTTTGCCTGATGGAGATCACCAAGGATATCCGCTACATCGGTGTCGACGATCACGACATTGACCTGTTCGAGGGCCAGTACGACGTGTCCGAGAACGGCATGGCATACAACAGCTATGTTATCTTGGGCGATAAAATCGCTGTCGCCGATTCGGTTGACGCTGGCTTTGTCGACGAATGGCTCGGCAACCTCGAGGCCGCGCTCGACGGCCGTACGCCCGACTACCTGGTCGTCCATCACATGGAGCCCGATCACTCTGCTGGCATCGCCGCCTTTATGGAGCGCTATCCCCAGGCACAGATTGTGGCCAGCATGGGCGCCTTCCGCATGATGGTCAACTACTTTGGCACCGACTACCCCGAGCGCAAGATGGTCGTCAAAGAGGGCGACGTGCTCGATCTGGGCGGTCACAGCCTAACGTTTGTCGGCGCTCCCAACGTTCACTGGCCCGAGGTGATCTTCTCCTACGAGTCTACCGACAAGGTGCTCTTTAGTGCCGACGGCTTTGGCAAGTTCGGCGCCAACGACATCGAGGACCCGGAAGGCTGGGCTTGCGAAGCGCGCCGCTACTACTTTGGCATCGTCGGTAAGTTCGGCAAATTCGTGCAGACCGTGCTCAAGAAGGCCGCCGATCTGGATATCCAGATCATCTGTCCGCTCCACGGCCCCGTACTGACCGAGAACCTGGGCTATTACCTCGACACCTATAACACCTGGTCGAGCTATCAGCCCGAGGACGAGGGCATCACGATCGCCTATGCGAGCGTGTATGGCCATCTGAAGGCTGCCGTTGAGGAGCTTGCATCTGCGCTCGAGGCCCACGGCCAGAAGGTTTCCGTCTTTGACTTGGCTCGCGACGACATGGCCGAGGCCGTTGAGGATGCGTTCCGCTACGACCGTCTGGTGCTCGCCTCCATCACCTATCAGGGCGAGATCTTCCCGTTCATGAGCACCTTTATCCACACGCTTGCCGAGAACGCCTATCAGAACCGTACGGTGGCGCTCGTTGAGGCCGGCTCCTGGGCGCCCACCGCTGCCAAGGTTATGACCAAGGAGCTCGAGGGCATGAAGGACATCACCCTGGCGCAGAACAAGGTGACCGTGCTGGGCTCGCTCAACGACGCCTCGCGCGCCCAGATCGAAGCTCTCGCCGACGAGCTGTCCAAGTAACAACGGCTCGCTTCTACCGTCAAAACCACCACAAAGGGGACAGGCACCTTTGTGGTGGTTTTTGTTTAAGCGCCGGCGATGATGAGGACTGGACGTGCGCTGTCGGTGGCCTCGGCGATTGAGGTGGCGACGGAATGATCGGGGTCACGGTCCATCACGATGGCGTCGACATCGGTCAGCTCGGCAAAGCGGTACATGCCGCGTCCGTTAACCTTGCTGGCGTCCATGAGGGCGACGCTTTGATGGGCCGCGGCGATCATAGCCGTTTTGGTCTCGGCCATCTGGGGAAAGTCGGTCGTAAAGCCGCAGCTGGGGACAAAAGCGCCAGGGCACATGACGGCAAGATCGGCGTGGACCATTTGGAGAGCCTGCATGGTAAGTGGGCCGTACAGATAGCGATGACCTTTGCGCAGTGCCCCGCCCAGCATGACGACATCGACCGAGGGCATGCTCTCGTCAATATAATCGGCGATGGTAATGTCGGCCGTGATAACGGTGATGCCGTCGCGCTGATCAAGGAGCCGGACGAACTCGAGCGCCGTGGTGCCCGAGTCGACGAGCAGGGTGTCACCGTCATTGACGAGTTCAATGGCGCTTTGTGCGATGGCTTGTTTGGCGGCGACGTTGACATTGATGCGGCGATCCTGCGTGGAAACAGTCAGACGCTTGTGGAGCGATACGGCGCCACCATGCGTGCGGCGCAGCTTGCCTGCTTCGGCGAGCGCGTCCAGGTCGGCGCGGGCGGTGACGGAGGACACGCCAAAGGTCTGGGCGATTTCTGCTACCTGCACCGAGGCGTTGTGCTCGAGCATTTCCATGATGGCGGCGCGGCGTTCGTCGGCAAAAGCACGGTTGGTAGCTTGGGTCATGTCTGCTCCATTCTCGGCTAAATTTGCAGGAATTGTGTTGACTCTATTTTCGTTCATTTTCTTTTTGAGTAAGAAAACACCTTTCGATTACTTATCTTTTCAATAAAAGAAAGACGCTCAACGCCCAAAATTCAATATCGAACACGCCCGCCCGGCCCCAATTCCTTCCGTTTACTTTTCAAAAACGACTGTATTGACCTGCATGGGCTCAATATCTCGCACATGCAAAGACGCTGAATTTCATACAATGAGCGCAGTAAAACGCAAGGTAAAACGCTTTGTGAACAACTACGCCCGATGTCCAGATGCGGGCGAGGGAGAGGAGCAAACGCTCATGGCACTTGTTACCACCGAAAAGATGCTCAAGGACGCTCAGGCCGGCCACTACGCTGTTGGCGCTTTCAACGTCGAGAACCTCGAGTTTGTTATGGCCGTTCTGGCCGCTGCCGAGGAGACCAAGTCCCCCGTCATCATGCAGACCACCCCGGGCACCATCAAGACCGCTGGCCTGGACTACTTCTACGGCATGGTCAAGGCTGCTGCCGAGCGCGCTACGGTTCCCGTTGCCCTGCACCTCGATCACGGCGATGGCTACGAGCGCTGCATGCAGGCTCTCCGCACCGGCTACACTTCCGTCATGATCGACGGCTCTCACGAGTCTTTTGAGGACAACATCGCCCTGACCAAGTCCGTTGCCGATGCTGGTCGCGCCATGGGCGTGCCTGTTGAGGCTGAGCTCGGCAAGGTCGGCGGCAAGGAGGACGACGGTCCTGCAGTTGAGGGTGAGAATCCCTACACCGATCCTGATGAGGCCAAGGAGTTCGTCGAGCGCACCGGCTGCACCTCCCTCGCTATTGGCGTCGGCACCAGCCACGGTGTCTACACCGCTACGCCGCATATTGAGCAGTCCGTCGTCAAGGCTATCCGCGACGCTGTCGACGTGCCGCTGGTTCTGCACGGCACTTCCGGTGTGCCTGAT
The DNA here is from genome assembly GCA_036312985.1 of Collinsella sp. Lineage (GTDB taxonomy): Bacteria > Actinomycetota > Coriobacteriia > Coriobacteriales > Coriobacteriaceae > Collinsella. The sequence continues at coordinate 8,797 of JAXJMV010000018.1, forward strand.
GAGCAGGTCGCCGAGGCAGTCAAGAACGGTATCTGCAAGGTTAACTACGCCACCGAGCTGCGTCAGGCCTATACCAAGGGCTTCATGGCCTACATGGCCGAGAACCCCGCCTGCTTCGACCCCAAGAAGCCGGCCAAGGAGGGCATGCGTGAGATCACCGAGCTGGTTAAGATCCGCATGACCAACCTCAACTCTGTGGGCAAAGCAGAGTAACAGCAAGGGTACTCTGATCCCACCGGACGGCTTGGGCGGGTCCCCGTACTTAGTTTCCAAAACGTCCTCGCGCATGAAGGCCCCCGTTGCCTCGCTTCTACGAAGCGTTGGCAACGGGGGCCTTCGCGCTGCGGAATGATTTTGGAAACTAAGTACGGGGACCCGCCCAAGCCGTCCTGCTCGATCGCCCTTGTGGCGTTAGGGCGGAAAGGATGGGGCGCGAGGGGCGCTTTGTTGATGAGGGGTTAGTATGCCCGGGCTTGGTTGGGGAAGGTTTTGTCTAGAGATGCTTGGAGCTTTTCGAACGATGCTCGTAAGTTGTGGCTCTGGTCGGTTGAGCGTTTGGCTTTTGTGGTTGGGGAGTCGAGGAGGCCGTTTCTCTGTGTCGGGGGGAAGGAGAAAAGGTCTGCATGTGTTAGGGATGGCTGCTGTGCTGCGTCATTGGAAGAATGCATGCTTATGCGGCCTCCTCGATGTCCACCAAAAGGTTGCGCACGGGGTGTGCTGCTAGGTCCCGTGCGTTGGCAGTATTATGCCGCGGCTGCTGCAAAGAAGTGCTAAAGAAAGGCTTAATGAGGTTTGACGTTGCGATGAAACCGCAGGTCAAAGCTATCGAGTAACACTCTTGAAAGGTTTTGAGCTTAAGGGCTTTCTAAGGTTTGTGGCGCGGATGTGGCTCGCCTGTGTGGGGCGTGTGGACGGCTCGTTCTTAGCGCTGCGGTGCGGCGGCGCGTACTTGTTCGATGACCTTTTCCATCGTGGCGTCGATGTGGTCTTTTTTGAGCTCGCATTCCCAGATGGTTATGGGCGTCCAGCCCATTTGAGTGAGTGCTGCCACGGCAGCGTGGTCGCGCTCGACGTTGCGACGGAACTTTGCCTCCCAAAACTCAACGTTGCGCTTGGGCTGGCTAGGGTTGCACTTGGGGCAGCGGTGCCAAAAGCAGCCGTTGACGAAGATGGCGATCTTGCGCCCGGGGAAGGCGATGTCGGGTTTGCCGGGAACCTTCCATTCCAAGCGATAGCCCGTAAGGCCCGCGGCGCGCAGGCGCTGTCGTACGAGCAGCTCGGGCTTGGTGTTGGCGCGCTTGTTGCCCTTCATGGACTTTTTGATGGCGGCGCGACGGCGCACGAGCTCACGCTCGTCGGCGGAAAGGTCCGAGGTATCGATGCCGTCGAGCAGACCTGGTTTGGGGCGTTTTTTGCTACGGCGCTTAGGTGCGCGCTTGGGTTTGACGGCGGGCTCGTCGGTCGTGGTGGCCCCGGCGTCGTTGGCAGTGCCGTTGGCCCCAAGCCGATCTTCCTTCAGCTCAATCAGCGCATCGATAAGCCCCTTGTCAGCGGGCATCCATTCCACCGTGGCAAGCGAGGTGCGCGGAATCCAGCGGATATCAAGCTGACGGTCATGCTTCTGGGGCTCGCCAGACCCTTTGGTCAGCGAGCAGTAGTAGCACTCCATGGAGAGATGGAAATCGGGGTAGTCGTACTCAACGGTATAGAAATCGCGCAGGTTGGTGACTTTTACCTGCAGCTCTTCCATGAGCTCGCGGCGTACGGCGTCCTCGGGCGTCTCACCGCGCATGAGCTTGCCACCGGGGAACTCCCAAAGTCCCTGCATGTCGCCGTAGCCGCGCTGCACGGCAAGCAGCTCATCGGATCCTTCCTTGCGAATGATCCCAGCGGCAACATGAACAGTCTTCAACAGGAGTCCTCTCTCAACATCAACACGTGGCAGGGTAGCTACGCGTACCTTACACAACGGTAAAGCAAGCGTAAGCCATATCGATGGTAGCCGACTCGTCTTCTTGCGACTATAGATGCCGTAGACTAATTGCAAGAAAGGACTCGGTATGCAAACCACGCACATGACGACCCCGGTACTGGAGGTCGCGCATCTCGAAAAGGTATATGGAGCGCTGGGCAACGTGACCCGCGCGCTCAACGACGTCAGCTTTACCGTCAACCGCGGCGAATTCGTGGGCATCATGGGCGCTTCGGGCTCGGGCAAGTCGACGTTGCTCAACTGCGTGTCGACCATCGATAGCGCCACAAGTGGCACGATCCGCATCAACGGCCAGGACGTGACGCGCATGAAGCAGGCCAAGCTCTCGCAGTTCCGCCGCGAGGAGCTGGGCTTTATCTTCCAGGACTCCAACCTGCTCGATACGCTCACGGCACGCGAGAACATCGCTCTGCCGCTCACCATCGCCCGCACAAACTCGGCAGAGATCTCGACCCGCGTGCAGGATGTGGCAGCGCGCCTGTCTATCAGTCAGGTGCTCGACAAGTATCCCTACCAGATGTCCGGCGGTCAGCAGCAGCGCGTTGCCGCGGCTCGCGCGCTCGTTACCGACCCCACCATGATCATGGCCGACGAGCCCACCGGCGCCCTCGATTCCAAAAGCGCTCGCCTGCTGCTCGAGAGCCTGGAGGCCCTCAATCGCCGCCTACGCGCGACCGTGCTCATGGTCACGCACGACAGCTTTGCCGCCAGCTACACGAGCCGTGTGCTGTTTATTCGCGACGGCAAGATCTTCACCGAGCTGCGCCGCGGCGACACCGACCGCCGAGAATTCTTCGACCGCATTATGGAGGTCGTTGCCATGATGGGCGGTGAGGGCTCCGATGATCTGTAAACTCGCTTGGGGCAACGTCCGCCGCGCCGGCCGCGATTACCTTGTCTACCTTTTGACGCTCACCCTGGGCGTCACGGTCTTCTATGCCTTTAACACCATCTCGATGCAGGTCGACATCGCCGGTATCGATGAAGAGGGCGTGGCGCAGGTTATGGGCAGCATGCTCGGCTACCTGACGTACTTTTTGGCCGGTGTCATGGCCTTTTTGATGGTGTATGCCAATAACTTCATCATGAAACGCCGCAAGAAGGAGTTTGGCCTGTACCAGGTGCTCGGCATGGGGCGCGGGCGCGTCGCTACGATCATGGCGCTCGAGACCGTGATAGTATCGGTCGTGGCCTTTGTCGCCGGCATTGTGCTGGGTGTGGGACTCTCCCAGCTCGTGACGTTCTTTACGGCCTCGCTCTTTAAGACACAGATCGCCAATTTCCACTTCTTTTTCTCGGTGCATGCGTTCAATCTGACCCTTGCCTGCATGCTCGTAATGTTTGTGCTCACGCTACTGCTGAACCTTCGCGCCGTGCGTCGTACCAAACTCATCGAGCTTATGGGTGCCGAGCGTCGTAACGAGAGCATCAAGACACGCAACCCCTGGATCGCGATTGCCATCTTTGCCGTGGGCGTGGTGTTTGTGGGCGCGGCCTATTACCGTCTGCTACGTGATGGGTTCCCGCTAACCGCGACGGACAGCGAGCTGCAAGAGGCCATGAACCAGTTTGGTATTACGACCGCTATGGTTACCGTGGGCACCTTTGCCCTGTTCTGGGGACTCTCGGGCATGCTCATCAAGCTGCTGCAGAGCCTGCGCAGCGTGTATTGGCGCGGCCTCAATATGTTTACCGTGCGTCAGCTTTCGGCCAAGGTCAATACGGTGTGCTTTTCGATGGGCGTCATCGCGATGATTCTGTTCCTCGCCATCACCTCGGTGACCTGCGGTATGTCGATTGCCAACGTGATGAATGAGAATCTGGAGCGCTTTACGCCGGCCGATATGTCGCAGACGTATATCTATTACACGCCCGAAACGCTCGACTACTACAAGGAGTATGTCAATCCGTCTGAGGCCGATCGCATGGTGCTGGCCGATACAACGGTCGATTTGTACGCTGCATGGCACGGCAGGGGCAAGTCGGCGGACAACAACGACGAGACCGGCAAGAAGGTCAGTATCGCCGATGTTGCCGGTGAGCATGTGCAGATCGATTCGTATCTGAGTTACCCGCTTGGCGGCTCGGATCCTTCGGTGACTCCAAGTGAGATGTGCAAGACCATGGGCGAAAAGCTTCCCAGGGCGTTCGGGGGTAGCAATGCCGATACGATGGGCCTGTTTGTGACGCCGGCGAGCCAGTACAACAAACTGCGCCAGATGATGGGCGAGGAGCCGGTGAGCATTGGCCTCGACCAGTACTTGCTTACGTGTGATATGGGCGGTGATCTGGGCGACCTGTACACCAAATACATGGCCGGCGGCCATACCCTCACCTTGGGCGGGCATGAGCTCAAGCCCGCAACCGATAAGTCGGACAAGGACACGGCGGCCATCGCCAACTCGGCGATGAGCAGCAATCCCGGTACCGTGGTCGTAGCCGACGAGCTGTTGTCCCAGCTTAATCTGCAGCCGTATTCCAGTAGCCTGCTCGTTAACTACAAACAGGGGATGGATACGACCGAGGCAGACGAGAGCATTAAATACACGGTGCTCGACAATCTGCTCGTTGACGGCAAGGAGCCGGGGTCGTGGGGAATCTTCATCACACGTTCCGAGATGTACACGCAAGCAGCGCAAATGAACGGCATGATTAGCTATCTGGCTATCTACATTGGCTTTGTTCTGGTCGTTGCGTGCGCGGCGATACTGTCGATCCAGCAGCTCTCCAATGTGGCCGACGGCAGCCGCAACTATCGTGTGCTGGCACAGATCGGCTGTGACGACCGTCAGATTCGCCATTCGGTGATGGTGCAGCAAGCGGTATTCTATTTGTTCCCGCTGGCAGTGGGGCTGGCTCACTCCTGTGTGGCGCTCAAGGTGATCATCGAGCTGGTGAGCACGTTCGGCAACATGAGCATAGGCGGCACCGTGGGCCTCACCTGCGCGATCTTCCTGGCAGCATACGGCGGCTACTTCCTGGTGACGTACCTCATGAGCGCTGGCATGGTGCGAGCCGCCATCGCCACCCGTTATAGCGAATAACAAGCGGGCAAAACCGTCGCAAAATTAGAGGCGTATGACCGCCGCGAAGGGACCAGGGGCCCTTTCGCGGCGGTTTTTGCCAATCTGGTGCGTCTCAGATACAAGTGAGTAGACTTTTTTGAACCTGCCGAGCACATCGCGACAAATGATCTATAAAACTGCAGGTCAGAGCTGTGGCGTTTTAGGGCGTGCTCGGCCTTCTGCAAAAAGCCTACTCACTTGGTTTTTCTGCTAGAAGACCGCCACGAGGGAAGGCAACTCCCCCGGGTAGTCGTTGGGTGTTCCTATAGTTTTGTCAACCGTCGGGGCTACTCCCGGTAGGGCACCCGGTCGCGCATCACGGCGTATATCGCCCTGAGCCGCTTCCTCGCGACGGCCTTGAGCGCCCGCCCGTGCCCCATGCCCCGCG
>JAXJMV010000019.1:0-19368 GCA_036312985.1 Collinsella sp.
AGGCCTTTGACCGTCATTTCCCCGGACAGGACCACCTTTGCCGCCGAGACCTTGAACTGCCTGTCGTATCGCTTTCTTCTTTGGGTCATCTTGAACACCTTTCGCTCTTAACTAGGTGTCCAATTCATCATACCCACTCCAGTTTTCCATGAGTATAGACCTCAGGGTGAAGCACGACCTGGAGTCCAGGAGGCGGGCCGTCGAGCTCTTCGACGCCGGCGTCGGCTGCAAGCCGGCGGCCGAGACCCTGTCCGTCCCCCGCGAGACCGTGAGAGAATGGCAGTGGGTATACCGGGCGTTCGGAAGCGAGGCGCTGCTGTCCATGGGCGGGAAACAATCCAGGTACACATTCGAGCAGAGGGTCGCCGCGGCGTCGGCCGTGGTCGACGGCGGGATGGCGAAGACCGACGCCATGGCCGAGTTCGGGATCAGGTCGAAGTCCCCGCTGGAGCGCTGGTGCAGGCTCTACCGCGAGGGCGGCGCCGAGGCGCTGCGGCCCGGACCGAAGGGCAGGCCGAGGGGGTCGAGGTCGAAGCCCCGGGCCCGCACCCGCGAGCAGGAGCTCGAGGAGCGCTGCCGCAGGCTCGAGGCCGAGGTCGCCTACCTAAAAAAATTGCGCGCCCTGGTCGAGCGGGACGGGCTCTGACCAGGGCGGCGGCCGAGGCGGTGAGGGCGCTGAGGGCGGAGGGGCACTCCCTGCGCCACCTGCTGGAGTGCTCGGGGCTCAGGAGGTCGACCTACTACTACGCGCTGGCGCACCCGCGGAGGCCGACCAGGCCCGAACTGCGCGACGCCGCGGCCGAGATATTCTCGCGCACCGCCAACGGCTGCGGGCACCGGCAGATAGCCATGTGCCTGCGCGCCGAGCTGGGCGCGGTCGTGGCCGACAAGACCGTGCTCAAGATGATGCGCGAGATGGGCATCCGGTGCGGGATACGCCGCCGGGGCTCCCGCCGCCGGTACAGCTCCTACAGGGGGCTCGTGGGGAGCACGTTCGAGAACGTCATCGCGAGGGACTTCGGCGCCGACGGGCCGTGGCAGAAGCTCGGCACCGACGTCACCGAGTTCAAGGTCGCCGGCGCCAAGGCCTACTGGGCCCCGGTGCTCGACTTCTGCACGAAGGAGATCGTGGCGAGCGACATATCGACCTCGCCGGACCTCGCCCAGCAGCACAGGATGCTCGACCGGCTCCTCGAGGCCCTGCCCGGCGGGGCGGCGCCGACCATGCACTCGGACATGGGCTGGCAGTACCAGCACGAGTCCTACGCCTCCAGGCTGGAGGGGGCGGGCATCACCCAGAGCATGTCGCGCAAGGGGAACTGCATCGACAACGCCGCCACCGAGCAGCTCTTCGGCCACGTGAAGGACGAGTTCTACCGCGGCAGGGAGTGGGGCAGCTTCGGGGACTTCAAGCGCGACCTGGAGGAGTACATAGCCCATTGGAACACGCGGCGCAGGCAGGTAAGATTGAAGGGCCTGACGCCGGAGGAGTTCCGGAACCGGGCCCTTGCGGCGTAGTCGCTATTTATTCAGTCCAAGTTTCGGGGCGCAGTTCACAGGCACCTTTGTGGTGGTTCGGGCCGGTTTGTCTTGATCTGTAACAGGAAGAGACGATTTTGCCTGCTAGATGTTACAGATTGAGACAATACCCTAGTCGCAGGTGATGTCGAGGTTCTTGCCGATGAGGCCTACGTAGCCGCCTTCGGCTGCTTTGGGGCTATCGGCGTGGCAGAGGACCCACTTGTCGGCCTTCCAGTAGCAGTAGCTATCACCGGCGGCGGGCATATCGGCTGCGGCCTCGGGGCGCGGGCCGTTGGTGCCGGCGGGCAGCGCGACCATCACTTGGAAGCCGCCGTCGTCGACCATACACGGCGTGTAGTGGAGCGTCGTGGCGTAGACCTCGACGAGCGTGCCGGCCGGCGCGCGGAAGGCCTTGACCCGCGCGGTGTCGAGCTTGCCGTCGACGATCTGCTCGCGCTTGGCCAGCAGCAGGATAAAGTCGCGGGCACCCAGGTTGAACTCGCTGGCGCGGTGATACTCCAGGCAGTTGAGCTTCGTGTTGTGGCCGTTGCACCAGCCCAGCTGGAAGGGGCGGCCGCCGTACATGAGCAGACCGAGCGTATCGGCGCCTTCGACCTGCTCCAGCTCGGGCGCGGAGGCCACATACTTGCTACCCTCGGGGATGGGCGTGGCGGAAAGCGCCTCGACGAGCGGGGCGGCCAGGCTCGAGGGTACGTCGTCCCACACGCGGCCGTAGGACTTGAACTCGGGATCGGTAACAGAGTAGATATGCATGTTCGCTCCTGTTCGTAAATGTGACTATATAAACATTCTAGAACATTAGCCGTCTTTTGATGGAGTCAATACCGCAAACAACACGCACCAGAGTCACATGGGCAAAAGGGCGGCGTGTATTTTACTTAGCCGAGATAGCCCTTAAGGAACTCAATGACACCCGAGCACCAGTGATCAGTTTCCGGCGCATGAGGTTTCATTAACGCATGTCCTCCTTCTGGATACACAATCTCCTCGTGGTGCACCCCAGCCGCATCCAGTGCGTCAACCATCTTTCCGAGATTGCCGGGCGATACGACATCATCGTCGGCGCATTGCCAAAGATATGTCGGCGGATACCGTTCCCACACATGTTGATCAATGCAGAAATCATCAATCGCATCGTGCCCAGCTCCACCGCACACCGAATCAAGAAATCTATGGTCTGACGCACATTCGGACTCATGAAGGTCAATCGGGGCGTAACACAGAACCAAAGCTTTTGGCGGCTCGCATCCGTAAGATGCAAACCCCTTGTTATCCGTCCCCCACTCGGCGGTCAAATGCGCGCCAGCGGAAAAACCGATAACCGCATATTTTTTGTCCACATTAAATCGCGTTGAATTCTCGAGGACAAAACGGACTGCGCGATTAAGGTCATCGATCGGACGCGGCATCAGCGGCTCGACCCTCACCCTGTATGACAACACAAACACGTTATAGCCCGCATCGTTGAGCTCGGGAGCAACGGGAAAACCTTCCATTTGGTGACAAACGCTCTGATAGCCCCCACCCGAAATCGCGATAACGAATGGCGCCCCCGGTCGCCCCGGAAAGAAAAACAGCTTTGCGTTGCGCCGGGTCGGATCGCGAATACAATCGGCTTCATCCCAAATATCGTATGCAACCTGCCTCCCGTCATCCGCAAGCTCAACAATCCGATTCAACCCGCGCAGAACACGAGTAACTTCATACGGATTAGTGTCGGAATTCAAATGGGCCGCGATGGGCTTATTCCACATGCGCTCCCAAGTTGAAGGTCGGCAAAGCATGAGATGCTCACCGAACCCAGCGAACTCAGGAAGAAGTGCGATTTCTCCAAATGTCATATCGGCAGTAATTGTCATAACCAGTCACTCCAAAAACGAGGTGGGCTCGCGCAGATCAATCGCAAGCCCACCATATGCAATCTGCCGCGGGGTTTTCAGCAGCTTACATTCCGAATAATTGTCTATTCCGCCGACGTGTCTGCATCAGGGCGATACATGATGTAGACGAGGACGAAGGTAAGAATAAAACCAACGACATTGCAAAGGATCGCACCAATAAGGCTGCTCATATCACCGGAAGGATTCATGTAGCCGGGGAAGCTGAAAATACCACTCGACGTCATAACAAACGTGCGGGTATTGAAGATAGCCGGGATAACAGCGCTAATTGCACCAGAAATCATGGAAGCGACGATGATCTTCTTGTGCTCCAAAACTATGCCGTACAGGGCAGGTTCTGTAATTCCGCACAGGCTCGTAATGGCACAGCTGAATCCAAGGCTCTTTTCGCTCGGATCCTTCGAGCGGAAAGCAAACGCCAAGCAAGCGCCGACGACACCCATGCTACCGCAAAGAAGTCCAAGGATAGGGTCGGAACCGACGGTCATAATATTGTTGATGGAGATCACAATGAGGGCCCAATGGAGTCCAAGAGGAATCATGACGAGGCCAAATATCGGTCCAAGAATAACGCCGCAAAGAATGGGGCTGAACTGATAGACCGCCAGTACGGCAGTCGCAAGCAAGGAGCTCGCCTGTTGGATAACCGGGCCAACCACAAGAAGCGAGATGGGGGCAGCAATAGCAACTGTCAGGAACGGAACGAGTGCAAATGCCAAAGCATCGGGAAGAACCGCACGCAGCCACTTATAAAGAACGGATGCGAACCAAGCCGCCACGATAGCGGGAAACACCGTCGAGGCATAGCTCACCATCGTGAACTTCATGCCGAACAAATCCAGCGCATCACCAGCTCCAGCTGCGGCAACAAAAGTCGGGTAAAGCAGGATTGCACCGAGCACCGCACCGATATATTGATCGATTCCAAAGAATTTGGCCGCAGACGATCCGACGAGAACGGGCAAGAAATACATGCTGGCGTTTCCCATGCCGTACAGCAGGGTATAAATTCCGCTCTCAGCGGAAACGACACCTGCCGTCGTCAGGATACTAAGGACGGCGTTTATCATTCCGCATGCAATCAAGGCGGGAAGAACGGGCATCATGATGCCGCTGATCAGCTTCATCAGCTTTCCCAGAAAACCTTTGGTCTCGCCTTCATCTGCCGCGGACTTCCCGGTGTCAACCCCGGTTTCCTTTGCAACGATTTCGTAGACCTTATCGACCTTGGGCCCCACAATCACTTGGTATTGCCCTGCTGAATGGCGAATATCGATCACACCATCGATTGCCTTGACTTTTGCATCATCTACGATGCTTTCGTCCTTAAGATTGAACCTTAAACGAGTCATGCAGTGGGCTACAAATGTAACGTTTTCTGTACCGCCCACCATCTCGAGAATCTCGGCAGCGAGCTTGGTTGTATCTGCCATAAATACCATTTCTCCCATGTTGTGTTTTATATGTAACCATCGGCAAAGCGCGCGCCTTCGCCGACCAATTACCTAGCTTTCGATGCGATTCGATTGATATGCATCATCAGATAGAGTCTTTCTTCGTCTATAAGTTCTTGGCCCGTCAGCCGGCTGAGAACAGAAGCGATGTCATCGGCGCACGCCGATGCCACCGGATATTCATCTTTGAGCGAGAGATACATCTTGCGGTTGTCGCTTACGATACTTTCGCCAGAGTTCAACCTATTGAATAGGTACTGAAGGTGGGTTGCGAACCTTGCATAATCGAAGCCCTCCCGATCAACTTGAATACCAAGCCGTCTTTCAACAGCAATAGTTGATTCTTCGAGAACGCGATCGTAAACGTCCGTGCCAAACTCTTCAGCCAGCTCACATGAATCCGAATCGGCCATGTTATTGATAAACGCCATGGCAATTCCAACTGTCTCATGAGCGGGAAGCCTAACATTGAGACGTTTCCTGATTATTCGAAGCGCGTACTCGCCGATTTTGAATTCGACGGGATATTGTTGGCGAACATCAAAAGACAAGGGCATATGGACAACAATGTTTTGCTCCTTGCGCTTAATTGCATACGCGATATGGTCCGCAAGAATAAACGGCAAATTAGGGCTTACTTCATAGGGAAGCAGTCCTGTCGACATATCAATAACATCCGAGGTCAGCTCGAGAAGTTCATCCGAGACTTCATCAATGAGAGCGATGTAGCGGGAACTAACGTTATAGAACGTTCGTTGAATCTCCGAGAGCGGTAATTCATCGCCAACGTCCTTAAACCCCAGGCCACGCCCGAATGCCACCAGCTGCCTGCCATTTCCGTCGATGCAGAGGACAGCGCTGGTGTTAATTCGTTTAACGATTTCCATGTGTCCCCCTTAAACAAAACAAGGCTCCCGAAGCAGAATCCGACAATCAATGTCGACAGATGCTGCTTCAGGAGCCTTGCCTGAATATCACTCTGGTTGCCAGTTTAAGCGAAACACCGTAAATGACCTCGTGTAAACATTACTAAACAGTTAAACGGTCGATATCTCCATGTGAACGGTTTAGAAGCAGAAGGCAATCCTTACGCCTGCTGGTAGTGCAGGTGCTTCTCGTCGATATCGGCCAGGTCGCGGTCGAGGTAGCGGCGCGCGAGCCAGTTTGCCATGGGAAGGTTCTGGTCCAGGTAGTTGCCGCACTCCTCGGGAGCGGCACCGGGGACATCGCCCTCAAAGTCGGCGACGAACTCAAAGAGCTCGCGCACGAGCGGCAGGATCTCCTCGCTCGTCACCTCGCCAAACACGACCAGGTAAAAGCCCGTGCGGCAGCCCATGGGGCCAAAGTAAACGATACGGCTCGACCACTCGGCATGATTGCGAAGGAAGGTCGCACCCAGGTGCTCGATGGTGTGGCACTCAGCCGTGTTCATGACCGGCTCTTTATTGGGCGTGGTCAGACGCAGGTCAAAGGTGGTGACGGCAGCGCCGGTCGCCGGATCGCGGTCGATGCGACTCACGTATACGCCGGGCTCAAGCAGCAGATGATCGACAGAAAAGCTCGCAATGCGCTCCATGGCAGATCCTCTCGATAGTCAATTTGGGACGGGGCTCTTTTAGCTGGTTCGAATGGTCACACCAATCATACCAGTCAAAAAAGCTCCGTCCCAAATTAGCCACCTGGGACGAGGACCGATGATTATTTGATCCCCGTCCCAGAAAAATCATGCTAGGCGGTGTACGAGATAGTCGCGGCCACTGCATGGCGCCAGCCGGCGATCTTTTTGGCTCGCTCGTCTGCGGGCATGGCAGGCTCCACGATGCCGCGGGCACCGTAGACGTCGACCACGTCGCGCGTATACATGCCCAGCGCGATACCGCAGGCCCAAGCCGCGCCCAGACCGCTCATCTCGTCGTTGCTCGCAATGCGGATGGGCGAGCCGACCAAATCGCTCTCAAACTGCATCAGGTACGCGTCGCGCGTGGGGCCGCCGTCAACACGAAGCTTGGCAAGCGCCGCGCCCGAATCCTCGACCATCGCATCAATGACGTCAAAAATCTGATAGGCGATCGACTCGTCGGCAGCCTTTACGAACTCCGCGCGGCCCGTGGTGCGTGTCATACCAAAAACGCATCCCTCGGCATCACTTGCCCAGTGCGGCGCACCCAGGCCGGTAAACGCCGGCACAAAGTAAACATGGCTCGCCGGGTTGGCGGCGTAGCACAGGTCGGTGACCTCCTCGGGGTTGTTGATGAGCTCCAGGTCGTCGCGCAGCCAGGTCTTGACGGCGCCGGCGTAGCTCACGTTGCCCTCGAGTACATACTCGGTCACGCCATCCATACGCCACGCAAGCGAGCTCGAAAGCCCGTGCGAGCTGGCGACAAACTCGTTGCCGACGTTCATCATGACCGAGCTACCGGTGCCATAGGTCGCTTTGGCCATGCCGCGGCTGTGGCAACCCTGCGCAAACAGGGCCGCATGGCTGTCGCCCAGCACGCCGTGTACCGGCACGGGTGCGGGCAAAAAGCCATCCAGGTCCGTTGTGCCAAACAGACCGTCGGAATCGGTCACCTGCGGCAGGCAGGCCGGATCGATGCCAAAGGCCTCGCACACCGGCTCGCTCCAGCAGCCACGGCGCAGGTCGAAGAGCTGCGTGCGGCTGGCATTGGACCAGTCACAGCGAAACTCCGCGCCGCCCGTGAGCGTCCAGACCACCCAGGCATCGATGGTGCCCAGACACAGCTCACCCGACGCCGCGGCCTCGGCAGCCGCCGGAACGTTCGCGAGAATCCAAGCCATCTTGCCCGCCGGATAGTAGGGCGAGAGCACCAGGCCCGTTGTGTCACGCACCAGCTCTGCCACGCCTTCGCGCGCCGCAAGCTCGTCACACAGCTCGCGGGCGCGGGCACACTGCCACACCACGGCGTCGCACAGCGGCTCGCCCGTCGTGCGGTTCCAGGCAACGGTGGTCTCGCGCTGGTTGGAGATGCCAATACCAGCAATGTCGGCCGGATTGACCCCGGTCTCCTCCACCACGGCACGCGCCACGGCCAACACGTTGGCGGCGATCTCGACCGGATCATGGCTCACCCAGCCGGCATCATTGACAATCTGGCGATGCGAGCGGTCGGCACGATGAATCAGATGGCCGCCCTCGTCCACCAGCAGCGCCTTCGTGCCCTGCGTGGATTGATCGATTCCGATGATGTAGCGGCCCATGGCCACCCCTTTCAAAATGAATGTGACAAAGGGACTGTCCCTTTGTCACATTCCAATTACTCTGCGGGAAGGAACTCGGCGACCGTCTTGGCAATGCCTTCGCCGGTGAGGCCGTAGTGCGCAAAGACCTCGGGGCTCGTGCCGGTGATGACCGGCGCGTCGGGCAGGCTCAGGCACTTGACCGGACGCGGGCAATGCTCGCCCACGACCTGCGCGACCATGGAGCCCAAGCCGCCAAAGGGGCTGTGCTCCTCGACGGTCACGACGGCGCGCGTGGCACCAGCGGCCTCGATCACGGCCTCGGCATCGAGCGGCTTGACGCAGTACATGTCGAGCACGGTGGCGGAGATGCCCTGCTCGGCGAGCAGATCGGCGGCGTCCACGGCATGGCGGACCATCTCACCGGTGGCGACAATCGTCACATCGGTGCCGCGACGCACCCAGGTGGCACGATCCATCTGGAACGGGCACTCGTCCTCGGTATACACGTCCTCGACCGGGTTGCGGCCCACGCGGATATAGGCCGGCTTGTTGTCGGCAACCAGGGCGCGCACAAGCTCGGCAGTCTGAAAACGATCGCTCGGCAGATACACGCGCATGTTCGGGATAGCGCTCATGGCGGCGATATCCTGCGCGGAGTGATGGCTCATGCCCAGAGCGCCGTAGGACACGCCGCCCGAGATGCCGATGAGTTTGACGTTGGTGTTGGAGTACGAAACGTCGACCTTGCACTGCTCATACGAGCGCGTGGTCACAAAGGATGCCGGCGAGGCGGCCCAGGCCTTCTTGCCGCACGAAGCCATGCCGGCGGCGATGCTCACCAGATCCTGCTCGGCGATGCCGACCTCGACGGACTGCTGGGGATACTGATCGAAGAACGGCGTGAGCGATGCGGAGCCGCGGGAGTCGGAGCACAGGACGACGATGTCCTTATCGGTCTCGGCGGCCTCGAGCAGCGTGTCGCAGATAACCTTGCGGTTGGCGATCTTGTTAGCCATTGATGGCCTCCTTATGGGCAGCGAAATCGGCGATGATCTGGGCATATTCCTCATCGTTGGGTAGGTGATGGTGCCAGGAGGCCTTGTCCTCCATAACGGGCGAGCCATAGCCCTTCACCGTGTTGAGAATGATGACCGTGGGCTTTCCGCTGGTCTCGGCAGCAAGCGTCAGTGCAGCGTCAATAGCCTGGACGTCGTTGCCCGGAATGGACAGCACGTTCCACCCAAAGGCAGCCCAGCGCTCCTCCTGGCTGTCCTGCTTCATGACGTCCTCGGTGCTGCCGCTGATCTGCAGGCGGTTGCGGTCCACGAGCGCGCACAGGTTATCGAGCTGGTAGTTGCCGCCGCTCATGGCGCCCTCCCAGACCGAGCCCTCGGCAAGCTCGCCGTCGCCCATGATGGTGTAGACGCGGTAGTCGCGGCCGTCCATCTTGCCGGCGAGCGCCATGCCCACGGCCACGGGCAGGCCGTGGCCCAGCGAGCCCGAGTTCATCTCGATGCCCTTGAGCTTGTTGTTGGGGTGGCCGATGTAGGGGCTGCCGAACTTGGAGAAGCGGGCCTTGACGTCGTCGAGGTCAAGATAGCCCTCGTGGCAGAGCACCGCATAGTAGGCTTCCATGGCGTGGCCCTTGGAAAGCACGAAACGATCGCGGCTGGGATCGTCGACGGTCTCGGGCGAAATGTTGAGGTGGTTGGCGTAGAGGGTCATGAGGGCGTCGATGACCGACATGTCGCCGCCGATGTGGCCGCCAGCGCCAGCCATGATGATATCGACGCAATCGCGGCGAAGGTCCCAACGCAGGGACTCAAGCTCTTCGATAGTTGCCATTTCTACTCTCCTCGCAGGTAGGCTTTAACGTCTTCTTCGATGGGGTCGTACAGGTCGGGCTGGATGCCAATGTACTTGCAGGCCTCGTAGAGCACCGGTACCACGTTGGCGTGAATAGCGACGCAGTGGTGAATGTAGGGGCCCTCGACGATCTTGGCCTCGAGGCGCTTGAGGTTGTCGACCTCGACCCACAGGTAGGTGCCCATGCCAGCCGGGCCGTCGATGCCGCGGGCGTTGCCCAGCAGCAGCGAATACTCGCCGTTGTCGCCGTCAAAGCGGGCAAGGGTGAGGTCGCCGTGTTTGGCCTCGGCCGTCAGCGCGCCGGGGTGGTCGAAAGCCAGCGGGTAGGTGAGCTTGGGCTTGACGGCTGCGCAGCTGCAGGGCCAGGGGCCGCAGTGCTGCAGCAGCTCGCCGTTCTCGTTATCGGGATGGCGCACGGTCCAGTCGGCGAACATGCCGCGGTGACGGCCCAGGTCGGCGGCCTCGACCATCAGCGCAGTGATGGCGCCGTGGATATCGGTCTCGCATACGATGGGAATGCCCATCTCGTTGAGGATGGCGTTGGCGGCGCAGGGCATAATGCCCAGCTCGTCCTGCAGGGCGTTCCAGCACTGGATGGCGCCGGCGTTGCAGCCGTACTTCTCGACCAGGCGCTTCATGGCGATGGCGAGCCCTGCGACCGCGGGGACCTTGTCCTCGGGTATGCAGATCTCAAAGCTGTGACGAATGTGGTCGAGCATGGCGGCCATGGCCTGCTCGTCGGCCTGAGCGTCGCGCACGGCCTGAACAAGCTCGGTCATGGGGATGGGCGAAAGCTGAATATTGAACTTCTCGAGCAGCTCGCCCTCGTTGCACATGGTGGACCAGAAGTCGAACGGACGGGTCGCCATCTGCAGGATGCGAGTGTGCTTGAAGGTCTTGACCACATTGCATACGGCCAAAAAGTCCCAGACGCCGCGCTCGAACTCGGGGTCGGTCAGGCGGCAGTTGGTCATATAGGTAAAGGGAACCTGGAAGCGGCGCAGAACCTTGCCGGTGGCGAACAGGCCGCACTGGCTATCGCGCAGGCGGGTGCCATCGGGCTCGGGACGCTCGTCACGCGGACCCCACAGCAGCACAGGCAGACCGAGCTCGCGGGCAAGACGGGCGCAAACGTACTCGGTGCCAAAGTTAGCGTGGCACAGCATGATGCCGTCGACGCCTTCGGCGCGGAACTTCTTGACGATAGGCTCGATATGGCTGTCGTCAAAGAGCAGGCCCTCGTCGTTAATGTCGTCGATGTCCACGATGTCGACACCGATCTCGCGCAGGCGGTCAGCCGTCAGGCCGCGATACTTAAGCGCGTCCGGCGCGCTAAAGATGCTGCGGCGCGTGGGCACAAAGCCGAGCTTAATCTTATCCATGTACGTCCTCCCCTAGTTGTATGTTCAGTAAACAGACGCGTGTTTCGTTTTGTTCTGTTTACTAAATGTTTTACTCTTTTGTTTAGAAGTGTAACGCGAAATACCCGTAAACGGTAGAGAAATCAGCCTAAACGGTATGTAAACAAACTGAACATACAAGGGGAACAAAAAGAGGGCCCCGAAGGACCCTCTCAATCCGCACATGTATGTAAACGGATCAACACCGCCCTGTTACCGCGAGTACACCACCCACGGTGATAAGCCGGCAGCAAAGTCCGTGGTTACGCGCCCATCTTGCGATAGACGTCCACGAACTCCTTGGCAAGGATGCCAAAGCCCTCGGCGCTCATCAGCTGATCCTCGGCATGGACGACCAAAAGATCGATGCTCAGGTCCTCGCCGGCGGCAGTCTGCTGGACAAGGCCAGCATGGGCAGCGTGGCCCTCGGCATAGTGCTGCTGGCCTTCCGTGATCTTTGCCTCGGCCTCTTCGAACTTGCCGTCACGAGCTAGATGAATCGCATCGATATAGCAGCTGCGCGCGCAACCGACACCTGCAATGATCTGAAAACTCTGAAGCTGAATCTCTTCCGCCGTCATACTTACAGCCCCATCAGTTCCTTGGCCTGAGCCAGAGCCTTGACGCCGTCCATCATGCCGTAGGTAGTC
This sequence comes from Collinsella sp., assembly GCA_036312985.1. Taxonomy (GTDB): domain Bacteria; phylum Actinomycetota; class Coriobacteriia; order Coriobacteriales; family Coriobacteriaceae; genus Collinsella. The sequence continues at coordinate 12,015 of JAXJMV010000019.1, forward strand.
ATGGGAATTACGCCGACCGGAACCTCGGGGCATGCGGCGCAGACCTCATCCTTGGCATAGCCAACCTGCGGCCCAAGCAGAATGCAGTCGGCATTGCGGCCAATGGTGGCAGCCTCGTTGACGGCGTGAGCGGAGACCTCGCACTCCAAGCCCTCGGCGTCGGCGGCCTTCTTGATGTTCTTCATGATGATGCTCGTGGACATGCCGCCAGCGCACATAAGAACGATGTTTTTCATTGCAGTTCCTTTCCTGTAACCCCTCACAGGGACCTATATGATTCGAAGATCAACGTAATCGACCGAGCCTGCGAACTTATAGCCAATGTCTTACTCGGCAGAAGCCTTTGCAGCGGCCTCGGCCTCGAGGGCCTCCTTGTCGGCCATCTTGACAAACGGGATGAACAGCAGGGCAACGGCGAGAATCGCAATACAGACGATGGCGACCAGGCCGAGACCACCGACAAAGAAGTCGGTGATGGGCAGCGGCACTACAAACGGCATACTGATCGTCGGATTAAACGCGTTGCCAAATCCCAGCAGCAGACCAATGGCGGCAACGGCGCATGCGACCGGTTTGAGCAGGATGTAGGGGATGAACATATAGGGGTTCATAGCAATGGGCGTACCAAAGATAATGGGCTCGGAGATGTTGAAGATGGCGGGAACCAAAGCAACCTTGGAAAGCGTCTTGTAGCGCTCGGACTTAGCCGTGAGCAGCGCAAGCTCCATACCCAAGGCGTCAACAGAGCCCACGGAGAACAGCACGATGAACGCCAGATACGGAAGCGGCTCACCGGCAAGGTATGCCTCGATGTTGGCAAGACCACAGGCCTGGATGACCGGCATGTACACGCCCATCAGGACACTGGGGTGAATACCAAAGAAGAACAGCAGATTGCACAGCACAAAGTAAGCGACAACTGCCCACGGGCTCGAGCCAAGGAACATAACGGGCACCGCGACGGTGGAGTTGATGAGATTGAAGACATCGCCATAGCTCGTCAGGCCCATACCCCACTTAAGCAGCGCGGCCGTGGTGAAGATAACGATGGCGCAGAACATCGGGGATAGCGAATCGTTAACGAACTGAGGGACGGAATCGGGCATGGGAATGGCGATGTGCTTCATAAGGAAGTTAAGCGCCTTCGGCACGATCAACGCCACGAGCAGCGCAACGAACAGACCCGAGCTGCCCAGATAACGGGTCGCGATAAACGTCGAGCCGTCCTCGGCATGGCCAAGAGGAATCAGCAGGAGCAAAACGCCAATAGCCGCAACCGTCGACGTAAGGCCTTTGTTCTCGAGCACCTTGCCGTAGGAGTACGAGACCGAGGCGCACATGTAGATGGCGCCGAGGTTCATGGTAACGACCAGTACGTCTGTAATCGTCGCCGACATGCCGGTGCTGGTAAGGAACGCCTGCAACGGCGGGATCGGCAGCCCGTTGATAATGGAGAGCAGCGCCACGCCCAGCGTAACGGGCATGGTCGCCATCATGCCGGACATAAGGCCCTTTACGACCTTAAAGCTACTCACTTTGTGGGCAATGGGGCCCACGTGCTTCTCGAGGAAGCCCTACATCGAATCGAGAACGCTCATTTTTGTGTTCACTGATCCTCTCTAAACGATTCATCTAGCTGTCAAACGGGAAATTGCGGCCGACTCTTTCCCGCCTATGACCAATGGAAATATGGTTACGCCTTGAGCTCGAGGACGAGGAGCCAATCCCCAACCCCGGGTTTGTCAGGCAGAATGATGCTGCCCGCGACGGCAAGGGCGTCCTCGCCGTCACGGTATGCGCCCGTGCGAGGGTTAAACCATCGGCTTGCATAGGCAGCGCCCGTCGGCACGCCCTCGATAGCAAGCTTTTGGCGCACGGTATCGCCAAAGTACGCGACGATGCGCGAAAGGTCCTGGTTGGCGGTTGCCAGCGGAGCCTTGTTGGCAAACAGGTTGCCCGCATCGGTCGTTTCGTAGGGAGCGAGCTCCCAGAAGTGATTGTCTTCGTAGAAGGAGCGCATGTAGCCCATCTGGACCGCACCTTCTCCGTCTACCGCCTGGGCCCAAGTAATGCCAAAGCGGTTGAAGATCGCCATAAAGGGGTCGAGCTCCTCAGGGCTTTCCCACACGTTGTCCCAGATTCCCTGGGCTCCGTAGGTATAGCCGGCGCCGCCGGCCTGCATGCAGATATACGCCACACGGCGCAGCATGTCTGCGGTGCACAGGCGCGTACCCATCTCCTCGAGCGTCGAGCAAAACTCGTAGAGCGCCTCGCCCTCAACGAAGGGCTTGTCGTCATGAGCTGACAGATAGTCAAAGTAGTCACTCGCCTTGATCAGGTAATCGCCGTGACCGGCCTGATTAAGCGTAAAGTCCATCCAGGACTCGTCCTGGTAGTAGTCGGCAAAAGGTCGCTCGTTGGTATAGTGTGCCGTCGCCAGGTGGCCATAGCCGTCGCGAGCCTCGATCTCCAGGGCAACCTCGCGCCAACCGTCGATCAAAGCGGCTCGGTCTTCTTTGCCATACCCGGCGACCTCGCCGGCAAGTGTCCACACCATGGGGTATGCGCCATAGCGCGCCACCAGATAGCGGGCAAGATGCTTTTGGTGCTCCACACCGTGCTCGCCGCGAATGGAAAACGCCCATGCCTGCCCAAGCGCGTTGACCAAGCCGGCATCGGCGATATAGGCCATGCGGCGGTCGAGCTCCTGCTGGTAGAACGCCACATTGGGCAGATCCTCCGCGCCCTTGGCCATGCCACCGTCAATCCAATAGCGGTCACGCGCGCCCATGTCAGAGCGCAGGTTGGTCTGATAGACGGTAAAGCCCTGCTCAACGCGCAGGTCGACCATGCCGCGGAACTGGCTCGTCATGCCGGGGTGGTTTGACTTGTCCCAGCTCTCGCGATAGGCAAACTCCCAATGAGTATCGCCCAGCCAAAAGAACGGCGTGCCATCCGCATAGGCAAACACGTGCGGATTGTCCGCAACGCGGATAAAACCGTGGCGATACAGATCGAGGTCGCCCGCGTACGGCACGGCCTCGACGCGGCCCGTGCAGCCATTAAGACCGGTCTGCTCGGGAGCCTCGATAACATAGTTCCAGGCACCCAGCTCGGTCGGGGCAAACGACACGCAGTAGGTACGCCCACCATCCCAGTAGGCCTCGCGGCGAATTACCCTGCCACTCGGGCCGGTGAACTCAGCCCAAATCTCAACGTCTAAAAACGGGTTATCGAACGAACAGGCGCTCTCAAACGTCAGTACAACCGGGCGCCAAATCTCGGCAACAGCGGCTTGATTCAACGTCATATCCATTGCAGACCCCTCTCCGGTCTTAGTCCTGCTAGTTCAGTCCTCGCTCACGAGCGGATGCCATGGCAAAGTCAACGATCGCTTGGGCATCCTCGGCACAAATAAAGCCTTGTGACACCTCGATCGCCGTATCGCGTTCACACAGAGCGCGATAGTTTTCGAGCGACCCGTACAGCTCTTTGAGCATCGATGCCGAGAACGACTCCATGTGGCCAAACAGCCCGTCCTTATCGCTCGTCTTATCGACCGTGCCCTGCCCCGGCTCCACCAAGCTCGTGTTGGAGTAGCGGGCAAACGGATGCTCGAGCAGGCAGGTGCGAAGTCCGCCCTTGGTATTTCCCAGGGCATCCTTTACGTTCTCGCCGCTCGCGTCCAGCTCAATGCGTGGACAGGTTGCCGGAGCCGCACCCGTACGGACCCAGCGGAACAGATTGCGGAATGCAGCATGGAACAGATACTGCAGCGGATAGGCGTTTGCCTCGGCATGCTTACCGACATACACCGGCAGATGGTCGATACGCTTGAGATCCTCGTCGTCTTGGTAATAGTCGACGTAACTCCACTGCGTATCGTGGGAAGCACCCGTCACCTCGTACAGCCGGTACTTAAAATCGGGATCGTCGCTATCGGGCATAAGCGTGCGCCAACTCTCAAAGCGACCGTTCTCGCTTTCGGTCTGAAGGGCGATAAACGGCTCCTCGACGTGCTCCACACGCAGTAGATGGTGTGCGTATTCCCGGCAGCATTCATACTGGTTGACGGGAATGCACATCGAATGGATGCCGCCGCCAGACAGATATCCGTCAAACACGCGGCCGTCACGGCGCACCTCCTCGCGATAGGCAAAACTGTTAAGGTAGCGGAACAGATAGGCGCCGGACTGAGACCATCCTGTAAGGCAAATTGCCTGGCGAGGATAGTCGCGGATCGGGTTAAGGTCGGAGTCTCCGCGCAAGAGCCACGCAAGATCGGTCAACATGTCCCAAAACAGGCCAGTCTCGTAAGAGATGTCCATGTCGGGAAGCGCGCCGTCGCGTACGAGCTGTTCCGGATCAAAGTCAAAGGGCCGCTCGGGAGTTGGGTTTGCCCAGCTCATGAAGGCATAGCGATCGGGATTGAATTCCTTGAGCTTAGCGATGGTGTTGGGCTTGCTGGTAATGCCCACATAGATATCGCCAGAGCGCACAAACTCGCCGTGACCCAGAATCCACATGCGCTCGATTTCCATAAACGATGTGGGATTGATGATCTCCACGACCACATTGCCACTCGCTTGCGCCGGATCTTTCGGAGCACGAACAACGATCCGATTGGAATAAGGAGCGTCGGCAGTCATGACCTCCACGCCGCCGTCTTCGTCGGCGGTGCGATACACGTTGGCGGTACCGTCAACGCGATACTCGCGCTCGACGTAATCCTTTGCGCTCAGATGACAGTAGCGCTCGGCGCTCGAAAACGGATAACTCTCATCCGTAATGGGCATTTGGAAAATACCGCTGATCATCTCGTCCCCCTTGTTGTTGCGTTTGCTGAGACAAACTCTACTGTGGGCGCTACTTAACTTCTATTGATTCTTAAGTTTAATTACTAAATATTTAGCTTAATAAACAGACTGGTGTTAAGCTCATGGTAAGTTCACAAACGTTAGGAAACACCATGGCCGTTACTGCAAAACAAATCGCTGACCAGCTGGGAATTTCGGCAGCGGCCGTTTCCCTTGCACTTAACAATCGACGCGGCGTAAGCGAAAAAACACGGCAGCTGGTACTTAGCACCGCCGAAGCTCTAGGTTACGACTTTAGCAAGATTAAGTTCGAGCGCCAAAAGAGCGGAACCGTTGCCTTGGTTGCCTTTAACCGGCGCCGCATCTTTGCGCGCCCCTTCTTCGCCGATATGCTCGCCGGAGTCGAGGGCGCTCTTAGACACGCGGGATTCTCGTTTTCGCTGGTGAACTACTCACCGTTCGAAAACACTCAGCAACAGATCGCCGACATCGCCGAAGCGCAATATGATGGTGTCATCATCCTTGCAACTGAGATGTTCGAATCGGATTTTATGCCGTTTGCATCGCTGGACTGCCCTCTGCTGCTGTTGGACTCATGCATGAGCGCTGGGGTCGATACGGTCAAGATCGACAACGCCGCCAGCATGATGCTAGCCGTGCAGTACCTGCATTCGAAGTATGGATCTGTCCCCGGGCTGTTAACGACGCCCGTTACCGTGAGCAACTTCACCGAACGACGCTTCGCCTACGAACACGCCATCGGTCAGCTATCGGGCTCGGAAAAGTGCGGCATCATCCACGAACTCGCCGTCGCTCCAGACGAGGCATACGTCGACATGCTCGACATTATTGATTCGGGCGAACCCCTCGCCCAAAACTACGTCGCTGTCTTTGACGATATAGCTATTGGGGCCATGAAAGCCTTTATCGAGCGTGGTTATCGCGTGCCCGATGACGTACGCATCGTCGGCTTCGACAACAACGCCGGCGGAACCTACGTGCAGCCACAACTGACCACGCTCAATGTTCCTTCGGAGTATATGGGCGCCGTCGCCGCACGGCGCCTCGTCGAGGTTATCGACGAGGCCGAGCACCACCCGCTCAAGATCGAGCTGGGGGCATCGCTCATCAAGCGCCGTTCTGCCTAGAGCTCGCGCACGCTCTGGCGCTCGACAAAATAGGTCGAGACGGCCGTTTTGCAGGTATAGCTCTTGGGATTGCGGATGTTGCCCACCAGACGGCGCACCGCGATCTCGCCCACCTCGTGCTTGGGAACATGCACCGTGGTGAGTGGCGGGTTGGAGAAGGCGCCCACGGACAGGTCGTCGAAGCCGATCATCGACACATCGTCGGGCACGCGCACGCCATGCTCGTTGAGGGCACGCATGGCACCAACGGCGAGTACGTCGTTTTCGGCAAAGAAGGCCGTCGGCAGGTCGTCGCGCGAGACGGTGTCGAGCCAGGCACCCATGTCGTGATAAGCGCCCTCGAGTGTGGTGCCCAGGGTGACATGCCATGCCGGATTGGGCTCAAGGCCCGCATCCTCAAGCGCTTGACGGTAGCCGCGCTCACGGTCCTTAAAGTTGCGGATACGCAGGTCGCCCGCTAGATAGCCAATCTGCTTGTGACCTTTCTCGATAAGATGGTCAACGGCGCGCAGCACCGAATCGGTATTGGCGATGACCACGGCATCGAAGTACTGGCGATCGCTCCAGCCATCGAGCACGATCAGGTGGGCAGCAGCGTTGGCAAACAGGGCGTAGTCCTCCTCGCCCAGCTCGGTACCCATCAGCACGATAGCGGCTGACGGATCGGCGATAAGGCCCTCGACCTGCGGGCGCACGGCGTCCAGGTCGCTAAAGTCGAGCGAGACAAAGCTCGTACTCATGCCGTGGCGGCGTGCTTGGCGCTCCACGCCCTCGATGACCGCAGGGTGGAAGGTGCTCTCGTCCAGGATGGCACCCGTCTTGCGCGCGAGCACAAACTGGATGCTCTCGAGCTGCGTCGACTGCTGGTAGCCGAGCGACTGCGCACACTCCAGGATGACCTTGGCGGTCTCCTCGCTCACGCTGCGCTTGCGGTTGAGTGCGTTGGACACGGTTGCGGGCGAGAAGCCGGTAATGCGGCTGATCTCGCGGACGCTTGCTTTAGCCATCGTTCCCCCTAGCAACGGTCGCGGCCGAGCATCGTGGCTTGACCGCCCGTGGCTCGGCAACTAAACGACCGCAAATTCAATCTAAACAGAATAGTAAATGTTTATTAGCTAGTTTAGCCTGTTGTCAAGCGAAGCGGCACAACTATTCCCCCAACGGGCGCATTTACTCGGTAGCTAATCTGGGACAGGGCTCTTTTGAGTGCTTTTGCCACCGGATGATTTTTCTGGGACGGGGATTAAAAAAGGCTCTGTTAGACCAAGATTGACATGCCGACCTGCCGGCTATCCCGCCGTCTCCCCGTCGGGCGCCGGCGTCTTGACCCTCATCTCGAACGGCATCCCGCCCTCCCGGACGAGCGCCCTGAGGAACGCGTTGACGGCG
>JAXJMV010000020.1:0-27720 GCA_036312985.1 Collinsella sp.
CGCCGTCAACGCGTTCCTCAGGGCGCTCGTCCGGGAGGGCGGGATGCCGTTCGAGATGAGGGTCAAGACGCCGGCGCCCGACGGGGAGACGGCGGGATAGCCGGCAGGTCGGCATGTCAATCTTGGTCTAACAGAGCCTTTCAAAATGTCCCGGATCGGCGGGGCGATTCGGGATACAATGTCAGTAGAAAACGACGCACCCCGCGTAAATGTTTGGGAGCGCGGGCGGCTTAGTTTTCTGGTTTTGTTAAATGCCCGGGATCCGACCCCCGGGCATTCTTATTTGCGCTTGTTGCGGCGCAAATGCCTTCTACCGTCCGCACCGCGCGTGCGCCTACGGACCTTAAACCGAACCTCATACGAGTCAAGAAACGCGATGACGAACGTGCCCACCGCCGCGAGGGCGGCGAGCGCGTTAAGGAATTTCAGCATTTGGGGACCTCCGATCGAGTCGTCGGCCGCCCGCGCACGGAATGCGTCGCAAGGGTATTTTACTGCGAACACTCGCACTTACAGCTGGTAAACGCAATATTTGCAAACATTTGTTCGCTAATCATACGCTCGATCATACGAGCGACGGCACCCCAGCTGCGCTGTTCAAAAAGAACGGGGCAGACTCCAGTGCGGAGTCTGCCCCGAAAAGAGAATGGCAAAGCAAGAACGTGGATGGATGAGAAAAGTATCCGCAAGTCTCATGGCCATCACATCCCACCTGCCAAAGGGATGGATGAGTGAGCGTTACTCCTGCTCGGACTCCTCAGCCTGCTTACGGCTGCGGATGAGGTGAGCCACGCCGATGCACAGCACCGCGCCACCAGCAATCCAAGTGAAGGTCACGCCGTTGAGACCGGTGAGCGGGAGGCCGGAGCCCTTCTGGTCGACAATGGTAAAGCTGAGCTTGCCGACTTTAGCTTTCGCGGAGCCCTCCTGAACAACATCTTGACCTGCCACAATGGCACTCGCAGTGTCGGGCGTCACATCCGCACCGTTCTGATTGAGCGTACGGCTGATAGTAAATGTCACACCGTTTGCCGCGGAGTTGTTGTAGCCAGGCGCGGGTTTAATCTCCGTGAGGATATAGGTGCCCTCATCGAGGCCGATGACGTTGATCTTGCCTTCGGAGGTGGTAGTCAGTATTGCTTCGTCCTTATCTGACGTCGTGGTACCGTCGGCCTTGATAAATTTATCGGAGTCTTTCTCCTGCAGCGTGAACTGAACGCCTTCGAGGGTCTTGAGTTTGTCAGCCTCGTCCTTGTCGATACCAACCTTGGTGACGTCAATACCATAGGTGTAATCGTAGGCGGGATGATCAACCGTTGTGCCAGTACCGTCGGTGTGCGGGTTGTTGGAATAGGTCAGTTTGACATAGTTCTTCTGGGCCTTACCTAGCATGTCCTGCGTAATCTTGCTAGCATCAAGTTTGGCCTTGTAGTTCACATAGACCTTCGAATTGCCGTCAACGGCAATGGGATTGCCCTTGACGTCCTTTGCATCTTTGAGATTTTCGAAACAGACAGTGAGCGTATTTTTGCTTGCATCATAGGTCGCCTTGTAGCAATTGCCATTTACGTCCGTCTCACCAATCTTGACCTTAACGACCGGTTTAGCATCCTGGAGCTCCGGAACCATCGTGGAGGGAAGATTGTCGGTGAAAGTGTAGCTGTACTTGTCGTACGTGTTAATGTTGCTAGCCACAGTGCCGGCAAGCTGATATTCAACAAGCTGTTCAGCAGCGGAGTCGGCGGCCTTGTTGGCTGCGGTGAAAACATTCTTGCTATCATCCGTAACAAACTTGCCGTCCTTGTCATCCTTGACGGCCTTGGTCACGTTGGGGACGTCCTTCTTGGGCTTCGCGGCCACGTCGGTGCCACCGACGATGGTGAAGATCGGCGAGGTGTAAGCGTCTACATTGCCATCTGCTCCAGTAGTTTTACCGACTAAATTCGTTTCAAAGAGCCAGTAACCTGCAGCAATGCCCTCGAATGTTCCCACAGTGCCGCTCTTTGCATCAGTCCAAGTCTGAGCTTCAAGCGCCCTGGCGATCATATCGAGCACGCTTCCAGCATTGACGTTGTTGCCCACTACTTCAGAACCATGCCTGTTGATGAACTCGGCCCATGCCTGAGCAGAATCACCAGTAGGCAAATCAGTAGGTTTAGAGTCTGCCGTAAGATTATCAAACGCATGAATCACTGCGTTCTTTACGGAACCGTTTTCTCCACCTGCCCACTCAATGTCAGAAAGCGTCTTGGAGCCATTCCAAGCGTTATCCTTTCTATCCTGCGTAACCGTTGCCTTGAAAATCTGGATGCCCTTAAAAGTCGTATCCTTATAGGTTGGATCTCCAATCGTCACGTTGCCGCTCTGGGCCACCGTTGGCGTGCCCTCAGCAAACGCCATCGTGACCGGCGCCATCACGCCGCCGAAGCTCAGGGCTGCGGTAAGGCCTGCTGTCACTGCCAGGCGTGCGATGTTCTTGCTCATGCTCATCTTCTTTTCCTCCGTTTTCCGGTTGGTTCTCATTCGATCGGTCATCATCTGTCCGTGTCTTAGCATCTGCTTCGCTACGTCTCGCCCCGCTCTCGGTGGGGCTGCCAGCTACTCTTTATGGCTGCCACCTCCCCGCTTGATCGAGAGCGCGACTACGATCAGTGCAGCTCCGGCGACCGCTGCGGCGGCCACGGCGTACATTGCCATATCGCCAGTCGAGGGCATAAAGCCTCCGGTGAAGATGCTAGGGGGCGTGCCGGCGGGCGTGTTGATGAGCGATGCCTCCAGGCTGCCCGTCGACCCGTCCGCGCTGTCGGCGCGCAGGGGCGACTCGGCCGTGATGGTGAGCTTGGGCTTGGCGGCGGCCACCTGGTCGACGTCCAGACCCTCGGCCTTGACCGTCACGGAGCGTGTGCCCTCAAAGGCGGTGTAGCCCTTGGGCGCCTTGAGTTCGCGGACCTCCAGCTTGCCCGAGTCCACGCCCGAGACGGCCACGCGACCGTCCTCGCCCGTGGTGACGGTGGCCTTACCCTCTGCATCCCACGTGCCGTCAGCCGCTAGCGTGCGGCCGCGGTCGTCGGCGATGTTCAGGACCGCCCCGGGCAGCGGCTTGTCGCCGTCGCTACCGCGCTTGGTGAGCGCGAGATCCCAGGTGTAGGCGCACGCATCGTCGCTCGGCGTGTGGGTGAAGCCGGCGTCGCCGGACTGGTCGGCAAAGGGAGAGCGCGGGTAGCGCAAGTAGACCTCGTTGGGGTTGCCCTTCGCGATGCCGTGGTTGCATGCGCTGTTGAGCGGCGCATTGTACACGGCGACCACGCGGGCACCCGCGGTGAAGGCGTCGGCCCCGCCGAGCGCGGCGATCAAGTCGGCGGTGCGCACGGTGAAGGTCTTGCCGTCGGCCGCTACCTTGGTGGCGCACTGGGCCGTGATATCGGTCCAGCCCTTCGCGGGGTCGGTGCCGACGCGGCCGTCCTTGTCGGCCGAAACGGTGTCGAAGCCGCCGTCCGTGCCCGCCGCCACGTACACGCGCATGCTCGCGGCGACCTTGGAGGGGTCGAGCCCCGCGCTCATGGTGTCGACGAACTGCACCGTATAGGTGTCGTAGGCCGTGAGGCCCGCCGGGACCGTGGCCGAGAGGCGCCAGTACAGGTCGTCGGCGACCGTGGCGTCGGCGGCCTTCTGCCAGGCGGCGGTGCTGTCCTCCAGCACGTGCTTTTGGACCTTGGGCGTCGCCGCCTTGGACTTGACGGTGACGGCGCTGCCGCCGACCAGGGCCATGATCGGCGCGGTGCCGACCTCGCCCTGAGCGATGGCGTCGTCGTCGGCGACGATGAGCCAGTAGCCACAGGACAGCTTGGCCGCCGTGCCCGCGTTAAGGGCCACGGGCACGGCGTCAGAGCTCTGGAGGGAACGAGCGAGCTGTGCGCTCAGCGCGCTCGTAAGGTGGGAATCGGTGTTGAGCCACTCGGCAGCTTCCTGTGCGGTGGCCTGGGAATTGGGCATGCCGGCGCTGTGCAGCACAGGCAGCGCGGCGTCGCGCACGGCGTCGCTTGCCCAGGCGAGGTCGGTGGCGATCTTGGCGTCGCTGTCGCCGTCGACGACGTTGGCGCTAAAGATCTGGTAGGCGTCGTAGCTGCGCGCCACGGTGCCTCTCACCGTGATGGAACCGGCCGAGGTCGGCACGGCCTGCGCGGAAGCGGGGAACACAACCGCGCAGGTGCCGATCAGGAGGGCAAGCAGCGCAAACAAGATCGGGAAGGAGCAAACTTTCTTATTCACGACGCTTACCTCCCTTCGCATTCGCCTTGCGACGAATGTGCATCCAGGCCGCAGCAGCGCAAAGCACCGCCGCGCCGGCAAGGTACGTCAGAGTGACGCCCGACATACCAGAAAGGGGCAAAGAGGTGGAGTAGGTGTTGGTGAAGGTGGAGGCGGGAATGGCGTTGGGCGCGGCGTCCTTGCCGATGGTGTTACTCACGGTGTTGCCCATGTCGTCCTTCACCTGCGTGACCGTGGTGGAGGTGGTGAGGCCGGAGTACTTGCCAGTGGTCTCATCCATGACGGCCTTCACCGTGACGGCCACCTGGTACTCGGCCTTGGAGTAGCGAAGCTTGTCGATGGCACCGGTGGTAGGCGCGACCTCCTTCACCGTGTAGGTGTAGGTCTTGGCGCCAGTCGGGTTCGAATCGTCGATCTTGGCGAGGTGCTTTTTGGAGAACGAGATACCGCCAAAGGATGCCACGATGTCGTTGACCTTGGTGGAGCCCGCTGCGGGAGCGACGGAAATAGTCGTCGGATCAAGCTTAGGTGCGCTATCCTTATTTGCCCCCGTAGCCTCGATGCTGAACTCGAACGGCACATATTTGTCTTTATCGCCCTTCGGCCAGTCCGTATTGCGAATAGATTTGGTCACCGGGATCTTCACGGACGTAGTGGTAAGGGCGTCGGAAATGTAGACGTTGTTCCCGTCAATCGTCGGGCTCTTTCCCTCGGTCCACGTGACGGAACCGTCCTCGTTGGACACCGTGAACTCATAAACCGTGGTGTTCAAGTTGTAGCCAAACGGAGCCTGGGTCTCAACAAGCGTGTACGTACCCGGCAGCAGACCCTCGAGCGTGAACTTGCCAGGCGCGGTGTCGGTGTCTGCCCACGTGGTATCGCTCGAAGTCGACTGGTCGCTCTCCCGGTCGATCACGGTCCAGGACTGGTCGGCCGTACCATCGGCGTCCTTTTTCTTGGTGAGCTTCCACTCAGAACCAGGCAAAGGAGTGTGTTTTGTGTCGTCCTCCGCCACCTTGGTCCAAGACACCGTACCGGTGATCCTGGCGTTGGGAATGGCACCCGTGGAGTTATTCTTGAACGAAACCAGCAAGTTGTTGTTCGTCGTATCCACATAACCCTGAACATAGTTCACCTGCTCGCCGGTATTGTTCATGATTGCGTAGTAGATGGTGTCCGACTTCTGGTAGCCCTCCGGCGCTGTCACCTCTTTGATGTAGTAGGTAAAGGCAGGGTTCATATCAGAAATTTCGGCAGTTAAATCCGCTTTCTGATTCAAATAGTTGAACTGAAGCTTGCCATCACCCGAAGCGTAATCATTTGCGCCATCGTCAGTCACCGTCACAATAGCATTTTCGCCCGCGACAGCATCCTTGACAGAACCATAGATAGCCCACGAGGAACCAGAAAGCGGCGTCTTGCCGTCCGTAGCGTCGACCTTGCTCCACGCAACGGCGGAGCCGTCGGGCGTGTAAGTGCCAGACCACGGGAAGTTGTGACGCTCCTGGTCCATATCGATGACGGAAGACGAATAACCCTCGAGATTTGTGAAGTTGTACGCAACCATAGGGTTGTTCATCATGAAGTCTTCGCCCACGTACACGCGACCGTTGGTGGTCACATGGTCGTCGAAGCTTCCGTTGGGAACGAGAATCGATCCGAGCATAGCAGCGGCGGGATCATCGTCGGTCCACTTGCCGTCCTTGCCGCCCCAGTCCTCTCGACCCTCGCCTGCAATGCCACCGCGAATGGTAAGGCTGGTGGTATCGACGAAGTTCCACATGATGGACTGGGAGGCCAGCGAGTATTTCGTGCCAAGGTCTTCATCTTTGTACTGACTCTCGAAACCGCGAGATATTTCTGTATCGCCCCACCAGAAGCGCCAGCCGTTGTGGAACTCGACAGGATCAGCACCTGTAACGTTCACGACAATGGATGCGCCTTCGGGGATATTGGTGAACTTAAAGTCGACGCCTCGATAGTAGACGCCACCCTTCAAGTTGGAGAGCTCGGAACCGGCAATGGTGAAGACCTGTTGCATAGAAGTTCCATCGCCGGTAAAGGTGATGAGTCGCTCGGTGTTGCGAATCGTATTATTCGGGATTCTGGTATCAAGCGCACCGTTAATAGGCTTGTCAGCACGATCGTCAGCATCATCGAATTTGAGCGTATAGCTTGTTCCTTTGTTATCGTACTTGTTGATGACGTAGTTGCTATTAGAGTCTGCAAAGCCGTTGACATCCACCTCGCCGTTAACTGCAAACGAGGCGAGCTGTTTCGATAGCTTCGAGAGGTATCCATCTGGACCGTTGTATTTCGAATAATCGTTACCGTTAACATTAGTCAAATCAACATCTTGATTGAACAGGTCGCTCTGCAGAGCATCCAAGCCCTCGTACCAATCACCCTGCTTTTTCACCACAGATTGGCGCCCGTTGCTAGTATCCCAATCCCAATAGGAATAGGTGATGGGGCCGGCGATCTTTGCGGTGTAGTCAAGGCCAGGGTGGGAGTTAGTCTTTGTCGCCTTGCCGACCCAGGCACCCTTGGTCCAAGCACCAACCGTCGCAGTCTCCAAGGTCGTTCCCTTACCGGTGTTCATGTTCGTAATCGAGCTTTCTATACCGGCGACCGCAAGCACCGTGCTTCTCTCACTGGGACGAAACTGGGAACCAAAACCAACGGTGCCGAAACGGAAGCCCTCGCCGCCCCAACTATTCTTGATAGGATTCATGGCCAGTTTGCCACGGACCACGGTAAGGCCCTCCGCCTCAGCGGCGTATGAGCCGGTGGGAGCGTTCTTCGCATCAAGATTGCTAGTGTTGCTCGGCTTACCACCGATGTACATGTCGCGGCCGACGTAGGTGGCCACGCCGGGATCGGGGGTGGAGATATCGATATTCGTACCGATACCGATAGACGTGGGCTTGTAGATGCCCTTGTTCACAGTGGTGGCCGCGCTCGCAGAGGTGGCCGCGCTGAACGGGGACAGCAGCGTGCTTGCAACGAGAATGGTTGCTATAAAGCTACATGCGGCGAACTTCTTCACTTTGAGCACCCATTACAGTTTCCTCGGTAAAAACTGTCTGGGTGTCGCTGGCGATGGCCTGCGAGATCGGGGGCATAACGAGCGACAGTACCAGGCTCAAAACGGAAGCTCCGCACAAAACACCTGCTAGTATACGATGTGCCGCTTTATTGTTCTGCTTGGATTTATCTGAATTTGCTGTCATCGATGTCTCCTCCCCAAGAGACCGCGATCTTGCTCTTTCGCGAATTAACCTTGAGCGCGCAACCTATAATTGCTCACTCACGATATGCATATTATTACTCATTGTTTAAACAACGAAAAGCCCGATTCTTTCAATTTCCTTTTTCAGAGTCTTTTTTCTTGACATTTATTCATATTATGCAGTGTTATTCAATTTTTCAACTTTGGAAAACCACAGGTAGATTTGTTGGCAAATAGAGGTACATGACACTCTGTTGTTATTTGTACAACATTTTGTTTTAACCCACTCAATCTGTGAACGGTCGACATTTGGCTGTGAGTGGTGGTTTGTCCCCGCGTCGATTCGCCTCGGGACAAAAAAGCGTCCCGACAATCGGTTGCCGGGACGCCTGATCGAACCACCACAAAGGTGCCTGTCCCCTTCGTGGTGGTTTTTGTCCAACGCGCGGTGCTACAGCAGGTGCTCCTGGATAAAGATCGCGACACCGTCTTCGTCGTTGCTCGCGGTTACAAAATCGGCGGCGGCGCGGGTGGCATCGCTGCCGTTTGCCATGGCCACACCCACGCCGGCGTCAGCCACCATGCAGGTGTCGTTGTCCGCATCGCCAAACACGCAGATGTCCTGGAGCTCCATGTCGTTGAGCTCCGCCACGCGCACAAGGCCGCGCGTCTTGGACACGCGCGGATCCATGAACTCGTAGAGCCGTTGCGTGGTTTGCAGAGCCGCCGCCTTGACGGTGTCGTCGGCAAACGTCGATGCTCGCTCAATCACCCGCGGCATTACCTCGGGCGCCATGGTAAACATCACCTTGGGCTGCGGCTCGCGCAAGAACTCGGCAAAATCGACCACCTGGTAGGGCACGCGGTCGACGCGCGACAGGTGCTCGACGCACGCGTTGCTCTCGGGCACGTAGAACACGCCGTCTCGGGGGCAGACGGGCGTTGCAGGAAGGTCCGCCATGTGCTTGCAGATGCGCGCGATGGTCTCGCCCGGCAGCGGATAGCTCAGCTCGTTGATGTCGTGCGCGCGGTCGATGACCTCGGCACCGCCGCAGCCCACCATCACGTCTACCAGGCCTTCGATGCCCCAGAGCTCGTACATGGCCTCGGTCGCGTGGGCGTCGCGCCCGGTGCACAGGCCAAAGAGCACACCGCGCTCGCGCAGGGCGCGGATGGCCGCCACGGTGCGCGGGGACACCGTGTGCTGGCTCGTGAGCTGCGTGCCGTCGATATCGCAGAACACGGCTTTGATGTGGCTGAAGATGGTGTCCATGGGGGCCTTTCTGGGTTGTGAGACGGTGTGGGGTGTATTCGTGAACGACGTACATGGTATACCAAGGCACAGGCCGTTGGGACCCGATTACCACAAAGGTGCCTGCCCCCTTTGTGGTGGCCGAACCCGAAGGGCGGCCTGCCCGGAGCGCAAACCATCACAACATTCGACGTTTTTCGGCAAAATCGCGATTTTCATCGAATGTTGTGATGGTTTTTACTGCCTTGCGGCACGATCCAAATGCCGGCGTCCAAACAGCAGTAGCGCCGCGGGAACCGCCGTCACGACCATGCCCGCACCAACGAGTGTCTGCTGCACGCCAAACGTCGCCGCCAGCCACGGGGCAATCGCCAGCGGGGCCACGCCGGCGAACATGTTGCCAAAACCCATGACCGAGTTGACGCGGCCGAGCTGCTCGAGAGGAGCCGTCGTTTGCACGATCGTGTTGTGGAGCGGGTTGACGACGCCCCAGGCCACGCCCAGGGCAATCTGGCCGACGAGGGCCACGCCTACGTACGGCGTCCCCACATAGAGCAGGCTTCCCAGACCTACAGACATGAGCGCCACGAGCAGCGTTTTGAGGCTGACGAAGCGCGGCGGCAAGCGGAGCGCGACCACGGCGCCCAGCACCGCGCCCACACCGCTGGCCGACGAGAGCCAGCCCATCCATTCGACACCGACGTGCAGGACATCGCGGTAGAAGAACGACTCCAGCGGATCGAAAGCACCATAGCCAAAGTTCGAAAGAAAGATAATGCAGAACAGTAGGGCGAGAACGCTGTTGGTAAAGACTGTCTTGATGCTGGTCGCGAAGGTTGCGCGGGTGGATTTGCTGGAGTCGGAGCTTTGACTGGCAGTACTTGCCGTTGTGCTACCGTCCGCAGGAGTACTTTCGCGCGCGGCGACGCGACCTCCTTGCGGCCTAAAGCCCCAACCGGCGACGAGCGCCAGCACGGTAAAGAGCATCATGAGCACGAACACCGCGCGCGACGTCGCAGCCGCCGCGACAAAGCCGCCCAGCGTGGGGCCAACGATGATACTCACGTTGGAGAACATGGTTATGGCGGAGTTGATGTCTTTGAGCTCGACGGGGTCGTCGGTGAGATATGCCGGATAGGACGTGGCGATGGGCTGGGCGAATCCCATCACAAAGCCCAGGAGCACCGCGCCGAGCAGGACGATGCCGGTCGCGCTGCCAAAAACGAGGATCGCCGCGCCGGTTGCCAGCGTGCCCACGATGCTCAGCAAGAAATGACGGCGCGGGCCCCAGGCGTCGAGCACCGCACCGCCCGCAAAGGATCCCAAGATCACGAATACGTTCATAAAAAGGACGGCCAGCGATGTCGCGACGACCGAAGCGCCGTCCGCATAGGTGAGTGTTCCGATAACGCCGATAAAGTAGCTGGTCTGAAAACCGGTGTAGATGAGAAAGCGCATCGCCACCAGGCGCTTGGCCTGCACGGACAGCGATGATCGAGGCTTTGAGAAAAGAGAGGCGAACATGGAGACTCCTTGTTTCATACGAATGCGGACGGCGGGCATTCGCCACCGTCTGTCAAATCAATCTATCCGCATGAAACATTAAGGACGCATCAAGCCCCTTTTCTCCGTTTTTCGCCCGTCATGAACTACTTGGTAGATTGTAAGGCATGTCCCACACATCTACCAAAGCAAAAACCACCACAAAGGTGCCTGGCCCCTTTGTGGTGGAAATGACGTTTGCCCAGATAAAACCTGCCGGAATAAACCTGTCCCTTTTTGGCAGGTTTTAGGCTAGATGGTCTTGGATCAGATCGCAGATGGCTCGGGCGTCGTTGATGTTGATGGCTCGGGTCGCAAAGCCGGCGTCGAAGGCCTGACGCGCCAAGGCCTCATTGCAGGCAAGGGCCAGCGTGTGGCCATCGACCAGGTCGAGTGAGCTCTTGCCGCGCAGACGGTCGACACCGGAGCGCGCGACCACGATGTTGTCGAAGCCCTCGGTCTTGTAGCCCTCGATGATCACCACGTCGACATCGTTGTAGCGCGACAGCAGCTCGCGCGCTGGCATCTCGTCCTCCTCGCGCGTGTCGGCGTACTCCGCCCAGCGCGTGGCGCAGATGAGTCCCACGTGTTTGGATCCGGCCTGGTGATGGCGCCAGGTGTCCTTAGCGGGCACATCGATATCAAAGCCGTGATGCCCATGATGCTTGAGCGAACCCACGCGCAGACCGCGGCGGGTGAGCTCGGCGATGACCTTCTCGACGAGCGTGGTCTTGCCCGAGTTTTGGTAGCCGATAAACGCGATCGCGGGGACAGCCGGAGTAGGAGCTACGGGCGCGACGGCGACGGGTGCATTCGCGGGTGCGTTGCCGTCTGCGGCAGCAGCCTCAACAGCAGCAGCCTGACGCTCCGCGCGATCCCACACGCCCGAGCGGCCGCCCTCCTTGTGCAGCAGGCGCACGTCGACGATCTCCATGCCGCGATCGACCGCCTTGCACATGTCGTAGATGGTCAGACACGCGGCACTCGCGCCGGTCAAAGCCTCCATCTCGATACCCGTCTTGCCCGTCACGCCCGCCGTAACCAGCACGTGAAAGCCAACCTGCCCGTCCGCGCGCGCCGGCGCCCAGCCCTCGGGCACGTCCTCGGCCGGCGTCCCCGCCGCAGCGATGGGCGCAATGTCGCACTTGCTCTTGGTAATGAGCAGCGGATGGCACATGGGGATGATGTCGCTCGTGCGCTTGATGGCCATAATGCCCGCCACGCGCGCGCAGGCAAGCACGTCGCCCTTTTTGGCGCGGTCTTGCAGCACCATGGCCTGCGTCTCGGGATGCATGAGGATGGTGCCCTCGGCGATGGCAATGCGATGGGTCTCGGCCTTGTCGGACACGTCGACCATGCGCACCTCGCCCTTGGCGTCCACGTGTGTGAGCTCGTCGCGACGGGCGTCGCGGGCGGGCTCGGCGGCAGCGCTGGCAGTCGGCTGCGCGGACGCGTCGGCGTTGCCAGCATTCGCCGCAGCCGTGACTTTGTGGGCAGACATCGCGGCCCTGCGAGCGGCCTTGGTGGCATCGGCGTACCTGCTCTTGGCCATATAATCATCCTCCGATTTGGGACATAAATCGTTGCGTGCCCTCAATTATCGCGTGTTCCTGCGGTTTGTGGGCCACGGCATCGCGCCAAATCGAAAGTACCTGCATATCATCACCACGGCGCAGGGCGTCGCGCACCGAATACTCGGCATCGCTGAACAGGCACGGACGCACGTTGCCATCGGCCGTCAGGCGCAGACGGTTGCAACTCGCGCAAAAATGATTGGACATGGCGCTGATAAAGCCGACCGTTCCCGCCGCGCCCGGAAAGTGCCAATAGCGCGCAGGACCCGCGCCGGCAGGAGCGTCGTTGATGTCGAGTGGCTCGAGCTCGCCCAGCCCCGCCGCGGTGGCCCCGGCATTGATGCGCGCCCGCAGCTCGTCGCTCGGCACGGTGTCGCTCGCGTCCCACAGCTCGGGATTGAGCGCGGGCGCATGCGGGTCCACAGCGCAATGCGAGCTCGTGTGCTCGTCGCCGATGGGCATATATTCGATAAAGCGCAGGTGGATGGGGCGATCGACGGTCAAGCGCGCGAGGGCCGCCACATCCTGGTTGAGCCGGCGCACAACAACGCAGTTCACCTTAACGGGCTCAAAGCCCCAAGCCAGCGCCGCATCGATGCCGGCCATGGTCTGTTCGAGTCGACCCAGGCGCGTGATCTTTCCGAACAGCGTAGGGTCGAGCGTATCGAGCGAGATGTTAACGCGGTTAAGCCCGGCGTCTTTGAGCTGCGGCGCCAGCTTGGGCAGCAGGGCGCCGTTGGTGGTGAGCGAGATGTCCTCGATCTGCGGGATCGCGCAGATGTCACGAATAAGTGGGATGATGCGGCGGCTGACCAGCGGCTCGCCACCCGTCAGGCGCACGCGGCGAATGCCCTCCCCCGCCACCAAGCGCACAAAGCGGGCGATTTCCTCGGCACTGAGTAGCTCGTCGTGTACACGGGGCGCCACGCCATCGGCCGGCATGCAATAGATGCAGCGGAAATTGCACTTGTCGGTAACGGCAATGCGCAGGTAGTTGATATCGCGGCCAAAGCCGTCATGTTGCACGTGCCCGTCCACGCAGCCCTCCCCTCACGCGGCGTTTTATTCTTCGGAAAACATAATACCCCACGAGAGAATCACGCCGACACCCGTACGACAGGACAGGTCGCTTCGAGCAAAACCGGCTTCCCAAGCCCATCCTCAGCACAGACCATCACAACATTCGATGCTTTTCACGATTTTGGCAAAAAACGTCGAATGTTGTGATGGTCTGCCTGCCCACAGCACCCCGCGGAAGGACCAAAGCGCCCCTAAAGGCCGCCATCCCAGTGTCGAATCACGAATTCTCGCAGGTCGTTCTGACGTTTCTGGAACGCTTCGCTTCGGTCGCACTTAAGGCCCATAGCGAGTGCGATGGCGTTCATCGCCCGGTGCAATTGCAGCTGATGGGCAAACTGAGTCCCGGTGAGGACGATCATCCTAAAGCCCAGCGCGCTCAGCACGGTCATACGCTCCGCATCCGACGCGCTGCGCTGTTTATCAAGATGGTCCGAACCGTTGTATTCAATCCCCGTACCGCTCGCAGGCGCATATACGTCGATCTCGAAATACCCGGCCTTTGCGAGATACTTGAACTCGTTGGGAACATCGACCCGATGGTTGAGCTCGATCTTGGCGTATCCAAGCCCTCCCTGGGAACGTTTTGCCACGACCATGATTGCGGTGGCCGTCTCCATGGGCGACCGCGCGCCATCGTGCACGCGCCTGAGCACGGCGGCCGCGCGTATGGCCCCCTGACGAGATCGGTTCTCATTGCAATAAGCAATCAAATCGGCAACGGTATACCTCTGCCCTATCTCGATATAATCGCCTGTCGACAGATGATTCAAATGGTATCGGGCGCAGATTTCATACCCATATTCCAGCTGCTCGGGCTCACTCATCCACGAACCCGCTTGGACAAAGCACATGGCCTCATCAACCACTAGAAGGCCCTCTGCCACCTCGATAAGATGACCTGGAGGTACCGGCGCTCCAAACACGTGGCACCTAAATCCAGCCGGCGTCGAGCGCTCAAAATCGAAGTTGACGAGCGTGTCGACATGATCGAGCTCTTCTCGTGGAATACCAAGCGAAACCAGATAGTCGGTAACGATCTCAACTGCCGTTGAAGCCCTCAGCCCTTTGGCATCGAGTCCCAATTTGGGCAGGCCCGCAGTCGGCTCCGCCTCGTTAGCAAGCGAGTCCTCATCGTATAGACTGCTTGCTCGCGAGAGCGGCTCGGACGGGCGCGCCACGTTGTGGTACAGCCAGGCAGTCTTATGGGACAGGACGATCGGCAGGTCCATGAGCCCTCCAATGGAGTCGGATAACCAACCTTATTCCCCTGCCCACGGATCCGCACACCTTCGTGCGCAAGAAAGCGATTCCACCCGTTCGAGTGGCAGAAAAACCATCACAACATTCGATGCTTTTCCCGTTTTTGGCAAAAAACGTCGAATGTTGTGATGGTTTGAGGCAAGGTGAGGGGCACGGAGGGGTCAAAGCATCGTGCTTGGAGCGTGACTTTTTTTCGCACCGTCGTCATCAATAACCTTGACTCTACAATCGTTGTAGGGTTTTCACTACACTGGTACGTAAACAAACCCAGCCAGAAAGTGCCTCGCCCATGGAACACGACCTCACACGTGGCAATGTCCTCAAGACCATCGCGGTCTTTGCCCTGCCTTATATGCTCTCGTACTTTTTGCAGATGCTCTACGGCATGGCCGACCTGTACATGATGGGGCAGTTTAGCGGCGCCGCCGGCATCACCGCCGTGGGCAATGGCGCGCAGACGCTCTATATCATTACCGTGACGCTTGTGGGCCTGGCCATGGGAACGACGGTTATCGTCGGCCAC
Source organism: Collinsella sp. (assembly GCA_036312985.1). GTDB lineage: Bacteria > Actinomycetota > Coriobacteriia > Coriobacteriales > Coriobacteriaceae > Collinsella. The sequence continues at coordinate 14,733 of JAXJMV010000020.1, forward strand.
GCCGTGGGCTCGCGCCGGTTTGACCGCGCCGAGACCGCCATCGGCAACACCATTACGCTCTTTATGGGCGTCTCGGTGGTGCTGGCCGCCATCCTGCTCGCACTGTGCCCGCAAATCGTGGCGCTCATTGGCACGCCGGCCGAGGCAGTCGAAGGAACCGCCGCCTACCTGCGTATCTGTTTTGTCGGCATTCCGTTTATCGCCGCGTACAACATTCTCTCGGCCATCTTTCGCGGGCTGGGCGATTCGCGCTCGCCCATGTACGTGATCGGCGTGGCGTGCATCATCAACATCGCGCTCGACTTTCTGTTTATCGGCCACATGGGGCTCGGCCCCGTGGGCGCGGCGCTCGGCACGGTGACCGCGCAGACGGCCAGCGTTGCCCTCGCGCTCGTGTGGCTCAAGAGCCGCCGCACAAACATCCACGTTAAGCGCAGCGACCTGCGCCCCCAGCCCGAGGTGCTCGGCAGCATTCTTAAGATCGGCGTGCCTGTGGCCGTGCAGGACGGCTGCATCCAGGTGGCGTTTATGTTTATCACCGTCATCGCCAACCACCGAGGGCTCGTCGACGCCGCCGCCGTGGGCCTGGTCGAAAAGATGATCAGCTTTTTGTTCATTGTGCCGAGCTCCATGGGTGCTACCGTCAGCGCGCTCACAGCGCAAAATGCCGGCGCGGGCAAGGGCGACCGCGCGCGTCAGGTGCTCAAGGACGCCATGACCATCTCGGTGGTGTACGGTTGCCTGATCACGGTGCTGATGTGGCTGGTGGCACCGGCGTTTATCGGCTTTTTTGCCAAGGACGCTGCAGTAGTCGCCGCCGGCACCGGCTATATGCGCAGCTACATTTTCGACGCGATTTTTGCCGGCATCCACATTTGCTTTAGCGGCTTTTTCGCTGCATACGGCAAGAGCTACATCGGCTTTGCGCACAACGTGCTGGCCGTGGCGCTCATTCGCGTGCCGGGCGCGTGGCTGCTGTCGAACGCCTATTCCGACACGCTGTTTCCCATGGGCATCGCTTCGCCGTGCGGATCGATTTTGTCGGCAGTCATCTGTGTTGTCGCGTTTACCGTGCTTAACCGGCGCGGAGCTTTTGACAAGTTGGTAGCGTAGCGGATCGTTTGTGTCATACGACGGCCGCGCCGCACGACCTCGGCGCCCCTTCCCCGCCCATTGAAAGGAGCGGTCCTGTGACCGACATGCCAAGTGAACATACTGAGGGCCTGCTCCGCATTGGCGAGGCGGCGCGCTTGTTTAACCTGAGCGTGGGCACGCTGCGCCATTACGAGCAGATGGGCCTTCTTGACCCGGCGCACATCGATCCGGCGAGCGGGTACCGCTATTACGGATCGCGGCAGCTCTCCACCCTCAATACCATCAGCCACCTGCGCGTTCTCGACTTGCCGTTGGCGCAGATCCGTGAGTTTGTGACCACGCGCGATGTGGACCTTATGCAGCGGCAGCTGACTCAGCAGCAGGAGCTCATCGAGCGCAAGCGCCACGAGCTCGAACGCGTGTCGCGTAAGATCGATAACCGGCTTGCGCTGCTCCACGATGCCCTGAACACCGAGCTCGACACCATTTGCACAATCGATGTGCCCGAGCTCCGCTGCGTCGTGTTGCGCGAACGCGTCAACCCTACCGATGCCTATGCGCTAGAGTGGCAAATTCGTCAACTGCAGAAGGGCCAGCACGAGACCTTTGTCTTCCTGGGCAACTTGGGCGTCGGTATTAGCGCCGAGCGCCTCGCCGCCGGCGACTTTGATGGCTACGACGAGGTCTTTCTACTACTCGATGACACCGATGATTACGTGGGCGACGTCGAGACGCGATCCACCGCGCGCTGCCTGGCCATAAGCTTTCGCGGCACGCACGGGCAAGCGGGCCCGCGCTATAAGCAGCTGCTCGGCTATATGCGCGAACATAACCTGACACCCGCCGGTCCATCGCGCGAGATTGCCCTGATCGACGACATCATCAGCGACGACCCCACAACATACGTGACGCAGATCACGGTGCCCGTATCGCTAGGCTAGACCGAGCCTCGTCTCTAACTCGGTCAACGCCTCAAAAGCATCACGAGACGCACCTGCCGAGCGCTCACGTTCCGCAATGCGAATTCGCGCCATCAGGTGCTCTTTTGCCTGCCCTTGGGCGTGCCTCGTGCGCCCTTCCGCCTGCGAGCAATTGCGATTCTCTATATCCATTACGCCACCGGCACCTCGCCGGTAGCCAGAATCTGCTCGAGTGCGTCCTCGTCCAGCACGGGCACACCCAGCTGCTCAGCCTTGGTGAGCTTGGAGCCCGCTTTGGGGCCGGCGACCAGATAGCTCGTCTTCTTTGACACACTGCCCGAAACCTTGGCGCCGAGCACCTTGAGCGCCGCGCCTGCCTCGTCGCGCGTGCGGTTGACGAGCGTGCCGGTGAGCACGAAGGTCAGACCCGCGAGCGGCTGTGCGTCGGCGAGCTCGCCTGCCACGCCAGCGTCGGCTGCGGCTTGCGCATGAGCGGCACCCAAGTCGACCTCGAGCGACAGGCCCGCCTGGCGCAGGCGCTCCAGCACGGCAAGGTTCTCGGGCACGGCCAGGAACTGCTTGACGCTCGCCGCAATCTTGGGACCGATGCCCTCGCACTCGGCGATGTCCTCTTCGCTCGCCAAAATGAGCTTGTCAATCGACAGGAATCGCTCGGCGATGACCTCACCCACACTCTTGCCCACATGGCGGATGCCCAGGGCAAACAGCACGCGACCGAGCGGCTGGCTCTTGGACTTGTTGAGCTCGGCGATGATTTTCTCGGCCGTCTTGAGACCTACCGGAATGGGGTCGCCCTTCTTGACGCCCTTTTTGCTGTTGGAGCTGGCATAGGTGCGGCCCGTGTCCAGGCCGGCGATGTCGTCGACCGTGAGCTGGTAGAAGTCTGCGACATCGTGGATCAGCCCGGCGGCGATCATCTTGTCGACGATCTCGTCGCCTAGGCCGTCGACGTCCATGCAGCCGCGGCTCACCCAGTGAAGCAGTCGCTCCTTGAGCTGCGCGGGGCAGTCGATGGAGACGCAGCGGTAGGCCACCTCGCCATCCTCGTGGACCACGGGGCTGCCGCACACGGGGCAGACCTCGGGCATGTGCCAGTCGACCGAATCGGCCGGACGCTTATCGAGCACCGGGCCTACGACCTCCGGGATCACGTCGCCCGCCTTGTGCACGATGATGGTATCGCCCTCGCGCACGTTTTTGCGACGGATCTCGTCGATGTTATGCAGCGTGGCGCGCGCGATGGTGGAGCCGGCAACCGTCACCGGGTCGAACTCGGCGACCGGCGTGAGCACACCGGTGCGGCCCACCTGGATGCGAATCTCGCGCAGGACGGTCTGCTTTTCCTCGGGCGGGAACTTAAAGGCAATGGCCCAGCGTGGCGCGCGGGCGGTAAAGCCCAGGTCGAGCTGCTGCTGGAAGCTGTCCACCTTTACGACCACGCCGTCGATGTCGTAGTTCAGGTCACCGCGATGTTCGAGCGCCTGGGCGCAGAACTCGTGAACCTCGGCCGGCGTGGCGCAACGGGCCACGTTGGGGTTGACGCTAAAGCCGGCGCTGCGCAGCCAGTCCAGAAACTCGCGCTGGCTGTGGACGTGCAGCGGGTCGGTATCGGCGATGGCGTAGATAAAGGTGGCCAGGTCGCGGCGCGCCGTGACCTTGGGATCCTTTTGGCGCAGGCTGCCGGCGGCGGCGTTGCGCGGGTTGGCAAAGGGGTCGCGGCCCTCGACATCGGCCTCTTCATTCAGGCGCACAAAGCTGCCCTTGGGCATGTAGACCTCGCCGCGTACCTCGATGGTACGCTCGCGGTCGGCGCCCATGTGGGCGAGCGCCGGCTCGGACAGGTGCATGGGCACATCCTTGATGGTGCGCACGTTGAGCGACACGTCCTCGCCCGTAGTGCCATCGCCGCGCGTGGCAGCGCGCACAAAGGTGCCGTTTTGGTAGGTAAGCGCCACGCCCAGACCGTCGATCTTAAGCTCGCAGGTATAGGTGACGCTACCGGCACCGAGCGCATCCTCGGTGCGCTGGAGCCACGCGTCGAGCTCGTCCAGATCCATGGCATCGTCCATGGAATACATGCGTGCCATGTGCGTGACCGGCGTAAACTGCTCGCTCACGTACCCGCCCACGCGCTGGGTATAGCTGTCGGGCGTCACCAGGTCGGGGTAGGTGGCCTCAATTTCCTGCAGCTCAACGAGCATCTTGTCAAAGGCGGCGTCCGTGATCTCGGGCGCATCGAGCATGTAGTAGCGATAGGCGTGGTAATCGAGCTCGTGGCGCAGCTCGGCCGCACGCGCTGCCGCCTGGGCACGGGCATCGGCCGGTACGGCGGTATCCGTGCTCGCGGGCGTTTCGGTATCGATGTCCACGCCGTCACCAAACAGGCTCGATTGCTCCATAGCGGCACTCCTTCGCTCGATTTCAAACGGATACAAGAGTACCACCGGTCGCAACGGCGCCGAACAGCCCTTTCGAACCGCACCGAATCGGCAGCGGCCGGACCGGGGTGGACAGTTAGTTCAGATACGTATAAATCCTAGAGCTGAATCAGGCACGAACACCCCTGTTTCAACTAATTTTGGCTCCTCGAGACCATGTAAACGTCCCACTCTCCCTTCCAAACACCAATTCGAGCCCCATCCCAATCAATAATTGCTCAAAACGCATCCCAAGCTGTCCCAGATTTATACGTATCTGAACTAACTGTCCAGACCATACCGAAACAAGCCTCTTGCCAGCCACAAGTGATCCGTTTTCCTCCGTCCCCAAGGGATCATCGCGAAAAGAGGGGGCTGTCCCGCGTTGGCGGGACAGCCCCCTCTGGCATCGGTATGTGCGATACAGCTCGTTAGAAACTCTGACCGTAGCCTTGACCCTGGCCCTGACCCTGCTGGCCCAGCAGCTCCTCCAGGTACTGGCGCAGCTGCTCGTCGGTAATACCGCCGTTGCCGGTGTCGGTCGAACTGTCGTCCTGCTGCTGGTTCTGCAGCTCCTCATCGGAGCCCAGCTCGACGGTGACCTTCTTCTCTTCCTTGCCGCGCATGAGCGTGATCTCGACCTTCTCGCCCACCTCGTGGCTGCGCAGCGCGATGATCAGGCCATCGGCGCTCGTGATCTCGTCGTCGCCCAGCTTGGTGATGACGTCGCCCTCCTGAATGCCGGCCTTGGCAGCAGGACCATCCTCAACGACGCTCGCCACATACGCGCCGCTATCGGTGCTCAGCTTGTTGGTGCGGGCGTTAAGCGCATTGACGCTCGAAAGCGTGGCGCCCATGTACGGATGCACCGGCGTCTTGCCGTCGATGATCTGGTCGGCAATGTTCTTGGCGTAGTTAACCGGAATGGCAAAGCCCACGCCCGAGCTGGAGCCCGAGTAGCTCTCGATGAGCGAGTTGATACCCACCAGCTCACCATTGTCGTTGACGAGCGCGCCGCCGGAGTTGCCCGGGTTGATGGCGGCATCAGTCTGGATCATGTTGGCATAGATGGTGTTACCGCTGGTAGAGCTCATGGCCGTGGAGCGATACAGCGCCGAGACGATACCGGTGGAGACAGACTGCTCGTTGCCGAAGGGCGAGCCAATCGCCATGACCCACTCGCCCACGTTGAGCTTGGAGGAATCACCAATCTCGATCGGCGTGAGCTTGGAGGCATCGGCATCCTTGAGCTTGATGACGGCCAGGTCGCTCGAGGCGTCGTTGCCAACGAACTCGGCCTCATATGTAGTGCCGTCGTCCATGGTAGCCACGTACTGGTCATAGCCATCGACCACGTGGTTGTTGGTGAGGACGTGGCCCTCGGTATCGAGCACCACGCCCGAACCGACGCTGCCCGAGTTGTCCGACTCGTCGGCAGACTGCGAAAGCGAGCCATTCTGGCTACCGCTCGAAGTGGCGGTGATGGAAACCACGGAGGGCAATGCCTTGGCAGAAACGGCCTCGGCCAGCGTGGTGTCCTCGGAATCAATCGTAATCTTTTGCGTCGATGAACCCGAAGCACCCGCCGTCACGGCATTCTTGCCGCCACCGATATCGAGCGTGCCGCTCATAATGAGCGCAATGACCAGCAGGGCGCCGCAGGCACAGCCGGCGAGTGCCGTAATAAAGATCGGCAACTTTTTGGTCTTGGTTTTGACCACTGTGTGCTTGTTTACAACCTGCTGGCTGCCCAGCGGCTTTCCGGTCTGCGTGTCGTAAGCCTGCACGTAGGGAATGTTGCTACCGGCAGGCGTCGACTCCACCTGCACGCGCGGCTGCTGCTGGGTCTCGCCGGCGTTGCCCGCATCCTGGGGACGCTGGGAATCGTACTCGCTCATAGCTGCGATCCTTTCGTCAAATAACCAAAGGCCCGCCAAACATGTGGCGGGCCATCATTGTTCACGTTGAGTTGTACCCCAATATGCGGGCGAACGTGTATGAGAACGCAATCTTTTAGGAAGGCTTAAGTTCTGCTGCAAACTCGAAAGGGATCCACGCATGCGGCAAAACCACCACGAAGGTGCCTGTCCCCTTTGTGGTGGAAATCTAGTCCTTAAACAGATAACCCACGCCACGGACGGTGGTGATGTGCGCCGCGATCTGCGGGCCCACCTTGGAGCGGATGCGTCGAATGTGCACGTCGACGGTGCGCGTGCCGCCGCAGTACTCAAAGCCCCACACGCGGTGCAGCAGCACCTCGCGGCTGTAGGCACGGTTGGGATGCGTCGCCAAAAAGCTCAGCAGCGAGTACTCCATCAGCGTCAGGTCGATGGGCTCGTTATCGAGCGTCACCTGGTAGGTAGCCAGGTTAATCTCGAGGTTGTCGATGTTGAGCACATCGTCGGCGGCGACGGTCTCCTCCTCGCCCATCAGGCGCTGCGCACGAGCCTTAAGCTCGTTGGATGTCGCCGTGGGGCATACAAAGTCGGCATGCGCGTGATTGGGCAGGCGCAAGGTACCGAGCGCCTCGTCGTCGACGATCACCAACATGGGGACACCGCCGCGATCGTCAAGCCACTTGGCAATCTGATCGATGCGGTCGCTGCGGATGCCGTCGGAGTCGAGGATCAGCAGGTCAAAGTCGTGCGCCGCAGTCGGCGAATCGGGGGTTGCCAGGCTCACCTCGACACCCAGGGTGGTCGTCAAGCTGCGGGCAAACTCGTGGAAGCGCGTCGTGCGCGCCATGAATAGGGCACTCTTTTCGGACATATCGGCCTCCAAGGAAATGAGCTCAATCGTACTGGAACAAGCCAGCGCGATTAGGAGTTCGCCAGATAGTGCTTAATCTCCCACTCGGTGATCGTGGACTCAAACTTATGCCACTCGTCGCGCTTCTTTTTAAGGAAGAAACTGTGGATGTGCTCGCCGAGGGCATCCTTCATAAACTGCGAGTCCTCAAACACGTCGAGCGCCTCTTTGAGCGAGCGCGGCAGCGGCGTGTAGCCGGCCTCGAGCATCTGACGGTCGGTGAGCTTGAGCGTCTCGGCCGTGGCCTCGGGCGGGAGCTCCAGCTTGCGCTCGATGCCATCGAGACCAGCCGCCAGCGTGACGGCGTTGACCAGGTACGGATTGGCCATGGGGTCGGGGCTACGAAGCTCGATGCGCGTGGACAGCTGCTTGCCGGGCTTGTAGACCGGAATGCGGACCATACTCGCGCGGTTACGCAGGCCCCACGTGGCGTACTGCGGCACGGAGTCGCCGCCCGTGGTGATGCGCTTGTACGAGTTGACCGTGGGGTTGGTGATGGCGCTGATTTCGCGTGCGTGCGCCAAGATGCCGGCCATATAGTGCTTGGCGATATCGGAGAGATGGTACTTCTCGTCGTCCTCGCCCCAAAAGACGTTGTTGCCGTCGTGGTCGAATAGCGACTGGCACAGGAACATAGCACTGCCGTCCTCGCCTGCCAACGGCTTGGGCATAAAGGAGGCGTGGCAGCCGCTCTCGTAGGCCTGCTGCTTAATGATGAGTTTGGCCGTGGTGATGGCGTCGGACATGCTCAGGGCCTCGGCGTGGCGCAGACTCATGCCGTGCTGCGAGCGGCCGGCGGCGTGGAAGGTGTACTCCACGGGCACGGACATCTTCTCGAGCGTGAGGACCGTGTTGCGACGCAGGTCGCGGGCGGCATCGCTTACCGAAAGATCGAAGTAGCCCACGTTGTCGAGCGGCTCGGGGGTGTGCTCGTCGGGGAAATAGTAATACTCCAGCTCGGCGCCCACGTTGAGCAGATAGCCGGCCTTCTCGGCCTTGCGGAACATGCGGCGCAGGGCATCGCGCGGGTCGCCGGCAAACGGCTTGCAATCGGGAGTGCACACGTCGCAGAACACGCGGGCGACGCCGTTGTGGCTCGGGCGCCACGGCAGGATCTGGAAGGTCGAAGCATCGGGAAACGCCAGCATGTCGGCTTCCTCGGGCGTGGTAAAGCCCTCGATGGCGGAGCCGTCAAAGCCAATACCCTCCTCAAAAGCGACCTCGAGGTCCTCGGGGCTAATGGCAAAGTTCTTGAGGCGGCCGAGAATGTCGACAAACCACAGACGCACAAAGCGGATGTCACGCTGCTCTACGGAGCGGAGTACGTAATCGATGTTCTGCTGGTTCATGTCGCTCCCCTTTCTTTCGGGCGGGTTTCGACTGGTCTATATCGCAGATACTATCGCAGAAAAATGTTTCCGCAGGGTTAAAGCGTATCAAGCGCTCAAAAAACGTGCGCGAACAGGCAGTTGCGAACGAGCAGCTAGCGTTCAGATTCGGAGACAATTTGTCTACAGGCTCGTTCCAGCGCAGGGAACTCCATCGTCACTGCATCCCAAACAACCGAGCGGTCGACATTGCCGTAATCATGCGCAAGATAATTTCTCATGCCGATAATTCCACGCCATTCAATTTCGGGATGAAGCCGCTGCGAGCGTTCCGACAATTTGCCCGCTTCTTCCGTCACCCTAAGCGCACACATCAAAAGGGAGTCCGCCAACGCCCTCGTCCGCACGTCATTCGCATGCAGAAACTGGTCCTCGGTGATATCAAAAGCCTTGATGCGCTCGTTCGTTTCGGAGATGGCCTCCAAAACCTCTTGGGCGCGAAGGCTGTCTGACTTACGCGCGATCATAAAGGATCACTCCTTCGCGCTCGATTACCGCGGCAAGTTCGTCATCAAGATGATCACTAGAGACGAGATCAACCTGCCTCCCGGTTTCTTTGCGCACCGCCTCGCCAAACGCCGACAGCGCAAAAAGACCAAAGCCCTGCTCGCGATCGACTTCGAGACGCAAGTCAATATCACTATCGGCATGCGCCTCGCCACGGGCATACGAACCAAAAAGAATCACGGTTTTGATGGCGGGAATCGAGCTGGCCGCCTCGCGGACGGCGGACTCAATCTGGGCAGTATCCAAAATGCCCGTCGCGGCGCTTTCGCTCGCAGAGCTTTTACCAAGTGAAGGAACAAACGGCAGAGAGCGCTCGCGCAGCATCTGCCTCATAAACATATTGACCGCAACAGACGAAGTCATGCCAAGCTCTTCGCACAGTTCGGCAAATGAGTCTTTAATTGACGAGTCCACTCGCACACTCAGCACAGACGCAGCCATGGATACCTCCTGTATGACATTGTCTATATATTATCACACAGGCTAGCGCGAGGTCGAAGCGCGGTGTTCGATGTGGCCGGGAATCTCGATGCGTTTGGGCGCCAGCTTTGCGGCCTCGCCCACGGTGGTGGTAACGACATCGATGCGCTCGGAAAGGCGCTCGACTACGCGCTCGGCAATGGTGAGGGTGTCCTGCGCGGCCGTGGTGACGCCGCCAAAGAGCACATGGTTCCAGGGGTAGTCGTCAAACGTCGCGATTTTGAGGCCAGCCGGCAATGAGGGTCCCAGCTGTGCTAGCGCCTCGGTCAGACGCAGGAAGACCAAGCCGTTGACAGCAATGAGGCCGAGCTTTTTGCCTGCATAGCCGCGGATGGTCTCGTCCAAGCGACCGACACCCGTGGCGCCACCGTCGGCCAAGGTGACGACCTCGCCCGCAAGGCCGCGTCGCGAAAGCTCGTCGGCAAAGGCCTCGGCGCGCTCGCGACGGACGGGGCTGTCGTCGCTTGCCTCGGTGAGCAGGCACAGACGCTCGCTGCCCGCAGCGGCGAGCTCGTCTACCAAGCCGGCGACGAGCTCACGGTTGTTAGATGTCACCAGATCGACACCGCCGTCGGCAACATCGCGGTCGAGCAGCACAACGGGCAGACGTCCCGCTGCCGCGGCGATCGCCTCGTCATTACCTCCGCAGGTGTTGACGACCAGGCCGTCCACGCCAGCATCGATAAGTCTGGTGAGCGACTCCGCTTCCTTGGCGGGGTCGTTGCCACTAATGGCCGTCATGAGCGAGCAGCCGCGCGCGGCGGCGCTGGCGGAAAGCCCTTCGAGCATGGCGCTCGAGAACGGGTTGGCGATGTCGGCCAGGATCACGCCGATGAGGTTGGTGCGCGAGCTGCGCAGATTGCGCGCGGCGGCACGAGGGCGATAGCCGGTGCGCTCGATGACCTCGGCAATGCGAGCACGGGTTTCCTCGGTCATTTGCCCGGGGCGGTTGTTGAGATAGCGCGAGACCGTGGCCGGGCTCACGCCCGCCTCGGCGGCAATGTCCTTGATTCTCATCTGCGCCATAACGCACCCCGTTTCCCAATTGTCGGCGATCTGAGCCATTTTAGGCATTTTTTTAAAAATCTCGGTTGCAAAACGCTGTAGGTGAGTATACTACAACTCGAAACGAAACCGATTTCGTAAACCGATTTCGGCGAGCGTTGGCACGCAGGTGCAAAGACGCACCCTACCGTCTTGGCACCTGCGTGCCAACGCCATATCAAAGGTGTACGCACGAGTAAAAGGAGCTGCGCGACCATGGGTAAAACGGTTCTTGCCTTCGGCGAGATCATGATGAGACTCTCACCCAAAGACCACCTGCGTATTGAGCAGGCAACCGAGTTTGACGTCCGCTACGGCGGCGCCGAGGCCAACACCGCTCTTTCCCTGGCCTACCAGGGCGACAAGGCCGCTTACGTCTCCGTTGTCCCGGCCAACCGTCTGGGCGAGTGCGCCCTGCGTTCGCTGAAGGCCTACGACGTCGACACCACGCGCGTCGTGCGTCAGGGCGACCGCCTTGGCTCCTATGTGTTTGAGGTCGGTGCCTCGCAGCGCGGCAACGGCTGTGTCTACGACCGTAAGTTCTCTGCCATCAACATGGCCAAGCGCGACGTCTTCGACTGGAACGAGATCCTCAAGGGCATCGATGTCTTCTATTTCTCCGGCGTGACTCCCGCCGTCTCCGACGAGATGGCCGCCGCCTGCAAGGATGCGCTCACCGCCTGCCGCGCCAAGGGCATCACCACCGTGTGCGACGTCAACTATCGCGGCAAAATGTGGTCGCCCGAGAAGTCTCAGGCCACCATGAAGGAACTCCTGCCGCTCGTCGACATCTGCATCGCCAACGACGAGGACGCGCCTGCCGGCCTCGGTATGACCTGCGTCTCCGGCTCCCTTGCCCACGGCATCGAGGAGCGTGACACCTACGTCGAGATGGCCCGTCAGATCTGCGCCGAGTACGGCTGCAAGAAGGTCGCCTCGGTCGTCCGCAACATCTCCTGCGTCGAGCGCTCCATCTGGATGGGCATGCTCTTTGACGCCGAGAGCGGCGAGCACTGGTTCTCCCCTGCTCACGATGTACACGTGCTCGAGGGCGTTGCCGCCGGCGACGCTTTCAACGCCGGCCTCGTCCATGCCCTCATCAACGACTTTGACCCGCAGGCTGCCGTCAACTACGCCATCGCGGCCTCGATCCTCAAGCTCACCATCAAGGGCGATTCCAACTTGGTGACCGCAGACGAGATCGCAGCCGTGGCATCAGCCGCCGACGGTGGCACTCGCGTCGCACGCTAGTCCGTCTCCATTCCGCGGGCCGCAGCTTTCCAATCCCATACCCCTGCGGCCCGCTCCCCGATTCCTCCGGCCGGGCAAAACCACCAGTCCCATTCCGGTTTTGCCTGGCATTTCCTACATGACTGGTCGAGCAGCCGGTTTTGGAATTGCTTGAACCCCAAGCAGTGCCTCCGATAACCAATCCAAAATCGGCTCCTGACCAGCACATTTGGCAATCACGCGCCCATGCGCGCCACACATCGAAAGGAACATCATGTTCGATCAGTTCTACACCACGCTTGAGTCCCTGGGCATCGTGCCGGTCGTTGTGCTCGACAAGGTCGAGGACGCCGCTCCGCTCGCCCACGCCCTTATGGCAGCTGGCATGAAGTCCGCCGAGGTCACCTTCCGCACCGCCTGCGCCGCCGAGTGCATCGCCGCTATGGCCGAGGCCGAGCCCGAGATGTGCGTTGGCGCCGGCACTGTCCTGACCGTCGAGCAGGTTGAGCAGGCCCGCGCCGCCGGTGCCAAGTTCATCGTCTCCCCGGGTTACAACGAGAACGTCGTGAAGCACTGCATCGACATCGACCTGCCCGTCCTTCCCGGCACCGTGACCCCCTCCGAGGTTACCGCAGCCGAGAACCTGGGCCTCAAGGTCACCAAGTTCTTCCCCGCGTCCCAGTATGGCGGCCTGAACACCATCAAGGCCCTCGCCGCTCCGTTTGTCGGTCACCGCTTTATGCCTACCGGCGGCGTGAGCACCGCCAACGTCGAGGAGTACCTGAGCTCCTCCGCCATCATCGCCTGCGGTGGCACCTGGATGGTCAAGCCGGCCCTGTTTGCCGACGGCGACTTCTCCAAGGTCGAGCAGATCGCCCACGAGGCCATGGACGTCGTCAAGAAGGTCCGCGGCTAGGTTTAGCTCTCTATCGTGAAAGGGGGGTGTTCCTATAGTTTTGTCAACTGGGAAATGCTCTCCGTGCGACCGAATCGCGGCATGCTGACGCCAAGCCATTAGGCCGGTGGGCTCCAATCTGTTCGGAGCGCTTCGACTAGGCGGCGTAGGGCACCCTGTCCC
>JAXJMV010000021.1:0-4446 GCA_036312985.1 Collinsella sp.
CGGGCCCTCTACGGGGCAGGGGCAGACGGCCATCCGGAGGCGCCCGATCGGCGGCCCCTCGGGGCTTGCCCGTATCGTAGGCAATGCGCCGAATGCTCGCCATCGAAATTTATCGGTGGCCCACTTCAGACTGTAATGGGGATAGACTGCGGCGGCAGAGGCAACGGCAGCGGCGTTGGCAGCTGTGGTAGTGGCAACGGCAGCTGGCAGGGTGTTTTCCGTCTACTTGCTACAGCAGCTCGCCGTGGCGGGCAATGTAGCGGCGCTTCGCCAGCTGGGTGAGCGCGATATAGGCGGTAACGATGCCAATGAGCAGCCCAAAAAAGCTCGTGGGCAGCGGCATGAGGCCGAGCGCATCGGCGATGGGGCTTGCCGGCAGCCAGGTGACGAGCGCCAGGCCCAGCACGGTAAGAACGCACAATGCGGGCGCGGCGTGGTCGCGCGGGCTCGGCAGATGCGGGGAGCGCAACATGTGGACCACGAGTGTCTGCGACCACATGGACTCGACAAACCAGCCGCTCTGGAAGAGCGCAGCAAAGGTCGCCATACCCGCGACGTCGCCCGCGGCGGCAAGCTCGGACCAGCTTGCGTCCACGGCGGCGGGGCACACGACAAAGAAGAGCGCGGCGAAGGTCACGATGTCAAACAGCGAGCTCACGGGGCCCAGCTCGAGCATAAAGCCCTTGATGGACGCGGCGTCCCAGGCACGCGGGCGGGCAGTCCAGGCGTCATCGACGGTGTCCCACGGCAGTGCGATGCACACGATCTCGTAGACCAGCGACAGCAGTACCAGCTGCAGGGCGCTCATGGGCAAAAACGGCAAGAACAGGCTCGCGACGGTCACGGACAGCACATTGCCAAAGTTGGAGCTCACCGTGGTCTTGAGGTACTTGAGCAGGTTGCCGTAAGTGCGGCGGCCTTCGATGATGCCGCGCTCGAGCACGCCCAAGTCCTTCTGAAGCAAGATGATATCGGCGGATTCCTTGGCAATATCGACGGCCGAATCGACCGAGATGCCGCAATCGCTCGCACGCATGGCGGCGGCGTCGTTGATGCCGTCGCCCATAAAGCCCACGGTGTGGCCGAGCATCTCGCGCATGACACGTACCAGGCGCGCCTTCTGCAGCGGCGAGAGCTTGGCGAAGAGGTGGGTTTTCTCGGCGCGCTCGGCAAGTTCGGCGTCATCGAGCGCATCGATCTCGGAGCCGAGCAAGACGTTGCTCGCATCGATACCAATCTGCTCGCAGACGGTGGCGGCGACGCGGTCGTTGTCGCCGGTTAGGACCTTGACCGCCACGCCCTTGGCCTCGAGGGTGGCGACGGCGCCCGCAGCACTTGCTTTGGGCGGATCGAGGAAGGCCAAAAAGCCCATCAGCACCATGTCGCACTCGTCGGCGATGCCAAACTCGCCCACGCAGCGCGGATTGGTCTTCTGCGCCACGGCAATTACGCGTAGGCCCTCGGCGTTAAGTCCGGCGATCTGCTTGCGAATCTGGGCGAGCTTCTCGTCGGTGAGCGGCTGAGCGATGCCATCGATCTCGACAAAGGAGCAGATCTCGAGCATTTCCTCGGCAGCGCCCTTGGTAACCATCTGGGTTTTGCCTTGGGCGTCGGCGACAACTACGCTCAGGCGACGGCGCGAGAAATCGAAGGGAACCTCGTCGACCTTGGTATAGCGGTCGCGCAGACTCTGGCCCAGCATAGAATCGGGCACGACGGCCGAGGGCGTCACATCGGCACGGTCGATTACGGCCAGGTCGATAAGATTTTTGAGGCCGGTCTGGAAGAAGCTGTTCAAAAACGCATGGCGCAGCACGCGCGCGTCCTCGTTGCCATCGGTGTTGAGGTAGCGCTCGAGCACGATGCGGTCTTCGGTGAGGGTGCCGGTCTTGTCGCAGCACAGGACGTCCATCGCTCCGAGGTTTTGAATCGCCGGCAGCTCCTTGACGATAACCTGGCGACGGGCGAGGTCCTTGGCGCCCTGCGACAGGCTCGTGGTCACGATGACGGGAAGCATCTGCGGCGTGATGCCCACGGCCACGCTCGTGGCGAACAGCAGCGCGTCGATGACGTTGCCCTTGGTGGCGGCGTTGATGGCAAAGACGGCCGGCGCCATAACGAGCATCAGGCGCACCAGCAGCATGGAGACGCTCGAGACGCCGCGGTCAAACGCGCTTTTTTCGCCGCGCCCGTTGAGCATCTTGGCGATGCCGCCCAGGTAGGTGTCCGAGCCGGTGGCAACGACAAGCGCCATGGCGGCGCCGTTTTGCACGGAGGTGCCGGTAAAGACGATGTTCTTGCAGGCAGAGAGTGGCAGTGCGGAGCCGTCGGCGCCCTCGACGACGGTGACGGCGGTGGTCTTCTCGACGGCCTCGCTCTCGCCGGTGAGTGCGGACTCGATCACAAACAGGTCGCGCGCGGTGATGATGCGGGCGTCTGCCGGCACCATATCGCCGGCAGAGAGGCGGATTACATCGCCGGGGACGAGCTCGTCGAAGGGGATCTCGATGCGCCCGCCGTCGCGCAGGGCGGTGCAAGTGTTGGAGACCAGGTCCTTGAGGGCCTCTGCCGCATTGCCGCTGCGGGCTTCCTGGATAAACTTCATGCCGCCCGATACCAGCAGCATGGTGCCGATGACGATGACCGTGGAGGGGTCGCGCTGCGGTTCGGGCACGGCGAGCACGTCGATGTAGAGCGAGACCAGTGCGAGCGCGGCGAGGATGCCGGCGAAGGGATCGATGAACGCGTCGGCGATGCGGCGGGCGAGCGTTTTGGTCGTTGCCTCGATGGTGTTGGGGCCGACGGCGTTCAGGCGCTCAGTTGCCTGCTCGACGGTGAGGCCGTTTGCCGTGGCGTCAAGCAGTACGAGGGCGTCCTCGGCACTATGGGTGGCGGCGAATATGGTGTTCTTGGACAGGCCGGTATGAGCGGCAGGGCGCGCCGTGCGGCGGCGCTTGGAGATGGCTTCGAGTACCGTGACGGTTTTGAGCATCAGCATAGGGTCCTCCTTGTTGAGGGGAGTTAGCGTACGTGTCGTATTTGCTTCAAAAAACCTAGATGTCGCTCACGTCAAGCTCTTGAGCCCACAAAGGGTGCAGCGCGCCTTTGCGGTGGTTTTGGCGATCTGCCGGTGGCGTTTATGCGTGTGCGGAGTCCTCGCGGCGTGCCGAGGGCGACATGCAGGTTTTTCGACTAGGACTGCCTTCCATGGCACACCTCCTAAAGGCTGAGCGCAGTGCGCTTTGGGTATCTCGTACCCCTTTTTAATCCGCCCGTATTCTTGATGAGGGGGTTTGACATGTCAACCCCATTGTTCGGAAAACCATTCCCCCTGACAAAGCCTTTACAGAATGCCGTGGCCCCAAAGCGCGTCCGCATCTACGCTTCGCCTGCGCTAAACTGGAAGGCACGTACGCGATTACGAGAGGAGCCCGCATGGAGGCTTACAAGCAAGAGTTCATCAAGTTTATGGTCGAGTCCGACGTCCTTAAGTTCGGCAGCTTTACGCTCAAGAGCGGCCGTCAGTCCCCGTTCTTTATGAACGCCGGCGCTTACGTGACGGGCTATCAGCTCAAGAAGCTGGGCGAGTATTACGCCCAGGCCATCCACGATAACTTTGGCGACGACTTTGACGTGCTGTTTGGACCGGCCTACAAGGGTATTCCGCTGGCCGTCGTGACCGCCATTGCCTACCATGAGCTGTACGGCAAGGAGGTCAAGTACTGCTGTGACCGCAAGGAGGCCAAGGACCACGGCGCCGACAAGGGTAACCTGCTGGGCTATGAGCCCCAGGACGGCGACCGCGTGGTCATGGTCGAGGACGTCACCACCAGCGGTAAGTCCATCGACGAGACCTATCCCAAGGTCAAGGCTGCTGCCGATGTCGAGATCAAGGGCCTCATCGTGTCCCTCAACCGCATGGAGGTCGGCAAGGGCGGTGTGACCACCGCTCAGAAGGAGATCGAGGCCAAGTACGGTTTCCCCGTCGCGAGCATCGTCTCCATGGCTGAGGTCGTCGAGACCCTCTACAACCACGAGATCGACGGCAAGGTTGTCATCGACGACGAGCTCAAGACCGCCATCGACGCCTACTACGAGCAGTACGGAGCACGTTAGTTACGGCGTTTTACCAAACGCCGTAACTGCTCGACGCTGCGCGGGCCGCATTTGGACAATCTGACGTTCAACTTCAAGGGCGCGACCAGAAGGTCAGCGCCCTTTTGTTTCACGTCACCTTGTCACAAATGCGACCCGCTCGCTGTCCGTTCTCTACCTGCGGCGTCGTCTTGCTCCGAATGCGGCCCGTTCGCTCATATGACCCAATCCGCTGTCAAGAGCCACAATGGCCCCGCCGACCGCTTGCAATCGGTCGGCGGGGCCTGCCGTTGAACCCGTCCCGGTCCGCCCCCGGCATGTCATCGACGCCTTCGGCTCAGTCTCATATCC
>JAXJMV010000022.1:0-40644 GCA_036312985.1 Collinsella sp.
GGTGAGTAGTCAATTTGGGACGGGGCTATTTTAGCTACCCCATGTTGAGGGAACGCTCTGAGATGATTTTTTGATCCCCGTCCCAGAAAAATCATCAGGCGGGCAGGGTAGCTAAAATAGCCCCGTCCCAAATTGACTACTCACCTTGATACCTCTTCGCGGAAAACGCGTCCCGGAATATCGGCTCAGACTGGGACGTAGTTTCCGGATGACGCCTCAAGCGGAAAGTTCATCCCAGAATCCCGCGCTCAAAACGGGACACGCCTTCCGCTCCGCCTCCTCAACTCCAAAACCTGTGCGCCCACCATCATAAAACTGGGTAGAAGAGAGCCAAAACGCAATCGCAGGAGGTCAACATGACTGCAGAAGATAAGGCAAAGAACGCCGGCAAGGTCGCGCTCGTCTTGGAGGGCGGTAGTTTTCGCGGGCAGTTTACCGCCGGCGTGCTCGACGTCCTCATGGAGGCCGGCGTCGAGATCCCGGCGGTGTACGGCGTGTCGGCCGGCGCCCTCAACGGCGTCAACTACAAGTCGCACCAGATCGGCCGCACCAACCGAGTCAATTTGACCTTTTGCAACGACAGCCGCTACATGGGCGCGGCGTCGTTTGCGTCCACGGGCTCTATCGTGGGCTACGACTTTATCTTCAACGACGTTCAAGACCGTCTGGACCCCTTTGACAACGAGACGTTCGACGTCAGCCCCATCGAGATGTATGCCGTCGCGACGGACATGCTCTTTGGAACCGCTGCCTACCTGCCGGTCAAAAGCGCTGTGCTCGATCTCGACGCCGTGCGTGCTTCGACCTCGTTGCCGCTGGTGACGCCGCCGGTCGAGATTGACGGGCACAAATACGTCGACGGCGGCGTAGCCGATTCGGTCCCTATCGAGCATGTGCTCGAGGAGGCGGGCTTCGACCGTGCGGTCGTTATCGTTACGCAGGACCGCTCATACGAGAAAAAGCCTTACGAGTTTATGCCCGCCGCGCGCGCCCGCTATGCCGACTACCCCTACCTGCTCGAGGCTATCGAGACGCGCCACGACCGCTATAACATCCAGCGCATGCATCTGTGGAAGTATGAGCGCGAGGGCCGCGCACTGGTCGTTGCTCCGCAAAAGCCGGTCGAGGTCGGCCACGTTGAGCACGATCCAGCAAAGCTCCTCGACCTGTATATTCAGGGCCGCCAGGAGGCAAAGCGCTTGCTGGGAGATATCGAGGCATTTGTCGAGCGCTAGTGTCGCGACGTCATGACCCATGGACGACATGTGCAGAAAGTCTGGTCAGAACCAAAATACCTGTTGACTCGGGCGGCGAGCGGGGTAATATGGACGGGTTACTTGCAGAGCCCCGTGAATCTCTGTAACAACACGTACTGTACATGGAGGAGTCTAAGTGATTTCGAAATCGACTCACTACGCCAAGCAGGGCGAGGTCCAGCGCAACTGGGTTCTCGTCGACGCCGATGGTGCTGTCCTGGGCCGTCTTGCCACCCAGATCGCAATGATTCTGCGCGGTAAGAACAAGCCCCAGTTCACGCCCAACAGCGACTGCGGCGACTTCGTTGTCGTCATCAACGCCGATAAGGTCCAGCTTACCGGTAACAAGGCCGACACGAAGACCTATTATCGCCACAGCGGCTACAACGGCGGCCTCAAGGCTGAGAGCTTCCGCCAGGCTATGGAGAAGCACCCGGAGAAGGTCATCGAGCGCGCCGTTCGCGGCATGCTGCCCAAGACCACCCTCGGCCGTGCCCAGATGACCAAGCTTAAGGTCTACGCTGGTGCCGAGCATCCGCACGCTGCCCAGAACCCCACGAAGATTGAGCTGGAGGCTTAAAGATGGCTGAGAACACCGTTGTCTACCAGGGTACCGGCCGTCGTAAGAACGCCGTCGCCCGCGTCCGTCTCGTCCCCGGCACCGGCAAGGTGACCATCAACAAGCGTGACGCCGAGCAGTATTTCGGCCGTCATCAGCTCGTTGAGAACGCCCTTGCTCCCTTCAAGGTGACCGACACCGCCGGTCAGTTCGACGTTATCGCTCTGTGCGATGGCGGCGGCATCTCCGGTCAGTCCGGCGCTCTGCGCCTGGGCATCGCTCGCGCTCTTCTGAACGCTGGCGACTACCGTGCTGACCTCAAGAAGGCCGGTTTCCTTACGCGCGATGCTCGCGTGGTCGAGCGCAAGAAGTACGGCCTCAAGAAGGCTCGCCGCGCTCCCCAGTTCTCCAAGCGCTAAGGTTTTATCTCCTTACGAGATACAATGTACAAGCGGGGCCTGCCGATTGCTCGGCGGGTCCCGCTTTTCTTTTTCGACTAGGGTGGGCGACTGCGTTTTGCCCACTTGGGAAGGAGCGATCCTATGCCCCAGAACATCTTCGGTACCGATGGCGTCCGCGGCGTCGCCAACGCCGACCTCTCGTGCGACCTCGCGTTTCGTCTTGGCCGTGCGGCGACCAAGTTCCTTGGTCCGGACATTTGCATCGGCCGTGACACGCGTCTTTCGGGCACCATGCTCGAGAGTGCTCTGACCGCCGGCATTATGGCCGAGGGCGGCCGACCGCACTGCTGCGGCGTTATCCCTACGCCGGCCGTGGCGCTGCTCACCGTCCAAAACGAGCTCGACGGCGGCATCGTCATCTCTGCTTCGCACAATCCGCCGGAGTTCAACGGCATCAAGTTCTTTAGCCGCAAGGGCATG
The DNA here is from genome assembly GCA_036312985.1 of Collinsella sp. Classification (GTDB taxonomy): domain Bacteria; phylum Actinomycetota; class Coriobacteriia; order Coriobacteriales; family Coriobacteriaceae; genus Collinsella. The sequence goes on from JAXJMV010000022.1 coordinate 2,697, forward strand.
AAGCTTCCCGATGCTGTCGAGGAAGAGATCAGCGCCTGGGTCATGTCCGAGGAGGCCATGGCTGCCGACACGCTGCCGACCGGCGCCGGTGTGGGTCACATCATCAAGATGAAGGACGCCCGCAAGGCATATGTCGATCATGCCATCAACACGCTCGACGGCCTTAAGCTCGACGGCCTGGTTGTTGCCGTCGACTGCGGCCACGGCGCTTCTTGCCAGACCACGCCCGCCGCACTGCAGCGCCTGGGCGCCACGGTCCATGCCATCAACACCGACTACTGCGGCACCGACATTAACGTCGAGTGCGGCTCCACTCATCTTGAGCCCCTGCGTGAGCTCGTGCTGCGCACCCACGCCGACATCGGTCTGGCTCACGATGGCGACGCCGATCGCGTGCTGTTCGTGGACAGCGAGGGCAACGAAATCGATGGCGACTACATCCTGGCCATCTGCGGCTCCGACTTGGCCGCTCGCGGCAAGCTCGCCAACTCCGAGATCGTCTCGACCGTTATGTGCAACCTAGGCTTCTCCATCGCCATGAAGGAGCAGGGCTTCGAGATGGTCCAGACCGCCGTGGGCGACCGCTATGTTCTTGAGCGTATGCTCGAGGACGGTGCCGTCATCGGCGGCGAGCAGTCCGGCCACATCATCTTCCTGGAGCACAACACCACCGGCGACGGCTTGGTGACGGCCCTGCAGCTTCTGGCCGTGCTCAAGCGCACCGGCCGCACCCTCACCGACCTTGCCGGCATCATGAAGAAGTACCCGCAGGTACTTGTCAACGTACATTCCGACAATAAGGCCGGCCTGGACGATTGTCAGCCCATTTGGGACGCCGTCGCTGCCGCCGAGAAGGAGCTCAACGGTCGCGGCCGCATTCTGGTACGTCCGAGTGGCACCGAGCCGCTGGTCCGTGTGATGGCCGAGGCCGAGACGCACGAGTTGACCCAGCGTGTGGTTGACGACATCGTCGAGGTTGTCAAGCGCGAACTTCCCTAATGGTCAAAAACGGGTGCCAAGTGGTAAACTGTTAAAGTTATTTTGATTGATTGGTATGTCCGAGGGGGAGCATGTTCACTAAAGTCCTGAGGTCTTTTGGTATGCGTGGTCGAGTCCTTACGCTGGATGCTCCCATCTCGGGCGACGTCATTCCGTTGTCCGAGGTCAAAGACCAGACGTTTGCTACCGGCCTTTTGGGCCAGGGCGTGGCGATTCAACCTACCGGCACGCGTGTGATTGCGCCGGCAGACGCCAAGGTCGAGGCCATTTTTCCCACGGGTCACGCCGTTGCGCTCAACACGGTCGATGGTCTAGACGTGCTCATCCATGTTGGTTTGGACACTGTCCAGCTTGAGGGCAAGCATTTTAGCGTGCATGCACAGGTGGGTGATGTCGTCCATAAGGGCGACGTGCTCATCGAGTTCGATCGCGAGGCAATTGCTGCCGAGGGTTACGATGTGACGGTTCCCATCTTGGTGTGCAACTCTGTTGAGTTCTCGAGCATCAAGGGCTCCGTTGGCGAGCATGTCGAGGAGATGGACCAGCTCATCGTTGCTCGCGAGCGCTAGTCGCTCCGCTTGGCCTTTAGCCTACAATTCAATCACGTTTACGGAGGGCGCCCTTGAAAGAGGGCGCCCTCCGTGGCAAGATGGGGATTGTCCGAAGCTAAACAGCTTTGGGTCACCGTGGACGGGCAGGGGCCTCGACGCGGTTAGACACGAGACACATATATTACGCGACCTCGCCCTGGTGGCCGCACACGTTGGTTGCGGCCGACGCGGGCCGCGGGCAAGTGCTTGTAAGGGGAGCCTTGCCTCTCTTGTACGAGAAAGGACGCGTAATGAAAATCATTAAAGCTAAAGACTACGAGGATATGAGCCGCAAGGCCGCTAATATCATCTCGGCCCAGGTTATCCTCAAGCCCGATTGCGTGCTGGGTCTTGCCACCGGCTCCACCCCGATTGGCGCCTACAAGCAGCTCGCCGCTTGGTACGAGAAGGGCGACGTCGACTTCGCCGAGGTCAGCACTTATAACCTGGACGAGTATCGTGGTCTTTCGCACGACGATCCCCAGAGCTATCACTACTTTATGCGCGAGAACTTCTTCGATCACATCAATATCGATCTGAACAACACGCACGTGCCCGATGGCTCCAACCCCGATGCCGCCGCTGCCTGCTCCGAGTACGACAAGATCGTCGCTGCCGCCGGTTACCCGGATCTGCAGCTGCTCGGCATTGGCAACAACGGTCACATCGGCTTTAACGAGCCCGATGACCACTTCTCCAAGGGTACGCACTGCGTCGACCTCACCGAGAGCACCATTCAGGCCAACAGCCGCCTGTTCGACAGCATCGATGACGTGCCCCGTCAGGCTTACACCATGGGCACCCAGACCATCATGTATGCCCGCATGATCCTGGTTGTCGCCAACGGCGAGGCCAAGGCTCAGGCCGTGCACGATATGTGCTATGGTCCGGTTACGCCCAAATGCCCGGCTTCGATCCTGCAGCTGCACACCAACTGCGTCGTCGTTGCTGACGAGGCCGCTCTTTCGCTCTGCGAGTAACGCGATCAAGCGATCTTACATAGTTTCTCAAAAGGCCCTCGCTTTGCGGGGGCCTTTTTAGTGGACATACGTCGTGGCGTATACATGACGGAAACCTTGCCGCGTGCTTGACTGGAGGGTTTTAAATTTTTGTGATTCATTCTATAGCAGATTCTATGCACATTTGCCACCATAGAGTCGCAGGCGGTAGCGAGGAGTAGGCGAGTTGCGCAACTCAAATAAAAATAGCCGACTGCGCTACACTGCAAATGGGATGGGACATGCTGGCAAGCGCATTGACCTGCGCAAAGACCTATTGGTCGGGGGATAAGTTACCATCGGGCCTCGCTGTACAAAAACTTGCCAAACACGTACCGGCAGACAATTAAAAACTCTAAGTCGCGCTATTCACGGGGCGGCTCATATGGTCCTGCAGCTACGGTGTCCATATGGTCGAGTTGAGGAGCAAGCATGGTAAACGATCTGGGCAATACGGACGACCTCGAGTTGATGCCGACGGGCGGCGGCTATATGGTGCGGCGCGATCGCTTGATGAACGAGCTCATCGTTAAAGGGCGCAAGGCGGGAATTGTTTTGCTCTACGCGCCCGATGGGTTTGGTAAGACGTCGGTGTTGCTGCAATACGTGCAGGAGGTTAAATCGGACCCCACGCGAGGGCCGGTTCGGATTATCGAGGCCGACCGCGCGATTGGACGCGAGCTCTTTATGCAGCTCGAGGTTGTCGCCGATGAGCTTAAGGACAAACCTCATTCGCTCGTTGCGATCGACAACGTGCCCAATCTCGAGCAGCACGAAACCGAGGACCTCATCGATCGAATCCGCAGCTTACGTGCTACGGGGACGGGGGTCTTTATTGCCTGCCGCCCCTCCAACCGATTGCTTATCCACGGGCTGGGCGATTCTGTAAAAGTCAATGCGCAGATGCTCAAGGTGCACGCCTATGAGTATTCGTCATGGGCCACGGCGTTCTCTATCAGCACATCGCTCGACTTTTATCAGCTCACGCAGGGCGTGCCCGAGCTCGTTTCGGCATTGCAGACGGGTCTGTATGGCCAAGGTGACGTAGCCGGTCTGCTCGAAAACGAGATTGTCAACGTATATGGCGCGGCACTTGCCGATCTGGCTTCGCTCGACAATAATGCGCTGTTTTGCGTGGCATGTCTCATGGTTTTGATGGGCGAGGGCAATATCGCAGAACTCGAGGCTTGCGGGGTGAGGCTGTCGATGGTCGACCAGTCCTATTTTGTACGCGACTACCCGATCTTTGGCTTGGATCCAGCCGAGCGGAGTTTTACGTGTCTGGGCACGGAGGATAACGGACGCTTGCGCTTGCGTAAGTTGGTGGCCGAGGTTCGCCCCGAACTTGTTCCGAGGGCGGCCCGGATTTTGCTTAAGGCGGGCCGATGCGATGCGGCGATGGGCCTGGCGGACGCCTTTTTGGACCGTGAGGCGGTCCTTGAACTTGCTGGGCAGTATGGGGTCGATCTTGCTCTGACGGGGCACGGGGCCGATATCTGCCGAGCGGCGCTGGGCACGATCGATGCCGACGATCCGGCTCCAGAGCCAACACCTGCCGAGGCGCTTGGCGTATATCTGGCAGCGGTCAGCGTGTCCAATACAAAGCTCGCTCGCTATATGGCATCGGTCGTCGAACGCGGGGGCGAACGGGCGGCCTGCGAAATAGACCCTGTTTCATGGAGGGTGGCCCAGACACTGACGGCTGTTTGCTATGGGGACAACGGGCTTGGGCTTCCTACGAACCTGGCCGTGCCAGAAATAGAGACGTCCCATACCGCACTCGATATGTTGTCTGCGCATATCGAGGTCAAACGCTGTCTGACCGAGCGGGGAAATGACGGCGGCGTTCTACAACAGCTCAAAACGAGCAAGGCCTACGACTGCGAGCTCGACATCGCGGGGATTGTTATACGGGCCGATAGCATGCTGGTGGAGCTCTTTGACGGGTCGTTTGCGGGAACCGACGAGCGCGACGACGAGATGACGGTGGTGCGGGAGGCGCTCGACGTACGTGGGCTTAAGGCGATGGCTATCTGGGTGCGCATGGTGTTGGCGGCACGGCGGCTCCTTTCCGGCTTGCCGGTAACCGACGATGCGGCGTTCAACGAGCTCGATCGTTTTGCCGTCCGCATGCGTGACAACCAGATTCAGCTGTTTGGCCTGTTGCTAGAAGGCTGGCAGTCGCTGGCAGAGGGACGGCCGGTTAATGCGAAGTTCCGTGCGGTCCAAGTGCTCAAACTTGCCGAGGAGTCGATTGCGTACATGCGCGATAACGCATTGCTGCTGGAGCGCGTGGCATATCTGCGTAACACCTCGATGGTTTCGGTGCGCGAGGAAGCGGAGCTACTCGATATAAGCCAGACGCAGGTTGGTGGCGCAGAAGCCTGGATGGTGGCGCTGCATTTGGCTTGCGCGGGACGAGATAGCGATCTTGCGGCCTGGATGTCCATGAATCGTGCGGGGATTCTAGAGCCATCGTATCGGCTCTTTGCGCGCCTTGCCATGCATTGTCTGGGCGAGCCGGCGGGCAGGATACGCAAGAAGCTTCCCGTGCGCGAGCTGTCGCGGTACTCGCTGCGCGACGATTTGGAAGGAGAGGGCGAGCGCCTGTTCCAGGCCGGCGAGGTTGAAGCCGTTGATACCATCGACCATATCGAGATTCGCATGTTTGGTGCGTTTCGCGCCGAGCGCGATGGGTTTCCCATCACGGACAAAATGTGGCGTCGCAAGAAGGCGGCGACGCTTGCCGAGCGGCTTGCGCTGGGCATGGATGCGCTCGTCGATCGTGAGACGCTGGCCATGGAGCTGTGGCCCCATGCCGAGTTTAATAGCGCCCGCAACAACCTGTACTCGACGATATCGCGCTTGCGGTCGGCTTTGGGACCGACGCCGGATGGCAAGTCGTGCGTGCTCATCCAAAATGAATGCATTGGGCTCAACGGCGACTACGTCAAGACCGATGTACGGCTGTTTGACCAGATAAGCCGCGAGGTTTTGGGAAATCGCACGGGTGCGCGCGGGCCCCATTTAGTTGAGCTGTGCCTTAAGATTGAGCAGCTTTATGCCGGACCGCTGTATGTTCCCAATGGCTGTAATCCCACCTACTTTTTGCGCATGCGGCGCATTATGCAGTCAAAGTACATCGATTGCATGATTAAGGGAGCAAATGCCGCTCTAGAAGAAAACGATCTGCAGTCGGCGATTTGGCTGGCGGAGTCGGGGCTTCGACAGGAAACGGCGCGTGAGGATATGGTGCGCTGCGCCATGCGCGTCTACAGTGCGGCGGGGCGGCGGCGCGATATCGTCGAGCTGTACAGCGGGCATATGCACCACCTGAGGGAGCAGGTCAATGGCGTGCCCGAGCCCGAGACGCGGCGTCTATACGAGCGCTTGGTGGAGGGGCGGCTCAATCGCGTGCTGGTCGAGCGATAAAAAACGGGCGCCCGAAGTACTTGGGCACCCGTAAGCTTGCTATGTGTTGGATCGCCGGATCATTGGTTCTTAGACGAGCTTGATCTTCTCGATGTCCTTGCGCGAGGACTCGCGATACAGTGAGAACTTGCGGCCGATGACCTGGACGACCTCGGCGTGGCAACGCTCAGCGAGCTCTTCGGCGGCCTCGCGGGCGGAAAGACTGGAGCCATCGAGCACGGAGCACTTAACGAGCTCGTGCTTCTCCAGATAGGCGACCGTCTGCTCGACGGTGCCCTCGTTGACATCGGACTTGCCGATGATGATGGCGGGGTTGAGGTGATGGGCCATGCTGCGAAGCTGCTTGACCTGTGCTCCTGTCAGTGCCATGGGTTCTCGCTTTCTATGTATGGGGCGCCCCGCAATGGGGCCTTAATCTACGTGAGCTGTCCCACGATAGCGCAGGAACGGCGCGGTGTGGAGCGCGTTTGCCCAGTTCAAAAAGAATGCGGATGCCGAGTGAGTGGGCGGTGCGGGCTGCAGACGGTCTATAGATGGGCTACGGACGGTCCTCAGAGACCGGCTCCCAGCCAATAAACGCCCAGCGAACCTTGCGGATATGGTCGAGCATGAAGCGTCCCTGCGGTACGCCCTTGGAGCCCGGCTCACCGGCATGGGGGTTCTCAATCATATGTTGGGCAATGTAGTCGCGCAGGCGGTCGATCTTATCCTCGTTACCGTGCTCGAGCATGCGGGAGAAGTCTGCCACGCCCGCCTCAAGGCTATCGAAGGTATCGCGACGGGGTGATTCAAAGTACGTAACCTGCGGTAGGGCACCCATCTGAATGAGGATATTTAAGGCATAGACAAAGCCATTACTGCAGGTAACCGAGGCGCCGATGGCGTTCATCAAGTGCAGGTCATAACGCGGGCTGGAGTTGGCGACCATCGTGACAGCACAACGCCGGCGAGCCGTGCGGTCGAGCTTGGCAAGCGCGCCTTTTAGGTTGGTCGTGGTGACAGAGCGACTGGCAAAGGCAACATCCACCGCTTTCGCGACCGGTCCAACCAAATCCCAGTCATCATCCCAAGCAAGCTCAAGCGGTGTAATGCGATCCTCGAGCCCATAGTACTCAATGCCAGCATCAAGTGTGCCCAACATAGCAGGGGAAAAGTCAGCAGCAATCACGGAATGCCCAGCCTGAGCAAGCGGAATAGCAATCGACCCAGCCCCACACCCCATATCCAGCACGGATTCGCCAGGCTTTAACGCCAGCAGCTTCATAAAGTCCCGGGCATACGGAGCGGTTTCAAGCGGCCGAAAATGCCGAGCCCTTTTATCCCACTCAAAAGAATCATCAGCCCGTCGCCGAGCAGCTTGCAGGCGCATCCATTCGCCATTCCAATCCGCAGCAAGCAGCTCAGAACGAATCAAATCATCAGCCACGGGCCAACCTCCTAGCAACAAAAAAGCGACTCCTCCCAAAAGAAGAGCCGCAACCAGCATATATCAGAAAAAGAACCGTTCCAACGCCAAACCGCCGTATCAGCCAAGTGGTGCAGGAGCGAAGCGACTGCCAAAGGGATAGAACCCAACCGAGGTCCCGTTATGCGGGAGCCCCGGGGAGGGCAAATATATAAGGTCGATCGCGAGTTCCGCACGAGCCGGAGAGCACTTAATGTGCTCTCCGTGCGAGTCAGGACTGTCCGAGCAGGCGACCTTATATATTTGCCCTCCCCGGGGCTCCTCGCCAGTCCCCCTCAGCTAGTTCTTCAGCGAGTTCAGCGGCGCCGGGAAGCGTCCACCGCGGTGGGCAAGCACGGTGCCGGCGTTGGGGTTCACCGGCATGATGGGTGCACGGCCGAACAGGCCACCGTACTCGACGCAGTCGCCCACGCCCTTGCCGATGGCAGGAATCACGCGGACGGCCGTGGTCTTGTTGTTGATGACGCCGATGGCCATCTCGTCGGCGATGATGCCGGCGATGGTCTCGACCGGGGTGTCGCCGGGGATGGCAATCATGTCCAGGCCAACGGAGCACACGCAGGTCATGGCCTCGAGCTTCTCGAGCGAAAGCGCACCGGCCTCGACGGCGGCGATCATGCCGGCATCCTCGGACACGGGGATAAAGGCGCCGGAGAGACCGCCCACGCTGGAGCTGGCCATGACGCCGCCCTTCTTGACGGCATCGTTGAGCATGGCGAGCGCGCAGGTCGTGCCGGGGCCACCGCAGGTGCCCACGCCGATGATCTCGAGGATGCGGGCAACGGAGTCGCCGATGGCAGGCGTGGGAGCCAGCGACAGGTCGACAATGCCTTTCTCGACACCCAGACGGCGGGCTGCCTCACGGCTCATGAGCTCGCCGGCGCGGGTGATCTTAAAGGCGGTCTGCTTAATCTTCTCGGCGACCTCCATCATCGATGCGGAATCGGGCAGTGTCTCCAGGGCTGCGGCCATAACGCCGGGGCCCGAGACGCCTACGTTGATGACGGCGTCGGCCTCGCCACCGCCGTGGACGGCGCCCGCCATAAACGGGGAGTCCTCGACCATGTTGGCAAAGCAGACAAACTTGGAAGCGCCGACGGAATCCTGGTCGGCCGTGAGTTTGGCGGCATCGATGATGGTCTGGGCGGCCATGAGCACGGCATCCATGTTGATACCGGCGCGCAGGCTGGCGACGTTGACGCTGGAGCAGACGCGGCTCGTGGTGGCGAGCGCCTGGGGGATGGACTGGATGACACGGCGGTCGGCGTCGCCGATGCCCTTCTGGACGAGTGCGGAGAAGCCGCCCAGGTAATCGATGCCGAGCGTCTCTGCCGCGCGGTCGAGGGCATGCGCGATGGGGGTGAGGTCCTCATTCTTGCAGCACGCGGCGATCTGCGCCACTGGGGTGACGGAAACGCGCTTGTTGACGATGGGGATACCGTACTCGCGCTCGAGGTTCTCGGCGGTCTCGACCAGATGCTCAGCCGTGTGCGTCACGTGGTCGTAGATCTTCGTGCACATGCGGTCGAGGTTCTCGTCGCCGCAACCCATGAGCGAAACACCCATGGTGATGGTCCTGATGTCGAGGTTCTGTTCCTCAACCATGCCGCGGGTTTCCGCGATTTCTGCGGGCGTGATCGCCATCCTTGCGCTCCTATCTGCCAAAACGAGCATAGTCTTATCTATTCTAACGTGCCGCACGTGCCAAGTGGCGCATGCGGCACGTTTTGGTGCTCGGTTGTTTCCGTTGTGTTACTGCCCAAAGACCTCTTCGGCGATGCGAGCGCTTTCGGCGGCGTCCTTGGCGTAGTAGTCCGCGCCGATCTGCTTGGCGTATTCGGGGGTGAGTACGGCGCCGCCCACGATGATCTTGACGCCCGGCACCTCAGTATGAAGCAGCTTGATGGTCTCCTCCATGGCGACGACCGTGGTAGTCATAAGCGCCGAGAGGCCGACGAGTTTGATGTCGCGCTCCTTGACGGTCTTGAGTACCTCCTGCGGATCGACGTCGCGGCCCAGGTCAAAGACGGTGTAGCCGTAGTTGTCGAGCAGCATTTTGACGATGTTCTTGCCAATATCGTGGATGTCGCCCTTGACGGTGGCCACGCAGATCTTGCCCTTGTCGGCAATCTCGCCGGCGGGCATCAGGCGCTTGATGGTGTCGAAGCCCACGCGCGCGGCCTCGGCCGAGGCCATGAGCTGCGGCAAGAAGAACTTGCCCTGGTCAAAGAGGACGCCCACCTCGTCGAGGGCGGGGATAAAGTGGTTGTTGATGAGGTCCATGGCGTCGTGGTCTGCCAGCAGACGCTCGGTCTCGGCAGCGATCTCGCCCTTACGGCCCGAAACAACCATGTGGCGGATGGGGTCATCGTCAACGCTGGTGGCGGTGCCCGCGGCAGGCGCGGCATCACTCGATGCTGCCTGAGCCGCCGCCGGGTTCGCGGCAATCTTGTACGGATCGGTCCAGCCGGCGTAGCGCTCGATGTATCCGGTCGAGCCCTCGTCCTCAACGCTCAGGACGCGATAGCTGTAGACAGTATCCATAAAGCGCTTGGAGCCCGGGTTCATGATGGGGGCGTCCAGGCCCGCGCCGAAGGCGGCGGCCAAAAAGACCGAGCCCAGCAGCGGGCGGGCAGGCAGGCCAAAGCTGATGTTCGACACGCCGAGCGCGCATTTGACGCCCAGACGCTCCTTGCACAGGGACATGGCGCGCAGGATCTGCTCGGCTTGGCGTTGATTGGTCGAGGCGGTCATGACCAGGCAGTCGATGAGGATGCGGTCCGGGCCGATGCCGTAGCGGGCAGCCTCGGCCACGATGCGCTCGGCGATGGCGAAGCGGGCCTCGGCGGTATCGGGGATGCCGCCTTCGTCGAGCGTAAGGCCGACAACGTTGGTGCCGTAGTGGGCGACCAGCGGAAAGATCTCATCCATGATCTGCTGTTTGCCATTGACCGAGTTGATGATGGGCTTGCCGGCGTAGCGGCGCACGGCGGCCTCGACGGCTGCGGGATCGGTGGAGTCGATCTGCAGCGGCAGCAGCGTGGAGCCCTGGAGCTGCTCAGTGGCCTGTTGGATAATCTTGACCTCGTCGATCTCGGGCAGGCCCACGTTAACGTCCAGGATGTCGGCGCCCTGTTCCTGCTGGCTGATACCCTGGCTCACGACGTAGTCCAGGTCGCCGTCGCGCAGGGCCTGCTGCAGGCGCTTTTTGCCGGTGGGGTTGATGCGCTCGCCGATGACGGCGATTTTGTGGCCGTCGCAGGGAAGGTCCACGACCGTTTGGGCGCTCGTGACCGACATGCTGGGCTTGCGGCGGCGCGGGCTGGGCGTGTGGTTGACGATAAGCGTGCGCAGGGCCGCCATGTGCGCCGGCGTGGTGCCGCAGCAGCCGCCCACGACGCTCACGCCGTCGGCGATCATGCCGGCGACGGCCTCGGCGTATTCGGGGGCTTGGATATCAAAGACGGTGTTGCCGTCGTCGTCCACATGGGGGAGTCCCGCGTTGGCCTGCACCATAATGGGCTTATCGGTAACGGTGAGCATACGTGCGGCGAGTCCTCGTAGCTCGGCCGGTCCCTGGCTGCAGTTGATGCCCAAAACGTCGGCGCCGATGGCATCGAGCGTGATGGCGGCCACCTCGGGACTCGTGCCCAGGAAGGTGCGACCGTCTTCCTCGAAGGTCATGGTGGCAAAGATGGGCAGGTCGGAGTTTTCGCGACAGGCGAGGACGGCCGCCTTGATCTCGGCCAGGTCGGTCATAGTCTCGATAATAAAGAGGTCCACACCCGCGGCGACGCCGGCGCGCACTTCCTCGGCAAAGAGGTCATAGGCCTCGTCAAAGCTGAGGGTGCCTAAGGGACGAAGCAGCGCGCCGATGGGGCCGATATCGCCGGCGACGTAGCGGGCGCCGGCCTCGCGGGCGCAGGCGACAGCGGCGGCAAAGACGTCTGCCACGGTGGCGGCGCCGTCGAGCTTGTGGGCGTTGGCGCCAAAGGTGTTGGCGGTGATCACGTCGCAGCCGGCCTCGACATATTGACGCTGGATATCAGTGATAACCTGGGGCTCCTCAAAGTTGAGCAGCTCGGGCAGGGCGCCGGCCTTCATGCCGGCCGCTTGCAACATGGTGCCCATGCCGCCGTCGAACAGCAGGTGTCCCGTGCCCTCGATGGCCGCACGCAGGCGATCGTCCTTAATGCGCAGATCGTCGATCGTGTGCGTCTTGTACGTGGCACCGTTGCGACGTGCGGCATCAACGGGTGCCGCCAATGCAGTGCCGTCAGAATCATGAGTGATAAGCGGAGTAAACATCGAGGGCTCCTAATGGCTGGAATAGCAGGTGGTGTGGGCGGCGCGGAAGCGGCAGTGCTCGCGCATGCGGCAGATATTGCAGGTAGGGCGGCTCTGGGCGTCGTGGACCTCGCCGTCAAACAGACCGATCACCGCGGTCACGCTCTTTGTGGGCATGAGCAGGCTGGTAGGTGTGACGGTAAGCCCGATGAGCCGTGTAGCGTTGAGTGCAGCCACGATCGAGCGCTGTGCCGTGAGCGGACAGTCGCCGTAGCCGGGACTGAAGCGCCAGTTACCAGCGAGTTCGTGTGCGGCGGCCGCAGCCTTGACTTGCAGGTCCATCTGCTCGACGGCGGCTTCTACATAGGCGGAGCACGCGGCATCGAGCACGGCTCCCTCTAGGGGCTGCTGGGCTCCCGTGGTGCGCAGGCGACGCTCGGCGTCCATGCCGAGGGTGCATGCCATGAGCGCGGCAAATCGGGCGTCTTTGAGATGTCGATAGATATCGCGACCGCGCAGCTCAACGTTGGTGCCGACCAGACGGACGCAGGGCTTTCCCTGCTCGTCCACGCCCGTGGCATCGACGGCAAATACGCGGCGCACGCCCCGTGGTTCAATGTCCAGCTCCAGACGCTCAACGACAAGCTCAATACGCTGCGACAGCTCGGGCTCAATCTGCTGACCGCCGTAGCCCAGGTAGCGCAGCATCTCGGCACGGTCGACGCGGGGATGGTGGGCATCATCGATACGGTAGAGCGCCGGCGACGCAAGGTCGGCCGGCACTTCAACAAAAGCTGTATCGATGTGCGGTTTTTCCATTACCCCAGGCGCTCCATAATGGTCGCGGCGATCGCAGGACGGTTCATAGTGTACAGGTGCAGGCCGTCGGCGCCGTGCTCCTTGAGGTCGCAAAGCTGGCGGGCTGCATAATCTACACCAGCTGCCTGCAGGCTCTCGGGGTCATTCTCGTACTTGGCGAGAATCTTGATGACGGGGGAGGGCAGCGACGCGCCGCACATAAAGACCATGCGGCTGATCTGTGACTTGCCCATAAACGGCATGATGCCCGCGGTAATGGGCACGGTGATGCCGGCCTTGTCGGCAAGCTCGCGAAAACGGTAGAAGCACTCGTTATCAAAGAAGAGCTGCGTCACAAAGAAGCTCGCGCCAGCGTCCTGTTTTTGCTTGAGGTGTTCGACCGAGAGGTTGAGGTCCTCACAGGCAATGTGGCCCTCGGGGTAGGCTGCGGCGCCCACGCAAAAGCCGGCGTCGACGAGCTCGGGGATAAGGTCGCGGGCGTAGGCGTAGTCCGAGGCGGGCTTGTCGTCCTCGGTCGCGCCAGCGGGAAGATCGCCACGCAGGGCCAGGATGTTTTCCACGCCGGCGGTGCGATACTCGTCGATCTTGGCGGCGATATCGGCGTGCGAGCGGCCCACGCAGGTAAGGTGTGCCACCGAGGGCGTGTCGAATTCGCTCGTAATCATATGCGCGATGGGGGCGGTGGCGGCACCGTTGCCCGAGCCGCCGGCCGAGCAGGTGACCGAGACAAAGCTCGGCGAAAGCTTGCACAGATTGCCTGCCACTTCGCGAGCCGTGTCGAGGGTGAGCTCGCCCTTGGGCGGGAACATCTCAAACGAAACGGGCGCGGTGCCCTGGGATGCTGCCTGCTTAAAAACCTCGTCGACGCGCATATCGTGCTCCTCTAGATACGTAATAGTGTGATGTGTTGTAAGGATTCTACAGCACCACTGTGTCACGGTGGAGTTTCACTCGTTATTCGGGGATACCAATCAAAGATGCCTTGCTATCGGCTTTCTCTATAACAGAGCGGCTAATCTAGGCACGGACTATAAAGACTGGTATCTGATGCAAAATACCAGTTAATAGAGCTCCATCCCAAATTGACTACCCTTAAACCATGGGGAGAGGTCTGCTATTTATACAGTTGATTGGCTGTTGAGGGTGGCAACGCCGCCTCGATAGGGTAACCTCATTGATTGGTTTCGCGACAGCAACATAACGGTAATGTCGCGGAAACACGGCGAGTCTAAGCTATGACTCGTTCGTTAGTAATCAACACCGCTTCTCACGCGGTGCCGATACGAAGGGAGTTCCGTATGGCCGAACTTACTGACCGCTTCGGGACCATGGTGTTCTCTGAGGAAGTCATGAAGGACTACCTCCCCAAGGACATTTGGAAGCGCCTCGCTGCAACCCTCGAGGGCGGTGAGCCGCTCGACCTGGATGTGGCCAACGCCGTTGCCCATGCCATGAAGGTCTGGGCCATCTCCAAGGGCGCGACGCACTACGCGCACTGGTTCCAGCCGCTTTCGGGCATTACTTCCGAGAAGCACGACAGCTTCCTGGAGCCCAACCACGACGGCACCGCCATTACCAAGTTTACGGGCAAGAACCTCATCCAGGGCGAGCCCGATGCTTCCAGCTTCCCCAACGGCGGCCTGCGCGCCACCTTCGAGGCCCGTGGCTACACCGCTTGGGACCCCACTAGCCCCGCCTTTATCAAGGACGATGTCCTGTGCATCCCCACGGCTTTCTGCTCCTACACGGGCGAGGCCCTAGACAAGAAGACCCCGCTGCTGCGTTCCATGACTGCGCTCTCGCGTGAGTCCAAGCGCGTTTTGGCGCTGTTCGGCAAGACCCCCAAGAAGGTTGTTCCTTCCGTGGGCGACGAGCAGGAGTACTTCCTGATCAAGAAGGACGCCTACCGCAAGCGCAAGGACCTGGTCATCACCGGCCGCACCCTCTTTGGCGCCGCTCCCTGCAAGGGCCAGGAGCTCGAGGAGCACTACTTTGGCGCTATCCGCCCCACCGTCTCGGCCTATATGAAGGATCTGGACGACGAGCTGTGGGCGCTCGGTATTCCCGCCAAGACCAAGCACAACGAGGTCGCTCCCTGCCAGCATGAGCTCGCCCCCGTCTACGGTGAGGTCAACGAGGCCATCGACCAGAACCTGGTCATGATGGAGAAGATGAAGCTCATCGCCTCCCGCCACGACTTGGTCTGCCTGCTGCATGAGAAGCCCTTCGAGGGCATCAACGGTTCGGGCAAGCACAACAACTGGTCGCTTGGCACCGAGTCCGAGAACCTGCTCGATCCGGGCGACACCCCGCTCGACAACCTGCAGTTCATCGTCTTCCTCACCGCGGTGATCGAGGCCGTCGATAACTATCAGGAGCTCCTGCGTGCCTCTGTTGCCTCGGCCGGCAACGACCATCGTCTGGGCGCCAACGAGGCTCCTCCGGCGATTATGTCCATCTTCCTGGGCGACCAGCTTACCGAGGTCGTCGAGAAGATCATCGATGGCAAGGCTTCCGTCCATGCCACGCGCGGCGTGCTTGACCTGGGCGCCGATACCCTGCCCAAGCTGATGCAGGACAACACCGACCGCAACCGCACCTCCCCGTTTGCCTTCACCGGCAACAAGTTCGAGTTCCGTGCCTGCGGCTCCGAGCAGAACGTCTCCGACTCCAACCTGGTGCTCGATGCCGCCGTGGCCAAGTCGCTCAAGTCCTTCGCCGACGCGCTTGAGGGTACGCCCGAGGATAAGTTCCAGGACGCCGCGCTCGAATACTGCAAGAAGGTGCTGACCGATCACCAGCGCATCCTGTTCTCCGGTGACGGCTACTCCGATGAGTGGCCCGTCGAGGCCGAGAAGCGCGGCCTTGCCAACAACAAGACCACGGCCGACGCCCTGCCTGCCTTTGTTTCCGATAAGGCCATTGCGCTCTTTGAGGAGACGGGTGTCCTGACCAAGGCCGAGGCCCAGTGCCGCTACGACTGCAAGCTCGAGAAGTACAACAAGCTCATGAACATCGAGGCTACCACGATGGTTCGCGAGGCGCGTCGTACCTATCGCCCGGTCATTACCGCCTATGCCACCAAGGTCGCTAAGGGCCTTGAGACTATTCGTGCCGCCGGTGCTGAGGCTGCCATGCAGTGCGAGCAGAACACGCTCAACAAGCTCTGCAACGGCATCACCGCCATCAACGACTCCATCAAGGCGCTCGACGCCGTGCATCAGAAGGCCGAGGCCCTCGATGGCCAGGAGCAGGCCAATGTGTATGCACACGAGGTCGTTCCCGCTATGGATACGCTGCGCGCCGCCGTGGATGCCATGGAGGAGATCGTGGCCGCCGACTACTGGCCGGTCCCGACCTACGACGACATCCTGTTCTACGTGTAGAGCGTAACCGACATATCGTCACGGTATTGAGCCGGGGTCCGCATCATGCGGGCCCCGGTTTTTGTTTGCGAAGGACGCTTTGAAGCCCGTTTTGCCGCCGACTTGCCTAGGTATAAAGGGTTGTGGACAAAAAACGTCAAATATGAGTACTGTCACAAGTCCTGTAGCATTATTTATTTGCAAAATATGTAGTGTTACGCAACATATGTACAAGTACTTAGCCGATAAACGTCTGCAATTCTTCCGCCGTAGGACGCCTGACGGCTAAATCGACTTCTAAAGGCATGAAATCGCTGTTACTAAAATGGAAACAGTACTCATATTTGCTATTTTTTGTCCACGGTCCATCGGAAGATGCCGGGATCCGCACCCTGTCGGGTTCGAATCCCGGTGCATGGGTAGCAAAAAGCCCGCCACCGAATTGGTAACGGGCTTCTCAGATTCTGTGGTGCCCCCAGCGGGATGTCCGCGTGCGGCTGGCGCCGCCCGCTTTCGCTGCGTCGCTTCGCTCCTTGCGTGCTGCGCTGGAAAACGCTTCGCGTTTCCTCAGCTCCGCACCCTGTCGGGTTCGAATCCCGGCGCATGGGTAGCAAAAAGCCCGCTACCGCGAGGGTAACGGGCTCTTCAATTCAAATGGTGCCCCCAGCGGGATTCGAACCCGCGATATCCACCTTGAAAGGGTGGCGTCCTTGGCCGCTAGACGATGGGGACAGCGGGAAAGAGTATAGCAGACTTTTTTAGCCGTTCACATATCGTTGGCAAACTGAAAAACCACCACAAAGGTGCCTGTCCCCTTTGTGGTGGTGGGGTGCTAGGGGAGGAGCTTCATGGCGGCGTCATGGGCGGCGTGCTCGTAGGTGTCATCGAGGGGTTTGAGCGGCAGCAGGGCGGCGGCCTGTGCATCGCCACGCCGCTCGAGAGCGTGGGTAATGAGCCAGTCGGCGAGCTCGGGGTTCTTGGGCAGCGCTGGTCCGTGCAGGTACGTGCCGATGACGCCCTTGTAGATGAGGCCCTCAAGGCCATCATCGCCGTTGTTGCCGGTACCCGTGACGACGGACGTTCCGAGCGGCGTGGCCTTTGCATCGAGCAGGGTGCGGCCGCCGTGGTTCTCGAATCCCACAAAGGGCTCGGGTGCCAGGTCGGTCCTGACGGCGACGTTGCCGATCAGGCGATCGGAGCCGCGTACGGTTTCGGCGGCAATGACGCCCAGGCCCTCAATGCGATCGTCGCCCATGTAGTACGAACGGCCGAGCAGCTGATAGCTGCCACAGATGGCAAGCAGTGTGCCGCCGTCCTCAACATAGGCCGCGACCTTGTCTTTTTGGGCGAGCAGCTCGTGTGCCACGGCTAGCTGGTCGCGGTCGGAGCCGCCACCCATCATGACGATATCGGCATCGGTGAGATCGAGTGACTCGCCCATACGGACCTCGTCCACGCGCACGGGAATGCCACGCCAGGCGCAGCGGCGCTCGAGGGCGATGACGTTGCCGCCGTCGCCGTAGAGGTTAAGGGCATCGGGATACAGGTAGACGATGCGCAGCGGGCGCGAAAGCTCGACTGGCGCGATGCTGACAGGAAGAGCGCTGCCGTCGGCACGGGCTACGGCGCGCCCGGCAACAGCGTCGGCGGTGGCGCCTTTCAGCCCGTCGAGCTCCTTGACCAGCGGCGGGAAGGCCGTGTAGTTGGCGACGGCGTAGAAGGTGTCATCGGCGGCCTCGTCTGCCACGGCGCCAATTGCCTGCGCGACGTCCGAGATAATCGCGGCATCGATGCCGGCGTACTTGAGGCGCACCTGCATGTCGTGCGCGCGCGTGCCTCCGGCAAAGGCGACAAGACCCGGCGTGTCGGCAATGCGCTCAAAGTCGACGTCGTAGATCCACGATACATCGTGGCCGTCGGCATCGTTATCGTTGAGGAAGAAAGCGCAGAGTCTGCCGCCTGCCGTCTTGATGGACTGGATTTGTCGATCGAAGCCTACGGGATTCTTAGCCAGGTTGGCCTCGACGGTGCGGCCGGCGATATCCCAGCGGCCCATGCGTCCGCCGGCGGGGACGTAGGCATCGAGCGTGGGCTGCAGGTGCGCTGTATCCACGCCTAACTCATGTGCGGCAAAGAATGCAGCGGCAACGTTGTAGACCATGTACAGGCCGTTGTAACGCGTGACGATGTGTGCGGCTGGCGCGCTGGAATCAGATCCAAACACCAGGTCAAAACCATAGCCGTCGCAGCCGAGCTCCACGCCCGTCACGCGACGGACAAGCGCAGGGCGGGCCCAGCCGCACGAGGGGCAATGGTAGGCGCCGAGCTGGCCGTATTGCACGTAGTCATACTCCAGCGGCGCGTTGCACTGTGAGCAAAAACGTGAGTCGCTAATACGGTCGGACTCGGTGTTGGTGGCGCCGTCGATGCCAAAGGCAATGCTCGCGTTGGGAACGCGCGCGGCAATCGAGGCGCACAACGGGTCGTCGGCGTTGTAGATGAGCGTTGTCGTCGGAGAGAGCTCCAGCGCATGGGCGATGACGTCTTGGGTATGGTCGATCTCGCCGTAGCGGTCTAGCTGGTCGCGGAACAGGTTGAGCAGCACAAAGTACGTCGGCTTGAGCTTGGGCAGAACGCGTACGGTGTAGAGCTCGTCACACTCAAAAACGCCCACGCGCTTGCCGCTGCTGGTGTGCCTAAGGCCGCCGCGGGCCTCGAGCAGAGCACCCACCACACCAGGTTCCATATTGTTGCCGGCACGGTTGCACACCACGGTAGCACCGCTGGCAGCAACGGCATCGGCGATGAGGTTGGAGGTGGTGGTCTTGCCATTAGTACCCGTAATCACCACGCTGCGGTCGACAAGGCCAGCGAGGTCGCTCAGCAACTCGGGGTCGATCTTCATGGCGATGCGGCCGGGGAGTACGCCGCCCTGGCGTTTGAGGACAGAGCGCAGTCCCCAGCGAGCGATATCGCTCGAGGTGCGGGCAAGAGATGAGCGGAGATTCATGAAACCGTTCCTAACGTAAACGACATGGTCGGGTCGAGTGCGTCACTAAAATCCGTAGCGGCGCGCAAATTCCTGGGCAAGCTGCGATACATCTTCGCAGGCGTTGGCCCAGGGGGCAAAGTCGGGGGTGTCCGAGATAATGCCGTCGGCTTCCCAAACCGCCTGGTGCGAGAGGTCCCAGGGGTCGCGCGGCTCGGGTCGGCAGGGAAGGTACGGTGTCTGGTACATGGGATTCAGCAAGAAGAATGCGCCGCCCTCGCAGCGGTTAGCGAACTCACGCAGCGCACGCACCGCCGGACGCATCTTGTTCGTTTTGAACAAGAGGATTGTGCGGGCGAGCAGATACCAAGGAGAGTTTTCGAGTGCGTCCGCCCCTATCTGTTCCTCGAGCTGATGTGCCAGGGCAAAAAAGCCGTCCTCGTCTTCCAGGCGAGCGAGGGCGAGTAGCACGGTGCCTGCAGCTCGGGTGGGATAGCCTTCCGCCTTAAGAACACGGCGAGAATAGTTGGCGGCAGCACGGTAACGAGCGCTCGCCATGCACAGCTGCGAGATGGCCTCGAGCGTGTGGAGCCACCCGATAAGGGCCGGCTCGCTCACGGTAAGGTCTGCCGCGGTGACACCGTCGGCCAAAACATTATTGGCCCAGTAGTGCGGGGCTTCCATGTCGAACCCGGGCACGCTTTGCTGCAGGTAATCGGCCGTGGTCGCCTCGAGCTTCATCAGGTCACCCAGGCAGGCGTCAACGGGCGTGTCGGCCAGGATGATGGCGAGCAGCTGCGCGTCGACGGCCAGTGCATCGACGCGGACAATTTTGAGCAGCTCATCGCGCATGTCGTCGAACAGGCGATTACGCGTCTGTTCGAACTCCTCGTCACTGCCCATGTCCTCGATGCGATGGAGCTCGTCGAGCAGGTGGCGATGAACACCGGCGTAGGACAGCAGTGCCTGAGCATGCTCGGTCTGCGCATACTTATGAGGGTTGACGCTCACGTCGTTATGGACAAGCTCGCGTGCTGCATCGGTGAGTTCGGGGTGCGACGCCAGATAGGTGCGTTCCAGGTAGGCGGGGATGTAGACGCTCGGATCCATTAGAGGTCTCCTCCCTTAAACGGCAAACCCTGCTCGGCCGCCCGCAGTATGCGCTCATCGATTTGGGAACGCAGGATATCGTTGGTGGCGACCCAGGCAGCAAAGCTGGCGTTGTCGGGGGCGCCCAGGCCCTCCTGCAGTACCGGCGTCGCCTCGGACAGCGCGAGGACAAGCTCGTCGGTGGAGCCCACACCCACGTTGACGCGGGCATAGACGCCATCGGGAAACTCGGTTTGGAAGTAGAGCGCCTCGGCCGCGTGCGGGCACGAGCGTGCGAGGATGCGCAAATAGTGCTCGGCGCCCTCGTAGTCCAGCTCGCGCCAGGCAGCGCTCATCAGCGCGATGAGCGTCCACGGGTCCAAGTCGCGCTCCGCATCCTTGGGACGACGGCGCAGCGGCGTGTTGGCGAGATAGGGGACGGAGTGGGCAGAGCGAAAGCGCTTGAGCTCCTCGGCGGGGTATTCGAGCTTTGCCATGGCGAGCATCGCGGTGTGGCGGACACCAGCGGGGTCGTTGGGCGCAAAGTCGAGGCTGCGGTTTGCGGCTTCGAGCGACATGCGGTAGCGTCCGCTAATGAGCGCGCGCGATGCCAAGGCGGCAAGCCAGCGCAGGTAGGGACGGCGCATAAGGTCGCCTGCGGCCTCGCGCTCGTAGGGGCCCTGCGCCGAGGCGATCTTGAGCGCCAGATCGTGCTCCACCTCGTCGCACTTGGACACCAGGTACTGTACGTATTCCTCGTTGGATTCGGCGGTGAGTGCCGTCAGCATGCGCTGAGCGTCCCAGTTGGCCGGATCGAGTGCGGCCGCCTCGCGGAGCATGTTCTCGGCAGCTGTCTCTTCTTGCTCTGCCTGGGTATCGTCAGGGATAAAGGGAATGCGGTAGTCGACAGCCTCGACCACCTTGGCAATGAGGTGCCCGGCGCGGTCGCGGTCGTGCACGATGAGCGGTGCGGGGTTGCGGGTGAATTGTTCCATCAGACGCTCTACGGCGGCAGCGTCGGTGAGCGGGATATTGTCGCGGCGCAAGGCCTCAAGAACGAGGCGATGGCAATCCTCTTGAATGGGATCGAATGCCATGGGGCCTCCTTTGCTGCGGTTAGGGTTCAAATGTTTCTATATAAGGTTCTAGTTTACCCGCATGTGGCACACCGGGGGTGCCGCACTTGGACTTGCACCTTTGCACCACGAAGACGGATGTCGCACAAATGTCGGCACCTTGGACGACCGAGTGGTATCACGGTGCCGCAAACGGTCGATTTTTGGCGGCGAACGGTGCATATTTTGGAGGGGCACCGTCCTGCCCAGGATATGTAGTCAACCTTGATAAAACGTTTGCCCAGCTTGGGAGTATGAATGCCGCACAAGGGTCTTCAGGGATAGAAAAAACGTTTCATCATTGGCGGCTTTAGGTGAATAACTGACCAACCAGAACGGTAAAATAGTGTTTGTCTGAGCGTTGAGACGTTTAGACATCGCGCATTGTCATCGCCGGCAACGCGCAAACCGGTCCTAACGGAGCCAATTGGGTGCTCCGTTATATACGCAAGTCTAAGAGGGGCTTGTTTAGGAGGCACAGTATGGGACGTTTTACCAATCCTCGCGATCTGTACTTTGGTGAGGGCGCTCGCCACGAGGTGAAGAACCTCAAGGGCAAGAAGGCCATCATCGTTTCTGGCGGCAGCTCTATGCGCCGCGGCGGGTTCCTGCAGGACGTCGAGGCCGACCTTAAGGAAGGCGGCTTCGAGGTCAAGCTGTTCGAGGGCGTCGAGTCCGATCCGTCCATCGAGACGGTCATGAAGGGCGCCGAGGCCATGCGCGAGTTCGAGCCCGACTGGATTATCGCCATCGGCGGCGGCTCGCCCATCGATGCCGCTAAGGCCATGTGGGTCTTCTACGAGTATCCCGAGGAGTCCTTCGATAACATCATCCAGCCGTTCAGCTTCCCCGAGCTGCGTCAGAAGGCTCACTTCTGCGCCATCTCCTCTACCTCCGGTACCGCTACCGAGGTCACTGCCTTCTCCGTCATCACCGACTACGCCAAGGGCATCAAGTACCCGCTGGCCGACTTCAACATCACCCCTGATGTCGCCATCGTCGACCCCGAGCTCACCTACACCATGCCCGCCAAGCTGTGCGCTCACACCGGCATGGACGCTCTGACCCACTGCATGGAGGCCTACGTTTCCACCTGCGCCTCTATGTTCACCGATGCCAACGCTCTGCACGGCATCCGCGAGATCGTCGAGTGGCTGCCCAAGTCCTATGCTGGCGACCATGAGGCCCGTCAGCACATGCACGAGGCTCAGTGCATCGCCGGTATCGCCTTCTCCTCGGGCCTGCTCGGCATCGTTCACTCCATGGCTCACAAGACCGGTGCTGCCTTCGAGAACGGCCACATCATCCACGGTGCTGCTAACGCCATGTACCTGGGCAAGGTCATCCAGTGGAACTCCAAGGATCCCCGTGCTGCCGAGCGTTACGCTTACGTGGCCAAGGAGATCCTGCACCTTCCCGGCGAGACCAACGAGGAGCTCATCGCTGCGCTCGTCCAGAAGATCCGCGACCTCAACGACCAGCTCAACATTCCGCAGTCCATCAAGGATTACGCGAATGGTGGCGTGAAGGTCGACGCCGAGAACCCGCAGATGGTTTCCGAGGAGGAGTTCCTCGCCAAGCTGCCCGAGATCGCCGCGAACGCCGAGCAGGACGCCTGCACGCCCGAGAACCCGCGTGAGACCAAGGCTGCCGACTTCGAGAAGATCCTCAAGGCCTGCTACTACGACACCGATATCGATTTCTAATCGACTCTTGTTATCGTAACGAGGGGCTCCGCACGTATCTGTACGGAGCCCCTTTCTTTTTTAGAGAATGGGATAGTTATGGCTGCAATTTTCAATAGCCCCAGCAAGTACATCCAGGGTCCGGACGAGCTCGCCAAGCTCGGCTCCTATGTCGAGCCGCTCGGCGCTAAGGCCCTCGTCATCGTGACGCCTTCGGGCAAGAAGCGCGTCGGTGCCAAGATCGAGGGCGGCTTTGCCGAGGCTAAGGCCGAGCTGCTGTTTGAGGACTTTAACGGCGAGTGCTCCAAGGGCGAGGTCGATCGCCTGGTTGCGCTCGCTCGCGACAACGGTTGCGACATCATCGTCGGCGTCGGTGGCGGCAAGATCCTCGACACCGCGAAGGCCGTCGCCTATTACCTGGAGTCCCCGGTTATCATTTGCCCCACCATTGCTTCGACCGATGCCCCGTGTTCGGCGCTTTCGGTGCTCTATACCGATGACGGCCAGTTCGACAAATACCTCTTCCTTAAGGCAAACCCCAATATCGTCCTTATGGATACGACAGTTATCGCGGCGAGCCCGGTGCGCCTGACGGTTTCCGGTATGGGCGATGCGCTCGCAACCTACTTTGAGGCCCAGGCGACGCATGATGCCGACGGCGGCACCTGCGCTGGCGGCAAGGGCGGTATGGCTGGACTGGCGCTCGCCAAGCTCTGCTATGAGACGCTTATGGCCGATGGCGTCAAGGCCAAGGTTGCGCTGGAGAAGGGTGCGCTCACGCCTGCCGTCGAGCATATCATCGAGGCCAATACGCTGCTTTCGGGCATTGGCTTTGAGAGCTCGGGCCTTGCTGCTGCTCATGCCATCCACAATGGCCTGACGATGCTGCCCGAGTGCCACAGCATGTATCACGGCGAGAAGGTCGCCTTTGGCACTATCGTCCAGCTGGTACTCGAGGATGCCCCGACCGAGAAGCTCGAGGAAGTCTTGGGCTTCTGCATTGAGCTGGGCCTGCCGGTCACGATGAAGGAACTTGGCGTTGCCGAGCTTACGCGCGAGCAGGCCATGATTGTTGCCGAGGCCGCGTGCGCGCCCGAGGATACCATGTGCAACATGCCGTTTGAGGTGACGCCCGAGATGGTCGCAAACGCCATCCTGGGTGCCGACGCACTGGGCCACTACTATCTCATGGATGAGTAAATCAAGCTAAGGAAGGGGCAAAGCCAACAGATGGCTTTGCCCCTTTTTGCTATGGTGCAAAGGGGTCAGGGTACTTTGCACCAATCGTTGTTTGATGAAGGGTGGATTCTCGTATGGCGCTTCCTATGGTTTATGGCGGCCCCGGTCGGTATGTTCAGGGACCGGGGGAGCTTTCGCGCCAGGGCAGGTATTTGTCATGGTTGGGCTGCGCTGCCTATGTCTTGTTTGACCAGGGCACCGAGGATCGGCTGTGCAGGCAGATCGTCGATGGATTTCTGGATGAAGATCTAAGCGAGCCGTTCTTTAAGATTTACAACGGTCCGTGTACGGAAGATGCCGTTGTCGAAATGGCCAAGGAAGCCCGGGCCGAGTATTGCGACATGGTGGTGGGCATTGGCGGCGGCAAGATGCTCGATATCGCCAAGGCCGTTGCGTTTTATGCCGAGTTGCCGTTGTGCGTATGTCCCACGGCGGCGTCGATGGACGGTCCGTGCAGCGAGATTTCCGATGCCGACCTGATGAGCGTTGCAGATGCGGTCTTTAGAAACGAGCGCAATATGGCCAACGAGCAGGCCAAGGTGACCAAACAGAAGCTCGTGCAGCTCATGTGCGAGGCATAGCTTGGCGCTTGATTGACCTTGTGCAATCGGGGCGGCGATAGGCCATGGGCTATCTGCCGCAAAGATGCTCCGCGTGTAATTTGCCCGAGGCGTGGGCCGATAGCGTATCATTATCTTTTGCTTGTTTGCACTGCTCAGGGAGGGGCCGCGCATGGCGCAGGAACACGATCTGTTTGATGACATTATCGAGATCAGCAAGGGTTTCGACTTTCTTAAAAACCCGCTTGGCGGCGTGACCGATGCACTCGATCCGTCGGCGCCGCAGTGGAATCCTGCCGACTACAAGGAGCGCCCGCGCGGCAACACCATTCCGTGCTTGACCTGCAAAAACGAAAAGAGCGGTTGCACCGCGTGCATGGACGTGTGCCCGGTCAACGCTATCGAGGTCGAGGAAGACGCCATCGAGATCCTCGACTCCTGTCGCAAGTGCGGCCTGTGCGCCGCTGCCTGTCCGACCGAGGCGATCATCTCGCCGCGCCTGGCGCCTAAAAACCTGTATGACGATATCGTCTCCGCTGCTACGAGCCACGAGACCGCCTACGTCACCTGCACACGCGCCCTCAAGCGCATGCCGCGCGAAAACGAGGTCGTCGTTGCCTGCGTGGGCGATATTACGGCCGAGACCTGGTTCTCGGTACTGGCGGACTATCCCAACGTGAGCGTCTACCTGCCACTGGGCGTGTGCGATAAGTGCCGCAACACCGGTGGCGAGGACATTCTGGGCGAGGCCATTGCTACCGCCGAGGAGTGGGCGGGTACGGGCATGGGCCTGGAGGTCGACCCCAAGAGCCTCAAATGCCATAAGCGCCGCGAGTACGAGCGCAAGGAGTACATGGATAAGATTGCCCGCACCACGGGCCTGACGGTGACCAAGCTCAATCCGGCGACGGCGGCGCTGGCCTCGGTGACGCAGAAGTTGAAGGCTCATCGTCACCAGATCACGCAGCTCGAGCGCACGCTCAACACCATGTGCGGCACCACGACGACCAAGCGTCGCCGTTCGCTCACGCACGGGCGGCAGCTGGTGCTCTCGACGCTGCAGAACCACCCCGAGCTTGCCCAGAATATGCAGGTGAGCACACCGGAATGCGATTTTGACAAGTGCACGTCGTGCGGCGAGTGCGTCAACGTGTGCCCCACGTTTGCCTGCGATTTGGTGGGAAGCGGTCGCTTTGCACTGGAGTCCACGTATTGCCTAGGTTGCGGAGCCTGCGTCAAGGTGTGCCCCGAGCATGCGCTCAAGCTGGTCGAGCACGATGCGTCCAATCTGGTCGTTGTCGACCCCGAGGCCGAGGAAAAGGCCGCTCAGAAGGCCAAGGCCCACGAAGAGGCCCAGAAGGCCAAGGCCGAGGCAAAGGCCAAGCTTGACAAGATGCTCGATCAGGTGGAGAAGCTCGCGGACTAGTCAGCGAGCTCTATCTCTGCTTCATTTGCGCCGCCGCGGTGTCCGGATTCGCCCGGATGCTGCGGCGGCGCTATACTTATACGGTTTGAAGTACCTGTACCAAAAGGAGCTGTCGTGTCCCTTTCCATCGGTATCGTGGGCCTGCCCAACGTGGGCAAGTCGACGCTGTTCACCGCGCTTACCAAAAAGACCGGCCTTGCCGCCAACTACCCGTTTGCCACGATCGACCCCAACGTGGGTATCGTCGACGTGCCCGATAGCCGCTTGCAAAAGCTTGCCGACATCGTTAACCCGGGTCGCATTGTGCCGGCGACGGTCGAGTTCGTCGACATCGCAGGTCTGGTGAAGGGCGCTAACGAGGGCGAGGGCCTGGGCAACCAGTTCCTGGCCAACATTCGCGAGACCGACGCCATCTGCGAGGTCGTGCGCTACTTTAAGGACCCCAACGTCATGCGTGAGGTGGGCCGCACGGGCGAGTTCGTCGATCCCGCCGGCGATGCCGACACCATCATGACCGAGCTCATCCTGGCCGACATGGGCACGCTCGAGAAGCAGCTGCCTAAGCTCGAGAAGGAGGCCAAGCGCGACAAGGAGCTCATGCCCAAGTTCGAGGTTGCCAAGCGCCTGCTTGCCTGGCTCAACGAGGGCAAGCGCGCCGCATCCATGGAGATGACCGACGAGGAGCGTGCCGCCGCCAAGGGGCTGTTCCTGCTCACCATGAAGCCCATCCTGTATGTGGCCAACGTGGACGAGGATATGCTCAACGACGATCTGGCGCCCATCGACGGCGTCAAGCCGCTGCCGATCTGCGCCAAGATCGAGGCCGAGCTTTCCGAGCTCGATCCCGAGGACGCCGTCGACTACCTGGAAAGCCTGGGCCTGGAACAGCCCGGTCTGGACGTGCTCGCGCAGGCGGCCTATAAGCTGCTCGGTCTGCAGTCGTTCTTTACGGCCGGCGAGATGGAGGTCAAGGCCTGGACGGTTCGTCAGGGCGCGACCGCCCCGCAGGCCGCCGGCGTCATCCACACCGATTTTGAGCGCGGCTTTATTAAGGCCGAGGTTATTGGCTACGACGACTACATCGAGCTCGGCGGCGAGCAGGGCGCCAAGGCCGCCGGCAAGCTGCGTATTGAGGGCAAGGACTATGTCATGGCCGATGGCGACGTCGTGCACTTCCGCTTTAACGTGTAAGGACGACGCATATGTTTAAATATGGCAAAAAAGCTGGCTACATGGGTATTGCGCTGCTCGTACTTGCGGTGATTCCGCTGGTGGTCGCAGCGTGTGTTATCCCCAACATTGGTCCCGAGGTGGCAACGAAGTTTAATGCCGCCGGCGAGGCGACGCGCTGGGGCAAGAGCTACGAGTTGCTGGCGCTGCCGGTGCTCAACCTGCTATTGAGCGTAGCGACGTACTTTACGGCGGGACGCCAGGCAAAGAACAATGAGGACTCTGCCGCCATGGCGCGCATCGTGTGCGAACGCTACCTGCGCAACGGTTGCATCACGGGTGTGTTCCTCAACGTGATCAACGTTTACTTTATGTACTCGGCGATTACCGGAACGGGCTTTGGCTTTGGTTTCTAGCTTGTCCTTTTAGGCAACGAGCCTGCAAGCATATTCGATGGCTGCTGCGAGGCCGCCGCTCGATCGTGGTTTAAAGACCATGTCGGCGGCGGCCTCGTTTTCGTATCCGGCGCCGCGAAGACAGAGCGCGATACCGGCTTCCAAGAGAAGGGGCAGGCCGCGCTGGCTGGTTGCTATTACGGCAGTCTGATTGAGTGAGCAGCTGTGCGCTTGGCATTGGATGGCAAGTTCACCTTGCGCCGGGCAAGGGACCAGAACAGCGGCAACGCGACTTGATAGCAATGCAAATGCCGTGCGCTCATCGGGCGAAAGGCATGCAGCTTCAACGACGACGAGCTTGGGCGGCGCGCTGTTTGTGCGAGGCGTGGCTCGGTACATGCGGACCGAAGAACCCGACATAGAAAACTCCTGTGTATTCGGCAAAACGTAAACTATAGTTTACGTTTATGTTCGGCTCCATTTCAAACTCGGCTGCATGGACGAACGTGCGAAACAGATTCTTGGCAGGCGGGTCGAAGAGACACGCAGGGACCTTGGTATCTCCAAGGTTGATTTTTGTGTGGCGACAGGAATCAGCCGACCCTATCTCGACCGAATCGAAGATGGGACGGCAAATTTCACGCTCAAGGTTCTATTTAAGATCGCGCCCGCACTCGGCATGACGGTGTCAGAGCTTCTTGAGGGTATCGAATAGAAGATGCCTATTGACCGGTGGTTACACCATCGGGATACGGTCGTGGTTGACTTGGCTGTAGAACAGGCGCTGAATTTCTGACGCATCACGTGACTGGCCGAGTGCCCACATGGTCTTGGCCACGAGCGTCTCGGTGGTCATGTCGTCGCCGCGCAGAATACCCGGATGATCGGCGTAAGCGCGGCCGACCTCATAAACGCCCAGATCGAGGCCCTCTTCGGGGACCTGCGTGGTCATAACGACGGTGCGGCCCGAATCGACCCAGCGAAAAATTGCCTCTTGGAACGACTCGCCCGACTCACCAAACTCGGGGATACCGCCAATGCCAAAGGTCTCCAGAATCACGGCGTCGTAGCTATCGGCAAGGGCGTCGAGGATGCCCGGGTTTACGCCGGGCGTAAGCTTGAGTACAAATACGCGCGGGTCGATGCTGTCGTAGAAACGCACCGGGTTTTCGCCCTGATGAGTGCCGTGGAGCCCGTTGCGCACGATGCGGTCGTTGCGGATGTAGGCAATGGGCGGATAGTTGACGCTAATGAACGCGTTAAAGCTCATGGTGCGCTGCTTGCGGGCGCGCGTGCCGGCAATGGCGACGCCACCAAACACAATCGACACATCGTGCGAGTGCTCGTCGAGCGCATAGAGCAGGCTCTGGTACAGATTGAGCTTGGCGTCGGTAAAGGGGTTGCCCATGGGCTTTTGCGAGCCGGTGAGTACGATGGGCTTGGGGCTGTCCTGAATCAGATAGGAAAGCGCCGCCGCGGTGTAGCTCATGGTGTCGGTGCCGTGCAGAATCACGAAGCCGTCGTGGTCGGCATAGCCTTCGACGATGACGTCGCGGATACGCATCCAGTCACTGGGACGCATATTGGTGCTGTCGATGTTCATGGGCTGCACGACGTCGAGCTCGCAGAGGCCTGAGATCTCGGGGACGCTCTGGGCGAGCTCCTCGCCGGTCAGGGCGGGGGAGAGGCCGTTGCCGTCCTCGGTCGATGCGATGGTGCCGCCCGTGGCGATGAGAAGGATGCGCTTCATGCTGGTATTCCTATCGTATTTGCCGCCGCAGAGGCGGAGTTGTTCGGCAGTATTGTGGCACAGGGCGTCCAATGTTCAAACGTATTACATCATCCGTAACGTTTGGTAACACTTCAATTGCCGTCAAATTGGGGCCTGGTCGTGCGTTTGCCGTGCGCTGATGGCTGCGAGGGACGAGAAACCCCATATAACGTGTACACTATGGAGGTTATTTTCGTTCATTCACGCGGGTGGGCACCGGCTCCCCGCCAACAAGAGGGGGATACCATGGATCAAAAGGCTTCCGCAAAGGTCCTCGTACTCGACTTTGGTGCGCAGTACGGTCAGCTCATTGCCCGTCGCGTCCGCGACCTCAACGTGTATTCCGAGATTGTTCCCTGCGACATATCGGCCGACGAGATTCGCGAGATGAACGCCTCTGCGCTCATCCTTTCTGGCGGTCCGGCCTCCGTGTACGCCGAGGACGCTCCGTCCATCGACCCCGCCATCTTTGACCTGGGCCTTCCCGTCTTGGGCTTCTGCTACGGCCATCAGATCACGGCGGTGACGCTCGGCGGCAAGGTCGGTCACTCCGAGGTGGGCGAGTACGGCCGCGCCACCATCACGCGCACGGCCGGCGCAAAGCTCTTTAACTCCACGCCCATGGAGCAGACCGTGTGGATGAGCCATCGCGACGCCGTTTCCGAGGTGCCCGAGGGCTTTACCGTTACCGCTAGCACCGACGTGTGCCCGGTTGCCGCCATGGAGTGCGTCGAGCGCAAGATTTTCACCACGCAGTTCCACCCCGAGGTCAAGCACTCCGAGTACGGTCAGCAGCTGCTGAGCAACTTCCTGTTTGAGATCTGCGGCCTGGAGCCCAACTGGAGCATGGACAACCTGGTCGAGACCATGACGGCTGAGTTCCGCGAGAAGGTCGGCGACGACCGTGTGATTCTGGCCCTGTCCGGTGGCGTCGACTCCTCCGTCGTGGCTGCGCTGGGTGCTCGTGCCGTGGGCAAGCAGATGACCTGCGTGTTCATCAACCACGGCCTGCTGCGCAAGGGCGAGCCCGAGCAGGTGGAGGAGGTCTTCACCAAGCAGTTCGACGTCGACTTTATCCACGTTCACGCCGAGGACCGTTATGCCGAGCTTCTGGCCGGTGTGACCGAGCCCGAGGAGAAGCGCCGCATCATCGGCACGCAGTTCTGGAAAGAGTTCTTCGCCGTGGCGCAGCAGCTCGAGACCGATGGCAAGCCGGTCAAGTACCTGGCTCAGGGCACCATCTACCCCGACATCATCGAGTCCGGCGCTCGCAAGACGGGCGGCAAGACGGCCACCATCAAGAGCCACCACAACCTGATCCCGTTCCCCGAGGGCGTGCACTTCGACCTCATCGAGCCGCTCGATCATTTCTTTAAGGACGAGGTCCGTGCACTTGGTCTGGCGCTCGGCCTGCCGGGTCACATCGTGTTCCGCCAGCCTTTCCCGGGCCCGGGTCTGGCCATCCGCATCATCGGTGCGGTCGACAAGGAGAAACTCGAGATCCTCAAGAACGCCGACGCTATCGTGCGCGAGGAGCTCGACGCCTACAACCAGCGCCTGTTTGAGCAGACCGGCGAGCGCAACTCCGAGCACAGCTGCTGGCAGTACTTTGCGGTCCTGCCCGACATTAAGTCCGTCGGCGTCATGGGCGACGAGCGCACCTACCAGCGCCCGATTATCCTGCGTGCCGTCGAGTCCAGCGATGCCATGACCGCCGACTGGGCCAAGCTGCCCTACGACGTGCTGGCCCGCATCTCCGGCCGCATCGTTGCCGAGGTTCCCGGAGCCAACCGCGTGTGCTACGACATTACGTCCAAGCCGCCCGCGACCATCGAGTGGGAGTAGAACAGACGTTCGATTCTATGCTATAGTGTTTGCCAATGGGCGCGGCATCTTCCGAATCCGCGCCCATTGCTATACGGGCCTTACGATGACGAGCGGACGATCATAGGCGCCATGCGTGCATTTGCGGCGGAACGGGGATATGCGCCCGACTTCTCCGAATCCCGCCTCTGTCACGAGATTTACCTCTCCGACCCGCGCAAGTACGCGCCGGAGAAACTCAAGGCCGTGATTCGCCATCCCATCAAGCCGATTTAGCGAAACGAGCGCCGCCGTGCGGTCCGGCTTTTGGGGTTTATCAATTGGTAGTCCGCGTCGATCGAGCAAGCTGCCCTGCCTCCCGGCAGGTGCGTAATCCCCTTGGTCGATCCGTCTCGAGGTGCGCTCTTTGCTCATCTTGTGGCGTGGAGTTACGATACTCCTAAAAGTGTAACCAGATTCGAGTTTTAGGAGCAGCTTTTGAAGGGTGGCAGACTCAGGAACCGCGATAGATACCTCGAGGAGGCGATGCTCTTCCGTGACACCGACCTCATCAAGGTGATCACGGGCGTGCGCAGGTGCGGCAAGTCGAGCCTTCTCGATCTAATTAGGATGGCCATCGAGTCTGAAGGAGTCGCTGGCCGCGGCTTTGTGAGCGTCAACCTGGAAAGCAAGGGTACGGGCATCAAGACGGAGGACCAGCTTTATGATTACGTTCGCGGGCGCCTGTCGGACAAGGGTCGCACCTACGTTTTCATAGACGAGCCCCAGAGAATCGATGGCTGGCAGGATGCGGTCAACGCAATGAGGGTCGACTTCGATTGCGACATCTACCTCACGGGCTCGAATGCGTATCTTCTCTCGAGCGAGCTGGCCACCTATCTCTCCGGGCGCTACGTAGAGGTAAAGATGCTGCCCCTGTCCTTCTCCGAGTTCGCCGACTTCTGCGGAATCGAGTTCGTATCGGGAACTTCGGTGGCTCTCGCTCCCGAGGGGGATCCCGTTCTCTTCGACGACATGCTTACTCGTTACCTTGAGTACGGGGGCATGCCAGCCATCGCATCCCTCTCGACGACCCAGGCGCAGCACTCGGCGTACATGTCCGGCGTCTACGAAGCCATCGCCGTGCGTGATATTGTCAACCGTGAGCGCGGGAAGGGCAAAAGTGCGGTGACTGACCCTTCCCTGCTGCGCCATGTGGCCGAATTCCTGGCGGACAACATCGGCAACGAGTGCTCGTCGAGTCGAATCGCCGGCGCGTTAACTTCTGCGGGGCCGAAGACCACGAACAAGACCGTTTCCTCGTATGTGGGTGCGCTTGAGGAGGCCTTCCTGTTCTATCGTGCCGCGCGTTACGATTTGCACGGCAAGGCGCTCCTCAAGACGAACCCAAAGGAGT
Organism: Collinsella sp.; assembly: GCA_036312985.1. Lineage (GTDB taxonomy): Bacteria > Actinomycetota > Coriobacteriia > Coriobacteriales > Coriobacteriaceae > Collinsella. Next base: position 35,311 of record JAXJMV010000022.1, read on the forward strand.
ACATCGCCGACACCGGCTTCAGGACCTGGATGGCCGGCTATAGGGTCACGGATACTGGCCGCCTGTTCGAGAACGCCGTGTATCTCCAGCTGCTCTACGAAGGATGGAGCGTGCATGTGGGCAAGCTCTATGGCAAGGAAGTCGACTTCGTTGCGACGAAGGACGGGCGCGTGCTCTACGTGCAGGCGACTGACGAGATGTTCGCAAGTGAGACCAGGGAGCGAGAGATCGCCCCTCTGAAGTCGATACGAGACAACCACGAGAAGATCGTGGTCGTGAGGCAGGGTTCCTACGACACGGATATCGACGGCATCCGCATCGTGAGCGCGAGGGACTTTTTCCTCTAGGGCCATGCGATTCATCGCGAGGCAGTTAGGTCAAGTGAGAAACATGCCTGACATCGGTTTGCTGACGATCTAAAACAGTAAGGAGAAGCTTGGACAATCGCAAAATCGAGCAGAACGCGGTCAATGCTGTCAAGCAGGCTTTCGGCGATGTCGCTTGCGTCTATGCGTATATAGATGAGAACGACAAGACCGAATGCACCGACGGGCACCTGCAAGTCTACTCGTCTTCTTCCTTCACGATTGAGACCGTTGAAGGCCAGTTGCCGCTTCAGGTCAAGGGGACCACTTCGAAAAGAAAATCGGACCGACCTAAGCGGCAAGTTCGAGTTTCAGACCTCAAGCACTATCTCAACATTGCTGGAGGCTGCATCTATTTTTACGTCTACTGTGGGAGCGAGGCTCGTTCAGCGGAGGTTTTCTACAGACTTTTGCTTCCCTATGACCTAAAGAAGATTCTGGCCGATATTCCGGAGCAACAAGAGCGCATCTCTTTGCGTTTCGACCGGCTTCCATCAGACGCGGCGGAATTGACGCGGCTTGTCAGAAGGGCGGTCAAGGACAGAGCAAAGCAGCGAGCAGTCGCTGGCATCGCCCCCAAGACAATCGAGGAATTTAAGGACGCCGGCCTTTGCTTTGATGAGTGCGAGTTTGGAATCGAGCTGCTCGAGGGCGAGTCGCCCGCAAGCTTGGCTCCATACAGGAACGGGCTGTATATCTACGGGAAGAGCCCCTGGGGAGAGCTGTATCCCTTGAATAAGCTTGAAAACATAGTTGGCGTCGCGATTGGGTCTCGGCATGACGTCAGCTCTGGTGATGTTTCCCTAAATGCGGTGGTCATGGCCGGAGAAAATGAGAATGGCGAGCACGTTTTCTTCAGGGGTTTCGACATATGCCTCTCCACCAACACAATCACCCTCAGCGAGACCGGAACTCTTGTCGAGCGCATGGAAGAGTTGGCCCTCATGCGCGCATTGATGCAAACCGGTACGCTTTCCATAGACGGAAGCGGCTTTGCTCGCGGGTGCAAGTTGAGCGGAGGCGACCTCGACGCCCTTGAGAGTCGATTGCAGTCGCTGGAGATTATCAAGCGGGTTGTCGACGCTCTTCATTACAAGCCAGAGCTCGACATCAGTGCGTTGACCACTCAGGATTTAAGAAACATCGAGACAATTTACAAGGGATTGGTTGAGAACGCACCCCTCCACTACAAGGATCGGCAAAACGGATTCGGATATATCAATCTGGGGAACCATCCGATTAAGCTCGTGTTTTACCAAGTATCTGAAGATATGTACCGAATGGTCGATGGGCTTCGACTGGATGACCTGACGGTCTCGGTGTTCTTCCGGGGCGAGGGGGATGCCCCCGTAGTCGTCGCGCCTCTGTTCGTCCAAACGATGCAGGACTATATGAGGCTTGCCAATATCGATGCCGAGGTGTTTGCCGCTACGTTGAAGCAGTATCCAGTCACCGAAGTTAGCTCTGCCTACGTCAACGACAAGATGCTTGAAATGCTATCAGCCTACGATCAAGATGCGTGCTGTAAGGAAGAGTTGCTGAAATGCTGCGAGATGACCGTAGACGCCCTGGAAGCTTTTGCGGATCGAGAGGCAACCCTGATAAATCGATATCAAATTGCCGCTCGAAAGCGAGATCTTACTAGCGAGGAGAAATCTGAGTTAATGGCAATCCAGCTGAATTCAGATAGTGCGCTGTCGAAAGCATGCGCAGCAGCCTTGCGCGGAGACTCGGACATGGCCTCTGCGCTCAGAGCGTCACTTGACGAAGAGGCACGAACGACGCTCGGCTCATGGCCGATCGGCCGTTTCTTCGCATAAGACCGCATAGACTTTTTGAGGCATCAAAATGAAGCTACTCGTCGAATCGATTAGAAATGCGGTTGAGAAAGACTGCCTTATCCCAGCCCTTATGTCTTCCCTTACCATTCCCGACGCCATGGGGCAGCTTCTTTATCCCAATCTCGTCCTTCATAACGGGAAGAGAGCGGCGGGGCGGCAGTATGTGAAGTGGTTTGATGACTGGGCGGCAAACGACTTCCTGTTTTCGGGAGACCCCTCGAACGAAGGTGAAACGATTCCAGGTCAAATCTTTAATGGGAAGATGTGCTGGAAGCTCCGGTGCTCCCTGTTGCATTCAGGCGACTACGATGTGTCGGTCGATGCTCCCGAGAAAGACGAGAGCTTCGACTACGACTACAAGTTCGAGCTTGTCCTCCACGGGTGCAACGCCCTCTGCTCTTCCTGGCCGTCGCCCAAGAGCGGGATGCGTGCGACTAAGAGCGTGACGTTCCGCGTTGATGCGGCGTCGCTCGCGAGCTCGCTGTGCAACGCCGCGGAGGCCTGTCTTAAAGAAACGGGCGAAACGGTCAGTTACCCCAATCTGGAGTTATTCGACGTGGCTGCATGGGCGGATAGATTCAATACTCGCTGAGCCATCTCGTCAAACTCCTTGTGTGCTAAACGTTGGTGTTGGCGCCCCGGAAAAGGGGTGTGGCCAGCGCCTAGAATCTTCAGCACCACGCTGAGACGATAGGAGATGACCACATGGACACTATGGCGCACGAGGCGCCCGCGACGCCGTTGCTTGCGTTTCGCTATCGCTGCTCGAAGCGTGTCGCTTGGGGCCCTGGCCGGAGGAGAGACGACCGCTCCCTGCGAGACTGCGGAACCACCTATATCCGCTTGCTGCGGGCTTGCTTGAACCAGTTCCTCTTGAAAGAACCTATACCTCCGAAGAACTTGTTGTACGTCTCACCGTTCTCCTTGGCCTCGTACTTGACCAAGGCAAGTTCGATAGTGTAGAGGTAATCCGCCACTTGCTCGAGGCGGTAGTCGGTCATCGAGGTCTTGCGGCGTCGGACGACCCCTTTTGAGAGGACCTTGCCCACCGAGTCGTCTCGCCCGCGGAACAGAAGGAGCGCATCCTCGCGACCTTCGGCGACCTGTGCTGCGAGATGGAGGGCTGCACCATCGCGCAGGGCCCTTTCCAAAGCGAAGTGTCGAGCCGAAGTGTTGAGCGTCGGCCCTGAATGTTCAATGGCCGTTGTTTTCTGCCCCTCAAGTGGTGAACTTCTCCTCGGGGCTGTTGATTCCCCCACGCGCCCCCTTCCGTTCTCTGTGTTCCCCTTATACTCCTTGTACAAGGAGGTAAGAAGTCATGGACAAGACCGCACAGGACAGCTTGGCAAAGAAGCCCGTCGACATGAGGGACAGGATTCTCGAGCATCTCGAGGCCCTCACCTCTGCCGTCTCGCTCGACGACCTTGCCCGTCTGTCCACCTCCGACATCGCCGAGACGCTCATCATCTCCAGGAGTCTGGCGAGCCAGTACCTCAACGACCTTGTTCGCGCCGGCCTTGTGGTTAAGGTGGCGGGCAGGCCTGTCCGTTATTTTCATCGCCGCGCGTTCCAGAAGCGTTTTCAGGTAAAGCTCTCTGCAAGCGAGTACGCCTCGCTCGCCGACCTCATCCAGGCGACGGGAATCGCCGATCACCGTGACTTCGCGCGTGCCGTGGGCTTTGACCTGAGCCTCAGCTCCGTTGTCGAGCAGTGCAAGGCTGCGGTTCAGTACCCTCCGTTTGGCCTGCCCATCCTCTTGAGCGGCGGCGTGGGTGTCGGCAAGTCTTTCCTTTCTCGTCTTGTGTACGAGTATGGCAAGAACCAGGGCTTGCTGTCCCGCGACTCCTCCTATGTGCGCATCGACTGCGCCGGGGTCCCGGACGCCGCCTCGTTCAACGGGCTTCTTGACGAGTCGATCGCGAAATCGCGCGGGGGTGTGGTTTTTGTCAACGGCATCGAGGCACTCTCTCCCTCTGCGATGGAGCACTGCCTTGCGACGGCCCTCGGGCTCGATGCCTCCCAGGATGCGCCGCGCGCTCGCCTCGTTCTTTCGACGACGCTTTCCGCCGATGACCTGAAGGTTTCCTCGGCTTACAGCAAAATGCCCATCTGTGCCCGCGTCCCCTCACTCAAGGAGCGGACCCCCGAGGAGCGCGAGGATCTCATCTTGAGCTTCCTGCGCAGCGAGGGGTGCCGAATCGGTTCTGATGTGAAGATCAGCCGCGGCGCATACCGTTGCCTCGTGAACGCGGACTTTTCCGATAACATCGCCGGCTTGCGCGCCTGCGTGACGAACTGCTGCGCCAAAGCGTTCCTCAATCGCGAGGGCGACTACGTCGTCGTTCGCCCGTATCTTCTTCCCAGCGGGCTCCTCTCCTCCGCGCAGATCGATCAACAGCCCGACGATGGCGTTCTGATCGACGCGTCCCTGGATGCCGCCGAGAGCACAGGGCCGGTCGAGCAGGCGCTCGATGCCCTGTGCTCTCTCGATGAGCGATTCTGCGCCGGGGAGCTCTCTGTCTCCGAGCTCGTCTCGCAAGCTGTCTCCGCTGTGCGCGGCGTTGAGGATCACTTGATCTTCGGCCGCGGCGTTACCTCCTCGAGGTCGCGCGCCTTCGAGCGCATCGTGGGCGCGGTCCTTGCCGACGCAGGCTCTTCTTATGGCATCGAGCTTTCGAGGAAGGTCGCTTTTCTGCTGTCCCAGGAGATTTGCCTGCAGTTGTGGCCGGGCATCGGCCTGGCTAAGCGAAAGTCTGCCTGTGCGGAGCAAATCTCCCATCTCCTCGGTGCCGTGACCTCCGAATTGCCGTTTGCCTCGAGCGTCTCCGATCAGGTCGCCGCAGACGTGGAAGGGGCGCTGGGAATTTCGCTCGATCACTTCACGAAGACGCTTCTGACGCTGTGCGTCGCATCGGAGTCTCGCGACGCGAAGGCCCTTCGAACGCTCTGCGTCATCTTGTCCCACGGCTACTCAACGGCGACGAGCATGGCTTATAGGACAAAATGTGTGTCCCGATAGAACATCCGTTTCTATCCATTAATCAAGCCAGAACGGGTACGGGTCCCTGTGGTGGAGGTCCTCCCACACGGCCCTGTCGCCCCACTCCGGCCCTCCGTCCTCGCGCGAC
>JAXJMV010000023.1:0-64764 GCA_036312985.1 Collinsella sp.
CGCTTTCACGGTGGTATCCTTCCGGTAGTCGTTCGACCGGATGGCCTCCCCCTCGGCACTCACATTACCAGCCGCGGCGCCTGCCCGGCACTTTCCTATCAGCCGTCGGGGGCGGCGCGTCCCGCGCCGGCAGCACCCAACGGGCCCTCTCGGGGGCAGGGACGTTCGGCCGTGCGCGGGCGCCCGGTCGGCGGCCCGTTCTGGGCGCGCCTCAATCGTAGCCCGAGACGGTCCCGGGCTGACAATTTCGACTGTAATGGACGTTCTTAAACGACTAGTCATTCAAGAACGTCCCCAATGACTAGGTGGGGAAGGCGTGCGACAATGGTGTGCGTTGTGTTGTTCGCGCTAAGGAGTTGCCATGTTGTTGTGTCCCGTTTGCCATGAGCCGTTGGTGGACAATGAACGCGGTGCTGCATGCGCGAGCGGACACCGGTTTGACCGTGCGCGCGAGGGCTATCTATATCTGCTGCGCTCGTCCAAGAGCGGCGACTCCATGGGCGATCCCAAGTCGCAGGCACGCAGCCGTCGTGACTTTCTGAACCGCGGATACTACGCACCGTTGCGCGATGCGATGGTCGAGCTGGTGCGCAAGCAGGTGTCTGGGCGTGCTGCGTCTACGAGCGGCCCCATGACGCTGCTCGATATTTGCTGCGGCGAGGGCTATTACACGAGTGCCATGGGCGCGGTGCCGGGCGTGGGCGCTTACGGGTTCGACTTGGGCAAAGAGATGGTGCGCCTGGCCGCCAAGCGCGGCGATGCGACCTATTTCGTGGCCAACATGAAGGACATCCCCGTGGCGGACGGCGCCTTCGATATGGTGACCGAGCTCTTCGCTCCCTTTAACGAGCGTGAGTTTGCCCGCGTGCTGGCGCCAGAGGGCTCACTCTATACCGTGGTGCCGGGTGCCCGTCATTTGTTTGGGCTCAAGGAGGTGCTCTACGACACGCCATATCTTAATGACGAGAAGCTGCCGCAGACCACCGAGCTCGAGTTGGTCGGAACGCAGCGGGTGTCTGCGAATATTACGCTTCAGACCCAGGCGGACATCGAGGCGGTGTTCCAGATGACGCCGTACTACTACCGCACGCGCCCCGCCGACAAAGAGCGCCTGGCAAACCTCGATACCCTTCAGACTGACATCGACTTCATCATCGCCGAGTACCGCCACAGCTAACAACCTGCCAAAAAGGGACAGGTTTATTTTGGTAGGTTTTATCTGGGCAAACGTAAAGGGCCGACCGCGTTGCTACGCGATCGGCCCTTTTTATTGGCGTATATACCAGAGTCGCTGAGCGATTGACACGGATGCGGCTTAGCTCAAACGGTCCATGCCCTCTTTCTTGACGCGGTTGGCGAGTACAAAGTAGATAATGCTGACAATCAAGCCGGTAAAATCGGGGATGCTTGAGCCAGTCCCACCCAAGAGGGGCAGGGAGAGGAGCAGACTGATGACCGAACATGCTAGGCAGACGATGGACCAGATCCAGACAACGCCAGCCTTGGCGGGATTATTTGCCGCGCGGATACCAAAGACAGCGGTCACAATTTCGACGACGCCCAATACGATGACGACGACGCAAGAGACGATCATGGCACCCGTGATATCGCCTGCCGCGCTGCCCGCAAAGAGCGCTGTAGCACCCATGCCTGCACTTAGAATGCCGACGACAAAGAAGAAGAACGATAGGATTTTGAGTAATTTGCAGGCGTTGCTCATGGCTGGTCCTTTCGATACGAGTACGCCAACTTGGCGCACCCAATGTACTGCACATATGGTGAAGCACATTGTAGTTCAACGGGGCGATGCATGCGTTTGAAAGCGTCTCTTGCCTGTGCGGTCCAACCTTTCAAAAAGGAAAGCTGGGCGTAAGCCAAATCGATGGCAGCGTATGCGCGGCGCTGCGATGATGGGGCCATGGTAAGAGCTAGACCGAAGGAGGAACCATGATGTACGGAGCAGAGCAGGTACGTGAGGCGCGGTCGTTGGGAAGGCGCATGAGTGATTCCGTGATCGCTACTGTGTGCACGGGATTGATGGCGGTGCTTTGTATTGCGATGCTGTGGGCCATGTCGCATGTGGGACAATAGCGGACGGTTGGGTGCCGACACAAACGGCGCTCACGTATTCGTTTTGCTTGCTAAGGAGTACCCATGGGCGTCGTCGATCCCTTTTCTGTTGCTCGGTCCGCGGGGCTTGAGCTGATCGGGAAGTCCGAGGGCCTCACGCTCACCGACGGCACGATGGAGCTGCGTGCCGATTTTGGCCGCATGCTTCCACGGCTCAAGCAGGGCCGTCTGCAGCAAGAACTGCTGGTAAAGGCTGCGCGCGCAAAAGGCATCGAGAGCCCATGGGCGATTGACGCCACGGCAGGCTTTGGTGAGGATTCGCTGCTGCTGGCGGCCGCGGGCTTTACCGTCGATCTGTATGAGCAGGATTGCGTGATCGCGGCGCTCCTCAAGGATGCTTTGGATCGCGCGGCAGATGATCCGGCGCTTGCGACAGCCGTGGCGCGCATGCGCTTACATGCGGGCGAGGACAGCATTGCCGGCCTTTACCATACAGCTGAGCCGATCGGGCGGGGCGAGCTCACCGCTCCCGACGTGGTGTATCTGGACCCCATGTTTCCCGAGCGCGCCAAAAGTGCGGCGGTCAAAAAGAAGTTCCAACTCTTGCACCATCTGGAACGGCCATGTACCGATGAGGAGACGCTGGTCGAAGCCGCGCTTGCGGTGCACCCGCGCAAGGTCGTTATCAAGCGGCCGGTGAAGGGCCCGCTGCTTGCCGGCGTTAAGCCGAGCTATCAACTTGCGGGCAAGGCCGTTCGTTACGATGTTTTGGTGCCGCCGCGCCCGTAGCTTGCGTGCGATTACCGGGGCTTCGCTAGTGCCGTGCCGATGCGGTCCCTATTTCCAAGGGTGCGACGTCAGGTGCCAGCCGCCGCAGTATTCGCATTTGTAGCAGGCCAAACCACGCCGCCCGCGGTTTTCGCAGTCGGCCATAACTGCCTCGGCCTCGGCGCGTGTGTCGTAACGGTTTTTGCGTTCGCACGACTTGTAACGCCAGGCTTCATCGCGCTCGGCGTCTAGGGCGTCGCGGCGCTCGTCCTCGCGCGCAAACAGGTCGCTCATATCGCCGCCGGTGGCAGCGCCCAAAAACTCGCTTTTGGCCTTTGACCAAGCGGCTCGCTTTTTGCTTCCCATCTGCTTAGCGCCTCTCTCCAAACGCTGGTATCATTGCTCAACCAAAGTGATACCAATAAACGTGAGGTCGCCGCGTGATGATCAGAAAAACCCTCGATACCGACATTCCCGCCGTCATGGCTATCTATGACGCAGCCCGCGCCTTTATGCGCGCACATGGCAACGCCACGCAGTGGCCCGAGGGCACGCCTTCTGGCGAGCAGCTGGCTGCCGATATCGCCGCCGATGGCAGTTACGTGTGCGAAGTCGACGGCCGCGTGGTGGCGACGTTTGCCTTTTTGCCGGGCCCGGACGAGTGCTATGACGTAATTGAGGATGGTCAATGGCGCAGCGACGCTCCGTACGCCGTGCTGCATCGCGTGGCGTCCGATGGCACCGTGCACGGTATCGCGGCTGCGATGTTTGCCTTTGCCAAGGAGCGTGCCGATCACCTGCGCATCGACACGCATCAGGACAACCTGCCCATGCAGGGAGCCATCGCCAAGGCCGGGTTTAAGCGCGCCGGTATCGTATATGTGTCGGACGGTACGCCGCGCGTCGCGTTTGATTGGCTGCGCGAGGCGTAAGAGCGACGCCTCATATCAATAATTCGCGCGAACGAAAATGGTCCCACCCGGGGCCATTTTTGGTAAAACGCGTTGTTGTGGGGCTCGCGTTGTTATCGCCCCAGATGAGCCCGGGCAGACAAAAAGGGGAGGTGCCGGCTTTCGCAAGGCGCGAACCTACGAAAATCGCCGCGCGGCAACGCGGGGCGATGAGCTCGGTCGGGGGATAGGGCCCGCTTCGCCCGCCGGCCCGTAAATTGTATCATCCAGTGTGGAGCGTGAACGCCCGTTGCCGCGTGCGATGGGCTTGTAATAAGAGGAGAGCCATGTCGAAGCAAGCGGTCGTTGGAATCTTGGCGCATGTCGATGTCGGCAAGACCACGTTGGCCGAGGCCATGCTGTTCAACGCGGGTCGCATTCGCAAGCGCGGCCGCGTGGACGATGGCGATTCGCATCTGGACACGAACGCGACCGAGCGCGAGCGCGGCATTACGATCTTCTCGTCGCAGGCCGTGCTCGACCATGGCGATACCCACGTCATGCTCGTGGATGCGCCGGGGCATGTCGATTTTTCTGCCGAGGCGGAGCGCACGCTGCGCGCACTCGACTATGCGATTTTGGTTGTGGGCGCCAACGATGGCGTGCAAGGGCACACCGAAACCCTGTGGCGCCTGCTTGCGCGCTATGACATTCCGACGTTCATCTATATCAACAAAATCGATTTGGAGAATCCCGGCCGCGATGTTTTGCTGGCACAGCTTGGGCAGCGTCTTTCCGAAGGCTGCCTGGATGCCAACGAACTGCTGGCGGGCGGTGCCGTTCAGGAGGACGCTGCTGCGTTGGACGAGGCGGCGCTCGAGGAGTTTCTTGAAGCGGGTGAGCTTTCCGTCGCAACGCTGTCGCGCATGGTTGCCGAGCGCAAGCTCTTTCCCTGTTTTGCCGGCTCGGCGCTCAAGGACCAGGGCGTGGACGAGCTGCTGGATGGTATATGCGCACTGATGCGTGAACGGGCATGGCACCCGGAGTTTGCCGCGCGCGTCTACCGTGTGAGCCGCGGGGATCGCGGCGAGCGCTTGGCATGGGTTAAAGTGACCGGCGGCACGCTGCATGCCAAACAGCTGATTAACGGACGTTCCGGCGCCGAGGCGTGGGAGCAAAAGATCGACCAGGTGCGCATCTATAACGGCGAGAAATACGAGCTTGCCCAGGAAGTTGCCGCTGGCGGCATCTGCACCGTGACGGGTCTTGCGCACGTTCGCCCGGGTGATGCCCTGGGCGCGGAGCCCGCGGGCGATACGCCCGTCATTGCGCCGGTCCTCACCTATACGGTGCTTCCGGGCGAACACGATGTCCACGCGGTGTTCAAAGCGCTGACTGAGTTGGCGGACGAAGATCCCATGCTCGGCGTAAGCTGGAACACGCATCTTGAACAAATACATCTGCAGCTCATGGGAGCGGTGCAGCTCGAGGTCGCGCAGCGCGTGCTGGCCGATCGTTTTGGCCTTGCGGTCGAGTTTGAGCCCGGCGGCATCCTCTATAAGGAGACCATTTCGCAGCCGGTCGAGGGCGTGGGCCACTTTGAGCCGCTGCGCCACTATGCCGAGGTACATCTGCGCTTGGAGCCGTTGTCGGCGGGCTCGGGCGTGCAGTTTGGCACCGTGACCTCGACCGACGAGCTCGATCTTAACTGGCAGCGTTTGGCGCTCACCAACGCTATGGAGCGCGATCACCTGGGCGTGCTGACCGGCTCGCCCATCACCGATGTGCGCATTACGCTCACAGGTGGTCGCGCGCATGCCAAACACACCGAGGGCGGCGATTTTCGCCAGGCCACGTACCGCGCGATTCGCCAGGGGCTCATGCAGGCGCGTGAAGCCGGCGCGGCGGTGCTGTTGGAGCCGTGGTATCGCTTTGAGCTCGAGGTGCCGGGGGAGTGCGTGGGCCGGGCGCTCTCGGATGCCACGCGCATGGGTGCCGAGTACGAGCCGCCGGCGATGGCGGGGGACCGGGCGAAGCTTGTGGGTCGCGTGCCGGCATCCGAGGTGCAGGACTATGCCCTGGAGGTGGCTGCCTACACGAGCGGTCGCGGACATCTGTACCTGGAGTTCGCCGGCTATGCGGCTTGTCATGATGCCGAGCGCGTCATCGAGACTGCCGCCTATGAGCCAGAGGCCGATCTGCCCAACACGCCCGATTCGGTCTTTTGCTCTCACGGCGCCGGTTACACGGTCAAATGGTGCGACGTCCCCGCCGCAGCGCACGTAAAGGTCGATCCCGCCACCTTTCGCCCCTGGCGAGCAGCAGACGCGGAGTTTTTCGGCCACATGTAACAAAGGGACAGCCCCTTTGTCATATGCTATTGGTATAACTCGGTATAAGTTGGTATAACTATTACCAGGGTTTACCGATCCGAGGAGGCCGACATGAATCCAAATCCCTTTAAGCCAACGGCAGGCAAGCGGCCTCCGATGCTCATCGGTCGAGAGTCGGTCATCGAAGATTTTGAGGAAGGACTCGACAACGGCGCCGGAGCGCCGGGCAGGCTCATGCTCATTACGGGAAACCGCGGCTGCGGCAAGACGGTTCTCCTGCGGGAGCTGCAACGTCTAGCCAGCGAGCGCGGATGGGCGGTTGTCTCCGATTCCGCTTCGCTTGGCTTGTGCGACCGCCTGGCCGACGCGCTTCGCTCGAATAAACCCGTTGTGACGTCAATGGAATTCGGGCCGTCGTTTGGCCGGATGTCGGTCGAGGCGGCGCGAGCAAAGGGCGAGACGTTACGAGGGCTGGTCAACGAGCGCCTCAAGAAGCTCGGTCCAGGCAAGGGCATGCTGTTTGCGATTGACGAGGCGCAGCCTGCGTCTATCGAGGAGCTGGCGGCTCTTGCCGTTCTCTATCAGCAAGTGCTCGGAGATCAGGATGCTACGGGATTGCCCGATAGCGACCAGCGCGGTCTTGCGCTGGTGTTCGCTGGATTGCCCAGTATGGTTGATGACTTGCTCGAAGAGCCGAGCGTGACGTTTTTGCGGCGTGCCCAGCAGCGTACGCTGGGGTCGATATCTTTGCCCAGGGTGCGGGATTCATATATCCAGACAGTCGAGAGTACCGGTCTCTGCGTCGATGCGGAGACGGCGGACCTTGCGGCGCACAAGAGCATGGGGCATCCCTATATGGTTCAACTGGTGGGCTATTACATGTGGCGGTCTGCCGTCCGGCGTGGCTCTCAGATCATTGAAAGGTGCGATGTCGAGGATGGCCATGCGGATGCCGTCTCCGAGTTCTACGAAGCGGTCGACGCGCCCCTGTATTATGGATTGCGCAGCCCGCAACGCCTCTTTATCGAGGCCATGGCGGTTGACGAGGGTAAACCGACGCGTATGGCGGATATCATTGAGCGCTGCGACCGTACTCAGAGTTGGGCGAGCAAATATCGCGCAAGCCTGATTCGCGAGCGCGTCATCGAGGCTGCCGGATACGGCCTCGTCCGGTTTACCGTGCCCATGCTGGGTGAGTATATCTGCGACCGCATTTTATGGCATGAGTAGGGTGATAAAGGTGACGGAACAGAAGACGAGCCCGCAGGCTATCGAGGTGCGCGGCGCGCGTGTCCATAACCTTAAGGACATCGATATTGATATCCCGCTGGGAAAGCTCGTGGGTATTGCCGGCGTGTCGGGTTCGGGCAAGAGTTCGCTGGCACTGGGGGTTCTTTATGCCGAGGGCTCGCGTCGCTACTTGGAAGCACTTAGCACCTATACTCGACGTCGCCTGACGCAGGCCGAACACGCCCAGGTGGACGAGGTGCTGCACGTGCCGGCGGCGCTCGCATTGCACCAGCGCCCCAGCGTGCCGGGCGTGCGTTCCACCTTTGGCACCATGACCGAGCTCAACAATAGCCTGCGTCTACTCTTTAGCCGCTGCGCCCATCACGTGTGCCCGCATTGCGGGGCGCGTGTGGAGCCGAGCCTTAACGTGGCTGCGGGCCTGTCGCTCACGTGCCCCGCATGCGGCCGCGAGTTCTACGCGCCGGGTGCCGAGGACCTTGCCTTTAACAGCGGCGGCGCGTGCTCTACCTGCGGCGGCACTGGTGTCATGCGCGAGGTGGACGAGGCGAGTCTGGTGCCCGACGAGTCAAAGACCATCAACGAAGGCGCGGTGCTTCCCTGGGGTACGCTCATGTGGGATCTGATGAAGCAGGTGGCAGGTGAGATGGGCGTGCGCACCGACGTGCCGTTTAACCAGCTCACGCCTCAAGAGCGCGACATCGTGTTCCATGGTCCAGCGGTTAAGAAGCACATTCTCTACGTTCCCAAAAACGGCGAGGGTGCTACGCCGCTCGACTTTACCTATTACAACGCCGTCTATACCGTTGAGAATGCGCTCGCCAAGGTTAAGGACGACAAGGGCCTCAAACGCGTTGCGCGCTTTTTGCGCGAGGGTCCATGCCGTGACTGCGGCGGCACGCGTCTCTCCGAGGCTGCGCGCCAGCCCCAGGTGTGCGGTATCAATCTAGCGCAAGCCGCGGCCATGACGCTGGATGAGGCGATTGAGTGGGTGCGCGGGGTGCCTACGTCCTTGCCGGCCGAGATGCAGCCCATGGCAGCGGATATCTGCGATTCATTTTTGGGCGCGGCCCGTCGTCTGGTCGATCTGGGTCTCGATTACCTTTCGCTCGATCGCGCCGGTGCCACGCTTTCCACGGGCGAGCGTCAGCGCGTTCAGCTCGCCCGCGTGGTGCGCAACCGATCGACGGGCGTGCTTTATGTGCTAGATGAGCCCTCGATCGGCTTGCATCCTGCCAATGTCGACGGCTTGGTAGGCGTGATGCGCGATCTGGTGGATGACGGCAACACCGTGGTTGTTGTCGACCACGATACGCGCGTACTGGCGGAAGCCGACTATCTGGTCGAGATGGGCCCCGTTGCCGGAGCGGGCGGCGGTAACGTGATCGCTGCCGGTACGGTAGACGAGGTCGAGCAATCGCGGGGCAGCCGCATCGCCCCGTTTTTGCGCGCAGAGTCCAAGCGCTTGCGTCCGCAGGTGACTGACGACGAAATGTTCGACCAGGGACATATCCGCATGGCAACCGATACCATCCATACCGTCAAACCGCTCGAAGTCGATATCCCGCGCGGCCGTCTCGTTGCGGTGACGGGCGTTTCGGGTTCGGGTAAGACGACGTTGGTGCTCGAGACGCTCATTCCGGCGCTTAAGGCGCAGGCAGCTGGCGAGCGCCTGCCAAGCCATGTGCGCTGGGTCGACGCCGAGGGCATCGCACGCGCCAACCTGATTGACGCCACGCCCATCGGTGCCAACGTGCGCTCGACGGTAGCGACCTATGCCGACATTCATGATGAGCTGCGTCGCGCCTTTGCCCGTACGCCCGAGGCCAAGGCAGCCGGCTACAAGGCGGGCGCCTTCAGCTACAACACCGGCGCCTTGCGCTGCCCTACGTGCGATGGCACGGGCTCAATATCGCTCGACGTGCAGTTTTTGCCCGATGTCGAGATTGTCTGCCCGGCATGTCGCGGTTCGCGTTATGCAGACGCGGCTTCGCATATCCATCGCGAGGGCAAGGACGGGAGTCTGCTTACGTTGCCGCAGCTCATGGACATGAGTGTGGACGAGGCCCTCGACGCCACGGTGGGACTCAAGAAGGTTCAGACGCGCTTACAGACCTTGCACGACCTAGGCCTGGGTTATCTCACGCTTGGCGAGCCCACACCGGCGCTTTCGGGCGGTGAGGCACAGCGCCTTAAGCTCGCGAGCGAGATGGGCCGCGTGCAGGACGACGCCGTATTCGTGTTCGACGAGCCCACGATCGGCCTGCATCCGCTCGATGTCCAAGTGTTGCTGAGTGTGTTCGACGGCCTCGTTGCCAAGGGCGCCACTGTTATCGTGATCGAACACGATCTCGACCTTATCCGCAACGCCGATTACGTGATCGACATGGGCCCGGGCGGTGGCGACGCCGGTGGGCAAATCGTCTGCGCCGGCACTCCGGGCGACATCGCTGCTTGCTCCAAGAGCATTACCGGACGCTACCTATAGACAATGAGGCAAAGGGACAGCCCCTTTGCCTCATTGATACCTATTTCACGCATTGAGCCGCGAGATAGTCGCGGAAGAATGGCAATTCAAATGCGACGAGCCCTCGTCCTCGTTCCCCGATGATGCCGGCATCTATCATGCGGCGTCGGTAGCGGGAGACCTGCTGCGGCGAACGCTTAAGGCGCTCGACAAGGTCAGCGGTGGTGGACTCTTCCTCGTCATCGAGCATGGCGATGAGGAATCGCTTGTCCTCTGCAGTGAGTTCCCGATAGGTTGCCGCGAGGATTCGATCGTCCATCTCGTCGCGCGCGATTTTGATACCCAGGTCAAAGTCGCGCGACGAGATTTTCTTCGAATCGCTTGTGAGATCCCAGGCACGGTAGCCTACGAGTTGCAATAGGAAGGGAAAACCAGAGATCGAGCGAACGGCTCTATCGATTCCCTCAGCATCTGCTAGGCGATCGTTTTCCTGGATTGTGCGAATCAAGGCCTCGCGTACGTCATAGTCGGCAATGCGACCCAGATGATATTGTTGGGCGCGGCGAAGGAACGAGACCGTCTTGTGGTTCAGTAGTGTCGATACGTTGTTGGGAAGTCCTGCCATGAGCAGGGCGACGCGTTTCCCATCGGTCACAAAGTGCTGATACGTCGCTGCGAGCTGAATCATCTCGTCGAGTGTCGGGTCCACCTCGTCAACCGTGACGAGCAGACCGGTACCGGCCCCGTTGAGCTGGTCGATGATATCGCTCATGCGATAACGCCAGGTTGAGGCATCGTGAACGCGATTGACCTCGATGCTGCCGAGCGGTGCAATTCCGAGGCCGGTGACTTCGAAGTGGTAGGACGAGTCGATGAGATGGGCTGCGGCGCGTTTCGTCCCGAACTCGATTTCCTCAAGCATTCCCGGGAGCGCGGTCGTCTTTACGGCTATCCAGCCGTGGGATTCCGCCCTTGTCGCGAGCGATGACATGAGAGCGGTTTTACCGGTTCCACGCGCGCCTGAGAAGATCGAGGTCAATTCTGGGCGCCTGCGCTGGCTCAAGAAGGCGCGGTCCAAATCCCGAATAATCTGTTGTCTGCCAGCGAGATGGGCAGGAACCTCACCAAAACTGGGGGTAAACGGGTTCTCGAGATATTTCACACGGCTCTCCTTTCACACCGCCGTTTAACTTCATTTTACTTTAGTTAATTCTGATTAAAAGTGAGGGCCTTTATCTAGAGCATCAATTAGGCGTGTGTGCCATCGACGTGGCGCTCGAATGTGGCAAAAGGATAGTCCCTTTGTCACATTCCCGGAAAGCCTGCCTGGCGTAGGGCCTCGTAGAGGACGATGGCGGCGCTGTTGGAGAGGTTGAGCGCGCTGATGCGGTAGTCGTCGGGGTTAACGAAGTTGCCGCAGATATCCTGCTGCAGGATGGCCTCGTGGCTGTCCTCGGTATGCCCGAGCGATTCCTCGTGAGCTTCCCAAGTCTCGGCGTTATCGAGTGAGTCGCAATCGCGCAGCATGGGGATGCGCTCGCAGCGCTCGGGCGCCGCGGCGAGCAGCTCCTCGGGAATGCCCGAGCTCTCGCTGCCAAAGACCAAGTAGTCACCGTCACGGTAGGTGCTTTGCGCATAGGTCCTGCGCGCCTTTTTGGTCAGCAGACGCAGACGCTCGTCGGTAGGGGAGAGGCCGTTACGCGCAAGGAAATCCTCCCAGCTGGCATAGGTCGTCACGTCCAAGTTTTGCCAGTAGCCCAGTCCGGCGCGACGCACCGTCTTGTCGTCGAGCGAAAACCCCAGCGGCTCCACCAGATGCAGGCGGGTGCCGGTAACCACGCAGGTGCGGCCGATATTGCCCGTATTGGCCGGAATCTCGGGCGCATACAGCACAATGTTGAACATGAATCTCCTTGGCTCAGAACGAAAAACCACCACGAAGGGCACCTTCGTGGTGGTTTGGCGGTTACGTAAGCGGAAAAATACCCGCTTGGATAAACCTAGGCGCGGTGCCAGTCGGTCAGGCAGGCATCGAGGGAGGCGATGAGCGCATCCTTGTCCATGTGACGGCCGATGATGCACAGGCTCGTCATGCGGTCGCCCGTCTCGTCGTCCCAAATCTGCATGATCTCGGGGTTCTCGTCGATGATCTTCTGCTTCTCGCCCTCGGGCGCCGAATCGACAAACAGGCCGTTCTCCATTAAGCGCATCTGGTGGCCCGCCTGCTCGAACATGTAGCACATGTCCGGATTGCCGGTCTGCCACAGCGGACCCTTGACGCGGATGACCTCGTCGGGCCACTCCTGCTCAACAAAATCGGTGAACTTCTGCAGGTCAAACGGCTTGCGGCGCGAGTATACAAAGGTCTCAATGTCGTACTCGAGCACCTCGGGGTCGTCGTGCTCCTCGGGATGCTCCATGGCCTCGATCCAGGCGGCGGAGTTGTAGGCGCGCATAAAGTCGAAGCGGCCGGTATCGAGCAGCTCCTCCATGGGGACCTCACCGTTTTGGGCCTCGACGATCACGGCGTCTTTCTGCAGGCTGCGCACGATGGCCTTGAGCTCGGCGATCTGCTCGGGCGTCACGGTATCGGTCTTGTTGAGGATCAGCGTGGAGCAGAACTCGATCTGCTGGATGAGCAGGCTCTCGATGTCGTCTTCGTCGATATCCTCGGCCAGCAGGTCGCGACCGCCGTTGAACTCGTCATACATGCGGGCGCAATCGACCACGGCCACGATGTTGTCGAGCGCGAGCTTGGGCTCGCCGCCCACCTTGGCCTCGTCGCAGAAGCTCGAGATGGTGTAGGCGATGGGGATAGGCTCGCAAATGCCCGAAGCCTCGATGATGATGTAGTCGAAGTTGCCCGAATCGGCGATGCCCTGCAGCTGGTTGGCCAGGTCATCCGAAAGCGTGCAGCAGATGCAGCCGTTGGTGAGTGGGATGAGGTCGTCGGTCTCGGAAAGGCCGCCGTCGGCGATAAGGCTGGCGTCCACATTGATCTCGCCGATATCGTTGACGATCACGGCGGCGCGGATACCGCCGTCGTTAGCGAGGATGTGGTTGAGCAGCGTGGTCTTGCCGGCACCGAGGTATCCGGTAAGCATGATGATCTTCACGGGTTTGTTGGGCATGTGCCCTCCTTTGTTAGACATGGCTTACAGTTGAATCTTATGCCAAACGCCTGCTCTTATACCCACGCGCCGGCAAATAACACAAGCTACTCCCAGGCTCCCCATACATCGGGGCAATAACCGACGGTGGCCTTTTTGCCGTTGCGCACGATGGGTTCGGCCAAGACCTGCTGGTTCTCGAGCAGCTTGTCGAAGCGCTGACTGGGGGTAAGGTGCTGGATGAGCGCGAGCGTTTCCTCGTCCTTGGCTTTGGGGTTGAGCAGCTTGTCGATGCCGCCGACCGCTTGCATCACGCTCGTGAGCTCGCCCTTGCTCATCTCCTTTTCCTTAAGGTCGATAAACTGCACCTTAATGCGGCGCTCTTTGAAGAAGCGCTGTGCTTTCTTGGTATCGAAGGACTTTTTGGTGCCAAAAATCTACACGTTCATGTATTTGTTCCGCCGTTCTACCTGATGAAGTTGGTCGTTGCTCGATCTGCCTCGGGTGCGTTGATGCCGGCGGCCTGTCCTGCCTCGATGCAGCGCAGGAGCCACGCCATGTTTTTGCCGATATTTCGCATGGTGGCAAGGCCTTCGGCGTCCCCATCGGCGTCGCCGGGCACGCGGCCAAACACGTTGTTCCAGTAGGTGGAAGCAACTACGGGCATTTGCTTAATGGTGAAGTACTTGTTGAGCACATCGAACGTGGTTGACGTGCCGCCGCGACGGGCGACGGCGACCGCGGCGCCGGGTTTGTGCTCAAAGGCATGCCCGCCTGCATAGAAGGCGCGATCGAGGGCCGAAAGGATGCGTCCGCTGGGGTGCGCGTAGTAGACGGGTGAGCCAAAGACAAAACCATCTGCTTGCTCGGCGGCAGCGATGAGCTCGTTCACCACGTCATCGTCAAAGGTGCAGCGACCGCCAAGTTTGCCGCACTGGCCGCAACCGATGCAATCGCGAATGGGCTTGGCGCCCAGCTGAAACACCTCGGTATCAATGCCTTCGGCATTGAGCTGCTCGGCGACCTCGGCGAGTGCGCGGGCGGTGTTGCCGTTTGCCTTGGGGCTGCCATTGACCAAAAGAACCTTCATCACAAACTCCCTCTGCTGTCGGTGACTTCTGCGGAGGATTATCGCACGAGAGGGTAGATGGCGTGGGGCGCGATGTGAAACGGCTTGTGTTTCACATCGCGCCCCACAACGCTAGTCCAGCTTGGTGCCTGGTACTTGCGGTGCCTCTTTAAGCAACGCTTTGAGCTCGTTCAAAATGGAAACGGGCTGTCGATCGACAGCGTCCAGATGAAGCGTGGCCACACGAATGGGTGGCTGATATTCAAGCGAGCCGATGAGCACAGGAGAACCCAGGAACCGTTCGATGTCGCTTGCGATCTCGTCGATTGCCTCGGGGCCGAGTTCATCGAAGAGTGCCACGAACATCGGCCCCGTCGAGCGGAACAGGCGGCCCTTGCCGCGCGAACAATCCATGAGGCAGGCGGCGCTTTCGGCGAGCACGCGGTCGCCTGCATCGAATCCAAAGCGGGCATTGACCTCGGCGATATCGTCGACCTTAATGGCAATAAAGCCTGCCTCGCGCGCCACGCGGCGCATCTCTCCAATAGCGTTGACCAGCGCGTGGACATCGCCCAGGCCCGTTACCGAGTCGGTCGTATCTGCTAGGCTTCGGTTGATGATAATGCCCACATACATGCTGGGCTCGGTATCGGTGCCGTCCAAGCGGTAGCCCGTGCAGTCGCAAAGCACGTATTTTCCGGTGGCATCCATTACGCGATACTGCATGTAGTGGAAGTGCCACGTGCCGTTTATCACCATGTCGAGCTCGGCGCGTACGTTGTCGCGGTCCTCGGGATGAACGCGGGCAAGCCACATATCGACCGAGTTAAAAGGGTGCTGGGAGGGCAGGTCAAAATCGCGCACGGCGTTGACCGACCATTGCGATTCTCCAGTATCGAGATTGAGGATAAACGGATAGCGCGTCTCGGAGCTCATGGAGATCGCTTGGAACACCCGGTCGTTGCAGGGAAGCTGGTCGACGATCGGGCGTTGCGGCGCGTCATCGTCTTTCGGCTGCTGCACGCGATGCATAAGCTTATAGCGATACATCTTGCGATCGGCATCCATCGTCATCTGGCGACGCGTGTCGCCGGCAAGTGGATCGACGCGCGAGCAGCCAAAGCTAAAGCTGGCGATCATGGGCGCCTTGCCACCTGAGCTCGCCTCGATCAGCCCGGCACGTACCTGCTCCAAGCGCTGCTCGAGTTCAGTCTCGTTTGCGGAGAGCGAGATAAGCACAAATTCGTCTCCACCGATGCGGAACAGCATCTCATCGGGCTCCATGGTTTCGGAGAGCGTGCGGCAGATGCTCAGAATATAGCGATTGCCTTCGGCGTGGCCAAACCTATCATTGCAATGTTTGAGATGGTCGATGTCAATATAGGCGCAGGTGAAGGGGTCGCCTTTGCGCCAGAGTTGCTCGACGTGACGGTCGAGTCCGCTGCGGTTGCCCAAGTTGGTGAGCGGGTCGATATAGGCGTTGCTCTCAAGCAGCCGGCGCTCTTGTTGCAGGATGGCATGCGTCTTTTGCAGTTGCTCGCCAACGGCGCGTAGTTCAGCAGGCAGCGCGGCAACATCGAGTTCGGCGGTCGAGATGCCATTCGCAAGTCGCTGAAGATAGGCAATAATCGATTGCTCGCCCAGGCGATATGACTCGTTCATGATGGATAACCTCCTTGGGCGGAACAATGGTTTGTATCATATCTCCAATTCGGTTTGAATTGGGGATATAAGTTAGCTAATGGAGGCAAATTCCCCCTTCGGCGGTGGCGTTTTGCGCGCGAGCGTATCAGTTGTTATTGCCACCATCGAGCAATGCCTCAAAATCCTTCGCCGGCATGGGGCGGTAGTAGAGGAAGCCCTGAGCGTAGCGGGCGCCCATTTGTCGTAGCATGTTCGCCTGCTCATTTGTCTCGACGCCTTCGACCTCGACGGGCAGATGGAGCGACTGCGCCATTTCGAGCATCGATGAAATGATTTGCGTGCTGCGGCCTTGATCACGGTCGGTGGGTACAAAGGCGCGGTCGAGCTTGATGACGTCGACGTTGACGTTCTTGAGCATCGCGAGCGTGGACTGACCGGTGCCAAAATCGTCCATATAGGTCGAGAAGCCGCGGGTGTGCAGGTCGGCTGTCAGTTTGTCCACGGCCTCGGACTCTCCCGTATAAGCCGTCTCGGTGATCTCGATACGCATGAGCTCGGGCGGTAGGTTGTATTGGGCAGCAAGCGCCCCCATATGTTCGGCAACGTCGCAGGCAAGGATATCCACGCGCGACACATTAAGCGAAACCGGAACCACACGAAGTCCTCGATTGATGCGTTCGCGCAGCCACGAGGCGACACCCTGCCAAATGTACTTGTCGAGCGTCACCACAAAGCCGCTTTCCTCGAGTGCGGGGATAAACGTTGCGGGCGAAATGAGAGAACCGTCCTTGTCAATCCAGCGCGTGAGTGCCTCGGCGCCAATGATCTCGCCGGTTTCCATGTCGACCTGGGGCTGCAGGTAGTACGTGATGCGGCCGTTTGAGAGCGCATACTGGAACTCGGTTAGCGTGTGGTGGAACGCAACCTCATGCTCATATTCCTCGGGGCGGAAAACGGCAATGCGCTCCTTAAAGTCGTTTTTGGCGCGTCGATTGGTAAACATGGCCTTGGCCTGCGCGTCGATAGTGATTTCCTCATTGGAGTCGATGGGGTAAACGCCCATGGACGGCCAGAAGCCTACGCCATCATCATGTCTGGCTACGGCCTCGCGAACGCGGTTGTAGATTTGATGGACGGTGATGTGCTTAAAAGGGATGAGTACGCAAAAGTCATCTTGGCCCCAGTACCCTGCGACGCCCATATCGGCATTCTCGATGTCCTTGAGGACCGTGCCCACATCGGCGAGTACGCGGTCGCCCTCGGCCTGGCCGTGCCATTCATTAAACAGGCGCATGTGGCCCATGTCGACCGTGGCGATGCACCAGGTGCCGTCGCGCCTTGCCTCGAGAAATGCGTTGGCGCGCCGCATAAACTCGCTGGGTCGATAGAGGCCCGTGAGCATATCGATGCGTTCGGCGATTGCGCTTTTGCGTTCGACCTCGGGTATAGGGAGGCTGTCGTTGGGGACAAGCCCGCCAGCTGTGCGAAGGCGACGATCGAGTTCGCCCAAAACAGTCGATGCTTGGGAGTCCAGGCGTTCGTAAAAGGTTGGGACGACAAGACAGACGGGAGCAATGGTGTCGCCTGCGATTTGCACAGGAGCGAAAACGGCCTCTTTAAGGTGGCGGGTCAGTTGCTCGAATGCCTCGTGGTCCAAATCGTTGCTGAGCACGACAAACTGGACGCTTCGTGAACGGTAGACCCGGCTCCTGCCGCGGGTGATCGACAGCATGCGGCCCGCGTATTCGGCAAGCATGTTGTCGACAGCCTCGGCCCCGTAGAGCTCGTTGAGCTTTGTCGTGCCACGAACGCGCACCGCTATAAGCCCTGTCTTGCAACGGTCGAGGCGGCAGGTATCGATGGCATTGACCAGCATGCGCTGCGTTCCGAGGCCTGTGGCGGCGTCGACGGTTTCGGCAAGTGAGTGGTTGACGAGCTCGCCGACATAGAGCGAGGGGACATTTCCGTCGCCGTCGATACGAAACCCGCGAGTACGGCAAAGGACGTAGTCGCCTGTGGCGTTGCGCACACGATACTGCATGACGCGACGGTGCTTGGTACCGTTGTAGACTTGGTCGATGTCGTTGACGAAGGCCTCAAGGTCGTCGGGATGGACGCGCGTTTTCCAGTAATCGCGACAGTTGTCTATGTGCTCTGAGGGAAGGCCAAGATCGCGCAAGGCACCTTGTGACCAAAGGGTGCGATGTTTGTACAAGTTCTCGATAAAGAAATAACGACCTTCGTTGAGCATCGAAAAGGCGTCGAAAATACGATCGCTTATTTCGAAGTCGTCGGCGTGGACTTGCGTGATATTACGTCGATCGAGGTGCACGGCATGACGTAGCTTGTAGTCGTACATGCGATGGTCGGCATCGAGTGTCATACGGTTGGTGGCTTCGCCCAGGGCGGGGTCGGCATGCGACACTCCATAGCTAAACGAGTGGGGCATCTCGGAATCGTTGTTTTTGAGCAGGATCGTTCGGCAGTGTTCCAGACGTTCGGCGAGGTCGTCCTCGGTTGCAATCGTAGACAGGATGGCAAACTCGTCGCCGCCTATGCGAAACGCCGCCTCGTCCACTTTCATATACAGCTTGAGATAGAGGCTTACCTGCAAGATATAGCGGTTGCCCTCGTCATGCCCAAAGACGTCGTTGCAGTGCTTGAGATTGTCGATATCGATGAACGCCATGGTAACGGGGGCGTCCTGCTCCCAGAGCTCCTCGAGGGAACGGGCAAAGCCGCCACGGTTGCCAAGCCCGGTAAGCTGGTCGGTAAAGGCAGTCCTAATCAGATCATCCTGGCGCTCGAGAAGGTCGCGAACGGTCTTTTCGAGCGTTTCGGTGTAATTGCTGACAGTATCCATGTCGTAAGCGGCTTTCTGAGGTCGGGCGAATTGCGTCGGGCGAGCTCGTTGTGCACACGCGTTGTTGTTCGGCGCTTTGCGTGTATCCAGGCCCCGCCTCGCTGCGTTGTTGGGTTAATTTACCGGCTAATGTTCGCTGTTGATTACTGCTGAGTAGTATAAACAACAGTGCAGAATTATATATGGGTGCACATGCTGTGGGCGGCTATTATTCGACAAACGGTAGCGCGACGATGCGATGTCCGATAAAAATGCGACTGGGGTGGTATATGTTGACGGGTATACTTGTTCCGGTTTTAAACGCAGGAACGGAGATGGTCGCATGGCACAGCCGGATACGACGCGCACGGTGGGGCTCGCGCTCGAGGGAGGCGGCTACCGCGGTATGTATACGGCGGGCGTGCTCGACGTTTGGATGGAGCACGGTTTGACCTGCGACCATATGGTGGGTGTCTCGGCGGGCGCGGCGTTTGGCTACAACTTTAAATCGCGGCAGATCGGACGCGCCATTCGCTATAACAAGGCCTATTGTGCCGACAAGCGCTATGCGGGTGTAGCAAGCTGGCTGCGGACCGGCGATATGTTCAATGCCGATTTTGCCTATCACGAGGTGCCTATCGAGCGCGATCCCATCGACTTGGAGGCGTATCGCGCCTGCCCCATGCGGTTTACGTGCGTGTGTACCGATATCGAGACGGGCAAGGCCGTCTACCACGACCTGCCCTATGGCGACGAGCGGGATATCGAGTGGATTCGGGCGTCGTCTGCTATTCCTGTGGCGACGCGTCCCGTTGCTATTGACGGGCATAAGTATCTGGATGGCGGCGTGGCTGATTCCATTCCCAGCGCATGGCTGTTTGCGCAGGGATATGACCGCAATATCGTGGTACTCACGCAGCCGGCGGGTTTTGTGAAGCAACCCAACAGCGTGATGCCCATGCTGCGGCGCGTGTTCCGTCACTATCCGGAGTTTGTCGCAGCGCTTGAGCATCGGCATGAGGTTTACAATGCCACGCTCGATGACCTGGCGCGTCGCGAGGCGGCCGGCGAGGTCTTTGTGGTGCGGCCGAGCGAATCGGTGAAGGTGCCGTCGCTGTGCCGCGAGCCCGATGAGCTCGAGCGCATCTATCAGATCGGTCGTCGCGATGCGGAGACGACCTTGCCCGCGCTGGAAGCGTATCTGGCGGGGTAAGGGTCGCATGCGGAAAGCGCATCCCGGAATGGAGGTCCAAACTGGGATGCGCTTTCCATTGCTGAAGATATGAGGTCGCGAATAAGCTGCTCGGCCTATGCCTGCTGCCAGGTGTCGACAAGCTCCTTGGCCGCGGCGTAGGGGTCATCGGCGCTGCAGACGGCGCTCACCACAAAGAAGCCGTTGACGCCGGTGGCCTTAAGCTGCGGCAGGTCGGCCGTCTTGACGCCGCCGCCCACCACGATGGGCACGGGGCTTGCCGCGTGGAGTGCGGCCAGGTCCTCAAAGCTCTTGGTGATGATAGAGCCGTCGGCCGCGCGTCCGCAGTCGCGCTTGGTCTCGGTCTCGTGGAGTGGGCCGATGCCCAGGTAGTCGACTAGGCTCATGTCGGCGGTCTTGACGTACTCGAGCATCTCCTCGCAACGGGCCGAAAGGCCCACGATGGCGTCGGGGCCCAGCAACTTGCGACAGACCTCGACGGGAATATCGCTTTGGCCCACGTGCACACCGTCGACAGCAATACCCTGCTCGCGTGCGGCAAGCACACAGTCCAGACGGTCGTCGATCAGCAAGGAGACCTGACCGGTCTTGCCGGCCTGAGCGATTGCCTGCGCGGCGTCGCCGGTCAGCGCAATGATCTCGCGGGCGCTTGCCACCTTGGAGCGCACCTGGATGCAGGTAAAGCCTGCGTCGAGCGCCTGGGCCACCACATCGCCCACGGGACGCCCGAGCGTGTTTTCGGGGCCGAGTACCAGATAGGCCGAGATATCAAGGTTGTCGCGGATGCTCATCGTGCTTCCTCCTGCTTCTTGATCTGTGCTTCCATGCGCTCGAGCTTGCCGGTCATGGTGTCGGTAAATCCGGGTCGAATATCGGCTTTGAGCACGACTTCGGTGCGGATGCCCTTGCTCGCCAACACAAAGGTTGCGTCGCGCACGACCTTCATGACCTCGTCCCAGTCGCCCTCGATCTCGGTGAACATCGAGGTGGTGCGGTTGGGAAGGCCGCTCTCGCGAATGACGCGCACGACCTCGGCGACCTCGGCGGACAGCTCATCGCCGGTGCCGCACGGGGCGATGGCCACAGCGATGAGCGTGTTCATGCCGGCATTGGTTGCGGGCTCGGACATGGCCTATGCCTCCTCGAGCTCGAGTCGGTTATCGGCGATGTCTTGGGCGGTTGCGCGGTAGAGCTCGTCGATAAAGGCGACCTTAAAGCTCGCCGGGGCATCGGCGACGGCGGCAGCACGCGTGCCAGCGACGTTGTAGACGGCGGTGCCGCAGACGGCTGCCGTAAACGGGTCGGTGGCACAGGCGTACACGGCCAGCACGCCGCCCTGCGAGCAGCCGCAGCCGGTGATCTTGGACATGAGCGGGCTGCCGCCGTGGGACTTGGCCACGGTCGTGCCGTCGGTGATCAGGTCGACTTCGCCCGAGACGACCACGGCGCCGCCGGTGTAGCGGGCGAGCGCCACGGCGGCGGCGCGGGCGGCGTCGACCGTGTCGGTGGTATCGACACCGCGCACGCGGCTCATATCAGCCGCCTCGCCCTCAAGACCCCACAGGCCGGCGAGTGCGATGATCTCGGAGGCGTTGCCGCGTACGATGGCGGGCTTGTACTGCTTGAGCTCGTTTACCAGCTGGGTGCGCAGGCTACCGATACCCAGGCCCACCGGATCGAGCACCCAGGGCTTGCCGGCGTCGTGTGCCGCCTTGGCCGCGCGGGGAATCGTCTGCCCGTAGATGGGGAAGAGCGTGCCCATGTTGAGATAGATGGCGCCGCCGCCGGCAACGAGTGCCTCGCCCTCGTCGGGAAGATAGACCATGGCGGCCGAACCGCCCACGGCGAGCTGCGCGTTGGCGACAAAGTCGATCGTCACCGTGTTGGTGATGGAGCCGGCCATCGGATTGGTGGCGCGAATCTCCTCCACGGCCTTGACCATATGCTGCTTAAACTGTTCCGAATCAATCACTGCACATGCCTCCTTGGCATAGAAAAGGGGCGCTGTGCATAGACAGCGCCCCTGTAAAGGCGGCATGCTCCCTACGCCAGCATTAACTGACAGGTTCAAAGGATTGGGCCCTATGCCCTCTCAGCCTTGTGGTTTGCACCGCCGGCACTCCCGCATCGAATCTGTTGTTCCCTATACTAACGCACCTGCCAAAAAGGGACAGGTTTATTTTGGCAGGTCGTTACAATAGGTAGGACCGATAC
Organism: Collinsella sp.; assembly: GCA_036312985.1. GTDB lineage: Bacteria > Actinomycetota > Coriobacteriia > Coriobacteriales > Coriobacteriaceae > Collinsella. Next base: position 21,869 of record JAXJMV010000023.1, read on the forward strand.
GAATGGGGACCTCATGATCAAACTTGTGCTGACCGATATGGACGATACGCTGATTCCAGCCGGGCATGACGGCGCCAGCGACTACGCCATCGAGGGTATTCATGCCATGCAAGCGGCGGGTCTGCACTTTGGTCCGGTTTCGGGTCGTCAGCCGTCCGCGATGGGCTGGATGTTCAAAAATCGTTCCGAGTGTTTTTCGACTGGCGCGTTCTGTAACGGCCAGGTGATGTTTGTCGGCGGCGAAGTAGTCGCCTCGCACGCGATCGACAACGATGCTCTGATGCGTTTGGCCGACTATCTGGAGCAAGAGACCGACGATACATTTTTAAAAGTCTATAGCCTGGGCGATGACTTTTGGGGCAACGATGCCTATTGCGTGACGAGTGATCCCGAGCGCGTTCGTCGCGCCATGGAGTCGGGCGGCAACGCATGGCTCAAAGGCGAAGAGGCCCCGTGCCGTCCTGTCGTCGACGACGCGCCGGTGTTCAAGGCGAATATCTGGAGTGCCCGTTCGCGTGAGGAGCTCGCGGAGCTACGCGAGCGCGTTGCCGTTGAGGTGCCGGAACTCTCGCTTGTGTTTCCCAACAACCGAGTGCGCCTGTTTGACATCCTTCCAGCAGGTTGGGACAAGGGCTGCGCTGCGCTGGAGCTGGCGCGCGCTTTGGGCCTGACGCCCGATGAGGTGGCCGTATTTGGCGATTCCGATAACGATCTGCCCATGATCGATGCCGTTCCCAACTCCGTTGCAGTCGCCAATGCCAACGACGCCGTCACGGCTGCCGCGCGCTGGCATATCGGCGCTGCGGCAGACGATGCGGTCGCCGGGGCTCTGCATCAGATTGCCGCCTGTGCCGCGACGGGGGAGATGCCGCCGTTTATGCGTCAGATGAGCACGACGGGTTTCGGCGTCACGAACGTCTAGGGAGAAAGCTATGAAGCTTCAGCAGCTCAGGTATGTCGTCAAAGTTGCCGAATGCGGCAGCATCACCGAGGCCTCGCGCCGGCTCTTTGTGTCGCAGCCTTCGATTACCGCGTCAATCCGCGATCTCGAAAACGAGATGGGTGTGCATATCTTTGAGCGCACCAACAAGGGTGTCGTTGTGTCCGAGGAGGGCGAGACCTTCTTGGGCTACGCGCGCCAGGTGCTCGACCAGGCCGATCTGCTCGAAGGCAAGTACAAGGGCGCGTCCGAGCAGGTGCCGCACTTTAGTGTGAGCTGCCAGCATTATTCCTTTGCCGTTAATGCGTTTGTCGATGTGATCCGCGAGTTCGATGCCGCGCGCTACGACTTTACCCTGCGCGAGGAGCAGACTCACGAGATTATCGAGGACGTCGCGCATATGAAAAGCGAGCTGGGCATCCTGTACTTATCCGAGCATAACCGCGAGGTTATCGAGCGTATGCTCGCCGCCAACGAGCTCGTATTCGAGGGACTCTTCTGCGCCACGCCGCACGTTTTTGTGTGCGCCGACCATCCGCTGGCGGGCCGCTCCAGCGTGACGCTCGAGGACCTGGAGGACTATCCCTTCCTGTCCTACGAGCAGGGCAGCTACAACTCGTTTTACTATTCCGAGGAATTGACCTCGACGTTTGAGCGCCGCAAGAATATCCGCGTGCGCGACCGTGCGACGTTGTTCAACCTGGCCATGGGCCTCAACGGCTACACGGTGTGTTCAGGCGTGATCAGCCACGAGCTCAACGGTCCAGGCATTATCTCCATTCCGCTCGATGTGGACGAGTACATGGAGATCGGCATCATCACGCGCAAGAACACGACGCTCACGCGCTACGGTCAAGCCTATATCGACGCGATCCGTCAGCATATCTAGACTGCTGCGTCCTGTACAGGTCAAATCTCTTCATGGCAGTCCCAACTGATATAGGAAGCATCTATATCAAACTGTTATAAACGTATATTTTACGATGGCTATATGAGCGCTCATACTTTGTCCCAGTAAAGCAACCAATGCAAAGGGAGATATCTATGAGTGCTTTAACCACGCTGAACGCACCGTTTCGCGCCGATATCGTCGGCAGTTTTCTTCGTCCGCAGGCCGTGAAGGACGCCCGTGCCGCCTACGCCGCGGGCACACTCGACGCCGCCGGCCTTAAGGCCGTCGAGGACGATGCCATTCGCGATTTGGTGGCCAAGCAGAAGGCCGCCGGCCTGCAGGTCATCACCGATGGCGAGTTCCGCCGTAGTTACTGGCACCTCGACTTTATGTGGGGCCTCAATGGCATTGAGCGCCGTACCTCGCGTACGGGCTATATGTTCCACGACGAGGAGACCACGGCCGATACCGCCGTGGTGACCGGCCCCATCAGCGGCGAGAACCACCCCTTCGTCGAGCACTTTAAGTTTGTCAAGGCACTTGAGGGCGAGGGCCACGTTGCACGCCAGACCATCCCGGCGCCGATCCAGACGTTCTCTGAGGTCACGCTCGATCGCTGCGACGGCCAGCAGGAGAGCCTGCGCGCTGTCTATAAGACCGATGAGGAACTTGCCGACGTCATTGCAGCCGCTTATCGCACGGTGATCGCCGACCTGTACGCAGCAGGCTGCCGCAACATCCAGTTTGATGACTGCACCTGGGGCATCTACTGCGATACCGACTTTGTGTCCAAGACCGGCATGAGCCCGGTCGACCTGCAAAAGGTAAGCGAGCTGGGCGTGGCGCTCAACAACGCCGCCATCGAGGGCAAGCCCGATGACCTGGTCATTAACACGCACGTGTGCCGCGGTAACTACCACTCTACCTATGCCTTCGAGGGCGGCTACGACCCCGTCGCGCCGTACCTGTTCGCAAACGAGGATGTCGACGCATTTTACCTGGAGTTCGATACGCCGCGCGCCGGTGGTTTTGAGCCGCTGAAGTATGTTGCCCCCGGCAAGAAGGTCGTGTTGGGCTTGGTGACCACCAAGGCCGCTGAGCTTGAGGACGAGGATGCCATCGTCGAGCGTATTCACGAGGCTGCAAAGTATGTTCCGCTCGAGAACCTGTATCTGTCGCCCCAGTGCGGCTTTGCCAGCTGCGAGATTGGCAACAAGCTGACCGAGGACGAGCAATGGGCAAAGATTGCACTGGTCAAGCGCATTGCGGAGCGCGTTTGGAAATAGCGGTAACGTTCGCAGGTGACGGCGCGTGCGAGACATGGCGTATCGCGTACAATGGTTCGGATCGTATCGTTCGGGCAGGTTATCCGATATGCCTGATCGCCCTTCCATTCGAAAGGACATCCATGTCCCAGTCCTCGACGCCCGCCGTCAGCGATGCCATCTACGACGCATCGTCGCTCGGCCGCCCGCGCATGTTCCTGCTCGGCCTACAGCACCTGTTTGCCATGTTTGGCGCCACCGTGCTGGTGCCCGTGCTCACCGGCCTCTCCGTTTCGACGACGCTTCTGTTCGCCGGCATCGGCACGCTGCTGTTTCATTTTCTATCGCGCGGTAAGGTGCCCGCGTTCCTGGGCTCGTCGTTTGCCTTTATCGCGGGTTATACCGCCATCGCACCCAACGGCGAGGCCGAGCTTTTGCCCTACGCTTGTCTGGGCGTTGCCTGCGCCGGCCTGCTCTATCCGGCGCTGGCAGCGCTGTTCCGCGCATTTGGCGCCAAGCGCGTCATGCGCTTCTTCCCGCCGGTAGTGACGGGCCCCATCGTCATTTCCATCGGCTTGATTCTGGCGAGCTCCGCTATTGCCAACTGCCAGACCAACTGGCTTGTGGCTGTTATTGCCGTTGCCGTTATCGTGATCTGCAACATTTGGGGTCGCGGCATGGTTAAGATCGTGCCGATCCTGCTGGGCGTCGTGGTGAGCTATGCCGTTGCCGCCGCGTTGGGTGAGGTCGATTTTTCGGGCGTTGCCGCTGCGCCGTGGGTCGGTCTTCCCATCGTGTGGGACAACACCGTGTTTGCGCTCTTTGGGCCGCAGTTCGATAGCGGCCTTGCCACGACGGCCATCATCACCATCATGCCGCTGGCCTTCGCGACCATGATCGAGCATATCGGTGATATCTCCGCTATTGGCTCCACCTGCGAGCGTAACTACATTGCCGATCCCGGCCTGCATCGCACGCTGCTCGGCGATGGTCTCGCCACGATCCTGGCTTCGCTCTTTGGCGCTCCGGCCAACACCACGTATGGCGAGAACACCGGCGTGCTCGCTCTGACGCGCGTGTTCGATCCGCGCGTGATTCGCATTGCCGCGTGCTGTGCCATCGTGCTTTCGTTCTGCCCCAAGTTCGCTGCCGTGATCGCCGCCATGCCGCCATGCGTTATCGGCGGCGTGTCGCTCGTACTCTACGGCATGATCAGCGCCGTAGGCGTGCGCAACCTCATTGAGAACCAGGTCGATTTCCAGAACAACCGCAACGTGCTGGTGGCCGCTCTGGTACTCGTGCTTTCGCTCGGCATTGCCTATAGCACCGCCGGTGCCATCGTGTTGGAGCTGGGCGGCGTGACCATTTCACTGTCCGGCATTGCCGTGGGCTCACTGGTGGGCATTGTGCTCAACGCGATTCTGCCGGGTAACGACTTTGAGTTTGATGTCTCCGAGCTTGAGGAGGCTGCTGAGTAGCAGCTGCGTTCAGCTAAAACAAAAAAATGGCGCCCATGCGTACGCGCGGGCGCCATTTTTAATGCGTCAATATCCAGTGGATGCCATGTGCCATGCGCAGGTCGGTCTGGGCAAAGTGATTGCCGGGGTTGAGTTCCAGCGTTGTTGGAATGCCGCGCTCGACGAGCAACGCTTCCATCGCGCGTGTGTCGTCGAGTACATGCCGCATCATGCGGTTGGGCGTCTTGGCTTCCTTTTTGCCGAGTGACAGGTAGACGGCGTCGGGCGTAACTGCCATCGCGTACTCGTGCGCATAGTCGATAAAGCCAGGAAACCACAGGGATCCCGATGCGCTTGCGACGCGGTCAAAGGCATCGGTCTGCCAGGGGGCCCAAAGCGAAAAGAGGCCCGCTAGCGAATAACCGGCAATGCCGCGCCAGGTGGGCGGCTGAGGAAGCGACGACTCCACCTGGGGGATTATCTGATTCAGCAGCTCATCAAGAAAACCGGCAGCTTGGCCTCCGAAAGGCTCGGCATCGCGTACGGTCCCGTCGCATGCCCAAGGGCTCAGCTCGCGATTCCAATCGAGCCCGCCAATGGCGACAAGGGTGAATGGTGGACAGTCGAGCTCTCGGCAACACTTATAAACCTCGCTGCCGTCGCCCACGACCACAGGAAGGTAGATGACAGGCGCGCTTTCCGTATGATTCGAATAAACGGTTATCTGCTTTTGATGCGCTTCCATGACGGGCTTCTCTCAGTGTTGTGATATCGGCAGCCCCAATTGTCGCACGCCAGCGTATGCCGGTTGGGCTAGACCAAAGACAATCTCGTGCATCCCCTGCGGACGCATATGGAAAACGCCACCGCCGGAGGGGAGCTCGGCGGTGGCGTTGTTAAACGGTGCTGGGGCTCGGGGCCTTCGCGGGAGCTGCCATGTGCGCAGAGGCGTCTAAGAACGCTTGCGGCTCGCCATGGTGCCTGCGGCGATAGCGGCTGTTCCCGCAAGGACGGTTGCCACGATGGCCGCACCCGAGGTGTCGCCGGTTGCCGCGAGCACGCCGGTAGTCTTGGCTTTCGTGGTTGAAGCCGCAACGGCCTTGGTCGGCTTTGAGCCCTCAGGCTTGGGGTTCTGCTTGGACTCCGCGGGCTTGCTTTCTGCGGGCTTGGTCTCGTCGGGCTTGGGGTCTTCCGGCTTGGCTACCTCGGGAGGTGCGATGGTCGTACTTTTGGCGAATGCTTTGATATAGAGGGAGTCGACCGTGGCGTCGCCCGTGCCGATGGCTTGGCCTGCCTCGTAGATGCCGTCACGGAGCTTGCGATAGTCAATGACCTTGCCGCCTTCGGGCGTCTGGATGGCGGCGTTCTCAATCTTGATGGTGCCGATTGTCTTGCCGTCAGCACTCATGGCACGGGCAAAGATTGCCGCTGTATCTCCTTCGGCCGTTACCTTGCTGCGGATGATCGAGATGACTGCGGGTGTGACGCCCTCGCTGGTCTGGGCGATGATGCCGATGTTCTCGCCTTGGGGTTCGCGCCTCGTCTCGCCATCTTGGTTTTCGCTGTAGGGGATGGGGCCGTCGCCGTTCTCGACATAGCGGGCTATGGCCTTGACAACGGAGTCGCTGATGTAGATGTGGCCGCCCTTCTCGTTGGGTCGATCGTTTCTGGTGGAGAATGCAGCCGAAACCTCGCCTTCCGCAAATGCGTCCACGGTGGAGCCGTTCTTGACGACGATGTCGTCCTGGTAGGTGAAGAGGGCGTTGGCGCCACCGTATCTGCCTTTACTTGCACGGACCGTCACGTTTGCATGATCGAGGGTGATGCCCTTGTGGGCATAGACGCCATATTCAACACCGTTTACGTTGAGGGAGGCGTTTGTGGCTGCGAGGCTGCCCTTGGCCTCGACGGCAGCATCTTTCTCGGAGCTTGCCTCGACCGTCCCGCCACCCTTGATGGTGAGGTTCTTGTCGGCTCCAATACCCTTGTCCTTGGTAGCCCTGGCGGTGACGGCTCCGCTGTCGTCAATCGTGATATTGCCGTTTGCCCTGATGCCATCCGATGCACCCGTGGCGTTGACGTTGCCCGAACCTTTGATAGCGAGATCACCTCCGGCATTGATGGCATCAAGCCCAGTGCTCGTGGCGTTGACGGATCCGGCTCCGTCGATGTTGATATTACCCGTGGAGAGGATAGCGTCCTCAGTAGATGTCACGCTGAGCGTGCCGCCCTCGTCGCCTTGGATATTGAGCTCGGCATTCTCGTTAGTGCCATGAGAAACGTTGATGCTTTCGATCCATTCGGCAGTGACGATGTTGGTTCCCGAGTAATTCACGTTGAGCTTGCCTGCGGCCTGGATCTCGCCGCCGTTATAGTTGTTGAGCTTCAAGTCGTCGGCGCCGTCCCACGACCAGGTACCGGCCTCGTCGCTCGCCGCGGTGTTGTACTTGTTGCCGCCGACCTTGACCCATTCCGCTGCGAGCGAGACGCTCGGCATGAGCAGCGAGCTCACCGTGAGCGCGCACACGGCGCCCGCGACGATGCGGCGCGTCACGCGGCGCCAGCTGCCGTGCGCGAGTCCTATGCGACGGCGAACGTCGGGTTCGGCAACATGGGTTCCGGCGGTAGTGTCATTGCGTTTGGGGGTCGTGAACAAGGCTGCCATGGTTGCTCCCGTTCTCATAGGGCCTATACGACTAGATTCAGCGTATCTGCTGGATGTTGCCGGCGGTAGTGCCGTTTGGAGGGCAAAATGGCCAAAATGGGGGAGAAATAGGCCGCACGCCGGCGCAGGGACCGGCGCTAAAAGAAAAGCGCGGGGCCGCATGGCGACTCCGCGCTTTATTGTTCAGCTTTTGCAGCCTTGCCCTTACGCTACGAAGAAGTAGACGAGGAAGGCAAGGGCCGCGATCCACCCGTCCCGTGCGAAAAAGTGTTCACGAGCGCTTGCGGCTCACCACGGCGCCCGCGGCGATGGCGGCTGTTCCTGCAAGGGCGGCTGCCACGATGGCTGCGCTCGAGGCGTCGCCGGTTGCCGCGAGCTTGCCGGTGGTCTTGGCTCCCGTGGCTGCAACTGCAACGGTCTTGGTCGTCTTCGTGCTCTCGGACTTGGAACCCTCGGGCTTGGTCTCGCCGGGCTTCTCCTCGGGTTTGATCTCCTCAGGAGGCATGATGACCGTGCTCTTGGCGACAGCTTCGTTATAGGGGGAGTCGATCGTGGTGTCGCCCGTGCCGATGGTTTGACCTGCCTCGTAGGAGATGCTGGGGCCGTACTCTTCTTCGTAGCGATAGTTAATGATCTTGCCGCCTGCGGGCGTCTGGATGGGAGCGCCTTCGATCTCGATGGTGCCGATCGCCTTGCCATCCTCGCTTATGGCAAGAGCGAAGATTGCCGCCGTGTCTCCCTCGGCCGTGAGCTTGCTACGGACGATCGAGATACTCGCGGGCGCGATGCCCTCGTAGGTCTGGGCGAAGATACCGATGTTCAGACCCCTAGGCTCAGGGATGACCCCGCCGCTTTGGTCGTTGCTGTAGTGATCGGGGCCGTCGCTACCGGACTCGACATAGCGGGCTATAGCCTTAACAACGGAGTCGCTGATGTAGATGTGGCCGCCAGCGACGTTTGGCTGGTGGTTTCTGGTAGAGATTGCAACCGAGAATTTGCCTTCCGCGAACGCGTCCACGATGGAACCATTCTTGATGACGATGTCGTCCCCGTCAGTGATGAGGGCGATGGACTGGCCGCCGCTCGCGCTTGTACGGACCGTCACGGTCGCGTGATCGAGCGTAACGCCCTTGTAGGCATAGACACCATATTCAACACCGCTTGCGTCAAGGGAGGCGTTCGTGACCGCGAGACTGCCCTCAGTGTCGACGGCAAGATCTCCCTCGGAGTTCGCCTTGACCTGGCTACCGCCCGAGATGTTAATGCCGCCGTCAGCCCAAATCGCCGCTTCTTCTATCGAGCTTGCTTCTACCTTGCCGCCGCCTTTGATGATCAGGTCACTGCCCGCGGCGATGCCGTAACCTTCGCCTCCTTTAGCGGTCACTGTGCCAGAGGAATCGATGGTGGTCTTGCCCTTGGATTGGATGCCTTCGGTACCGCCCGCTGCATTCACGGTGCCCGAACCCGTGATAGAGAGATCGCCCTTTGCCTCAATTCCGTCGGAAGTAGTGCTTGTGGTGTTCACAGTGCCTGGACCCGAAATGGAGAGGTCGCCTGTGGATTTAATTGCATCGGACTCGGCTGTCACATTGAGCTCATCCGAGCTATTCGAGCTCGTTATGTTCAGCTCTGCTTCCTGACTAGTGCCTTTCTGCGCTTTGATGGCGGCTCCGGTGTAATCGGGCTCGGTTTTCACGGTGTTCTTGCCCTCGTAGGCAATGTTGAGCTTACCTGCAGCCTGGATAGCACCGCCGTCATAGCCGTTGAGCCTCATGTCGTCGGCGCCATCCCATGACCAGGTGCCGGCGGCGTCTCCCGTGGGCCCCGCGGCCGCTTCGTGGCGGACGCCGCCGACGTCCACCCACTCGGCCGCGAGCGAGACGCTCGGCATGAGCAGCGAGCTCACCGTGAGCGCGCAGGCCAGACCGCAGACGATGCGGCGCGTCACGCGACGCCAGCTGCCGTGTGCGAGCAGCGTGCGACGGCGCACGTCGGGCTCGACAAAATGGGCTCCAGAGGTTTTGTCATTGCGCTTGGGGGTCGTGAACAAGGCGGCCATGGTTACTCCCATCCTCATAGGGCCTATGCGATTAAGCCTAGCATATCTGCAGGATGTAGCCGGCGGTAGTGCCGTTTGGAGGGCAAAATGTCCAAAACTTGGGAAGCACAACATCGCGCGTCCGTGCGTTGCCTGGCTTTAAAAGAAAAGCGCGGAGCCGCTCGATGCGACTCCGCGCTTTGGTGTTCTGCTTTGGCAGCTTTGCCGCTACGCTACAAAGAAGTAGACGAGGAAGGCGAGGGCTGCGATCCACATGAGCGGCTTGATCTTGGAGGCCTCGCCCTTAAAGAGCGCGACGATCACGTAGGCGATAAAGCCCAGACCAATGCCGGCAGAGATGGAGTAGGTAAAGGGCACGCCGGCGACAATCATGAACGCCGGGAAACCCTGCGACACGTCGGACCAGTCGATCTCGGAGGCCTCGCTCATCATGAGGTAGCCGACGTAGACCAGAGCACCGCAGGTGGCGGCGCTGGAAACGATGGTGACGATGGGGGAGAAGAACGCGGCGAGAATGAACAGCACGCCGGTGGTGACGGAGGTGAGGCCCGTGCGGCCACCGTCGGCGGCGCCGGAAGTGGACTCGACGAAGGTGGTGATGGAGGAGACGCCCATAAAGCCACCGGCAGCAGCGGCCACGGAGTCGACGACCAGGATGGGACGGATGTCCTCGACATTGCCGTCCTCGGTCAAGAACTCGCCCTGCTTGGCGACGGCCATCGCGGTGCCCATGGTGTCGAAGAAGTCACTCATGAGCAGCGAGAAGGCAACGACGAGCAGCATCGGGTCGGTCAGAACCTTCACGATGGCCATGTTGCCGTCTGCGGTGCTGGCAAACGGGGCGCCAAAGGTCGAGAAGTCGAGCGGTGCGATGAGGCCCTCGGGGGCGTGGGTGACGCCCAGCGGGATACCGGCGATAACGGCGACGATGATGCCGATGAGCAGCGAGCCCGGCACGTTGCGGGAAGCCAGGGCAACCGTCACGATGATGGAGATGATGCCGACGATAAAGGTGGGGGAGGCGATGTCGCCCAGACCGACGAGCGTACCGGCACCAGCGGTGATGATACCGGCGTCGCACAGGCCGATCATGGCGATGAACAGGCCCAGACCCACGGAGATGGCGTGGCGCAGGACCACGGGGATGGCGTCCATAATGGCCTCGCGCAGGCCGCACAGGACGAGCAGCAAGATGACGATACCCTCGAGGAAGATAACGCTCATGGCCACGTGCCAGTCACCGCCGCACATGGTGGTGGCGATGCCCGCGATCATGGCGTTGATGCCCAGGCCCGAAGCGCAAGCGAGCGGGCGGTTGGCGAAGATGCCCATGCAGATGGTCATGATGCCGGCGCCCAGGCAAGTGGCGCAGGCGAGCGCTCCCGCATCGATGCCGGCGCCCGAGAGCACCGCGGGGTTGACGGCAATGATGTAGGCCATCGCCAGGAACGTTGTCAGTCCAGCGCGAAGTTCGGTCCCGATCGTGGACTTGCGCTCGCTGACGTGAAATAGTTCGTCCATGCATACCCTTTCCTTGTTCGGCCCCGAGTTTAGGCCGATTGACACGAACTCACTTACTATATCGCCTTTACAACCTTGCTGTTCCTCACATGTTGATGTTCGGCGCTTTGTAACGGACGGGCGGTATTTTCCGTATGAAAATGTGTGGGTACCGTATACTTAAGCAGTTACAACGACCCCTATGGAGGAACGTATGATTAAAGAGCTCTGCCACGACGAGGCTATTCTGTCCCAGCGTTGCGAGGTCGCGACCGTCGAGGACGAGTCGGTGGCACAGGACCTGATCGATACCATCAAGTCGCTCGACGATGCCGGCTGCCTTGCCGCCAACCAGATTGGCGTCACCAAGAAGGTCTGCGTCTACCTGGACGATGCCGGCGAGCCCCACGTGCTCTACAACCCCCGTCTGGTGTTTGGCCTGGGTGCCAGCAAGATGGAGGAGAGCTGCCTGACGCACGAGGAGGTCACCAAGTCCACGCGCTATATCAAGTGCAAGGTCGCTTATGACGTGATCGTCGACGGCAAGATGCGCGAGCGCAAGCAGGACTTTGTGGGCTTCGAGGCACAGATGGTTCAGCACATGATTGACCACTGTCTTGGAAAGTTGGTCTAAGGGGACCAAAGCACCGCACCTTGCCGCTCAATCGTCGCTCGCGTACCTTAAGTGCGCTTCGCTCCTCTTTCGTGGCAATCTGCGGCACTTTGACCCCTTAGACGACCTGCGGGGTTAACTTGGTTGAGTTTATCCTGCTTGAATAGCCCGGGCGTGACATTGTTGTCATGCCCGGGCTTTTGTGTTTAGCGCCTTTTTGTTTGGAGACAATAACCTTAGCAGGAACGTAAAGCTGGGAGGCGCTATGTGTACGAGCATTCGATTTACCGATAATTCTGGTCACATGTATCTGGGCCGCAACCTCGACTGGAGCTTTGACTACGGCCAACAGGTTCGCGTGATGCCGCGCGGGTTCCACATTCCGTATTCGTTTATCGACGACGCGACAGCGGCACACGCGGTGATCGGTATGTGCATCGATTACAAGAACTATCCCATGTTTTTCGATTGCGGTAACGATGCGGGTCTGGCTGTGGCGGGGCTCAACTTTCCCGGCTATGCCGAGTATGCCGAGGGCCCGGTTGATGGAAAGACCAATATCGCGGCCTATGAGTTTCCCCTGTGGGTGGCAGCGACGTTCTCGACGGTCGATGAGGTCGAGGCCGCGCTGCGCGACACGGTGATTGTCGCCAAATCTGCCGGAGAGGGGCTGGGCGTGTCGCTGCTCCATTGGATTATCGGCGACGGCCGGCGTAGCATCGTGGTCGAGATGATGGCTGACGGCCTGCATGTATACGACGATCCGGTCGACACCCTTGCCAATCAGCCCACCTTCCCGTGGCACATGGAAAACCTGCGCACCTATATCACGGCCACAAGCGATTTTCCGCAGACGGCGACATGGCGTGGCGCCGAGCTCAAGCCCTATGGCGCGGGTGCCGGCATGCGCGGTATTCCGGGTGACTGCTATTCGCCGAGCCGTTTTGTAAAGGCGGCGTACCTCAATGCTAATTACCCGCAAAAGGAGAGCGAGACCGAAAACGTCGTCCGCATGTTCCGTTCACTCGAGGGCGTGGTGATGATTGAGGGGGCGTCCAGGATGGGCGATGGCAAGTTCGAGAAGACTATCTATACCGGATGCTTTAGCGCGCGCACGGGCAATTATTACTACGCGATGTATGGGGATCCGTCGATTCGCTACGTGAGCCTGATGGATGCCGAGGGCGCGAGCCCCGATAGGCTCGTGGTTCCCGAGCCGCGTCGTTCGTAGCCGTTAGCTTTACTGCAATGCAAAGCGGCCCTGCGTCTCCCGTGAGATGCGGGGCCGCTGTCGTCGATTTGTGACGTCGCTAGAAGTTGGCGTCGTTGAGTTGTTCGCTCTCGACGCCGTCGAGCTGTTGCTGTTCGGGCGTATCGGCGACGCTCTCGAGCAGCTCGGTGGGATCGACGCTCATGTCCTTGCCGACTTCGTTGCCGTTGACCAGGTCGTCCGAGAAGATGTCGACTTCCATTTCCTCGGCCTCTTCGATCAGGATCTCGAGCGGCACCTGGGTGCGTACGAGCTTGACTGCCGGACGCATGCGGGCAAAGAGCGGTACGTACTCAATGATGATGGCCGAGTTCTCGAGACCATACCAACGCGCCGGGCTTCCGCAGGCGCGGCGGACGGCGTACTTGATGGCCATGACGCGATGGTCGTTGCGGTTGATGTCCGTTTCGGGGGCAAGCATCTTGCGCAGCATGCAAAAGCGGAAGTCGCCCACGTTGCCGCGTGTCTCGTAGATAGAGTAGGTGTGATGCTGCGGCGGCAACTCACCCGATGCCATCAGGTCGCCAACGATCTGACGCAGGTAGGTGTTGATGCGCTGATTGACCTTAAAGCCCAGGTCCAAGCGTACGCGGAACAGGAAGTCTGTGCCAAAGGTCTCAACGGAATACTCGTGCGTATAGGGCTCGTCGGTAACGTGCACGTTGATGAACCAATATGCCTTGGCGCGCTTGGGATGCTTGTCCAGGATGGAATAGAGCACGTCGCGGTCGAGCGTGAGCGGGTCGGGGCTGTTGGTGAGAAATACCAGATTGTCAGCGAGCACGGGGTAGGTCTCGTCGTTGCGCAGGCGGTTGAGCTGATCGATGTACTTGGAGACGGGCAACAGGATCGTCTGCGTGCGCTCGATGGCGGTGCCGCGACGCCACACATACATAAGGCCAAACAGCAGCGCGGCCAAGAAGATCATGACGTAGCCGCCGTCAAAGAACATGGTGAGGCACGAGGCGAAGAAGCACAGCTCAATGGCACCAAAGAGCAGGGCGAAGACGCAGGCACCCAGCTTGTGCTTGAGGATGCCGGCGATATAGCTCGTCAAAAGCGTCGTGGTCATGAGCATGGTCACGGTAATGGCGAGGCCATAGGCGCTCTCCATGCGCTCGGAGTTCTGGAACAGCAGCACGATGAAGATGCAGCCGACCCACATGATGTTGTTGACGAGTGGAATATAGAGCTGGCCCTTGGTGTCGCTGGGGTAGTGGATGCGCAGATGCGGCATGAGGTTGAGGCGCGTGGCCTCGGATACCAGCGAGAACGAGCCGGTGATGAGCGCCTGCGAGGCGATGATGGCCGCCACGGCCGAAAGCACGATGGCAAAGGGGCGCAGGGGCTCGGGAAGCATCATGTAGAACGGGTTGACGATGTCCATCGCGAGCATCTGGGGATTGGAGTTGTTGGCGAGCAGCCAAGCGCCCTGACCCAGATAGTTAAGGATGAGCGCTGCCTTTACGAACGGCCAGGATGCGTAAATGTTAGCCTTGCCCACGTGACCCATGTCCGAATAGAGCGCCTCGGCGCCGGTCGTCGACAGGAAGACAAAGCCGAGCACCATGATGCCCGAATGGTTGATGGGCGAGAACAGGAACATGATGCCGCGGATGGGGTTGAGCGCGCGCAGGATGGACAGGTTGCCGAGCGTGTTGAACAGGCCGGCGCCCGCCAGGAACAGGAACCATAGCGTCATAAGCGGGCCGAACAGTTTGCCGATTGACGAGGTGCCGGCGCGCTGCATGGCAAACAGACCGCAGATAATGATGATGGTAATGATGATGACGTTGGTCTGGCCGTCGCCCAGCAGCGCATGGCCCCATTCGATGGTGCGCAGACCCTCGATGGCTGTGGTGACCGTGACGGCGGGGGTGAGGATGCCGTCGGCAAGCAGTGCCGCACCGCCGATCATGGCGGGCAGAATCAGCCACGGTGCCACCTTGCGTACGAGGCTGAACAGGGCGAAGATACCGCCTTCGTTGTGGTTGTCGGCCTTCATGGCGATTACCACGTACTTGACCGTGGTCACGAGCGTCATGGTCCAGATAACGAGCGAGAGCGCGCCCAAGATCATGTCCTCGCTAACGGTACCGATGCCGCCGTTGTTGGCGACAATTGATTTCATGGTATACATGGTGCTCGTGCCGATGTCGCCATAGACGACGCCGAGCGTTACGAGCAGCATGCCAGCGGAGAGGGGAATGGTTCCATGCCCGCCTTGACCACGCTGGTCATGGGGGCTTGCCTCCAGTTTGTCGTGTGCCACGTGGACTCCCTTGGACATCCGGTTATCTGTCTTGGACAGACAATCTTTATGCCGTCTTTATACATACAAGAGCAGTTTGGCACATCAGGTTATTTTAGACAATAATCCCCAGCTGGGGATTATTTATGTGCGCAGGTAGCATTTCAAAGCAGGGGCTTTTAAGCGCGTGCCGCTTGGGCGATGCCAGCCTTGGCGCTTGCGCGTTTGCCGACGAGTTCGCAAAATAGCGCGCCGCCGATGATAAGTGCGGCACCCATCAGACGGACCGGTGTTATGGCTTCGCCTAAAAGGACGGCCGAGAACACGACGGCCGAAAGCGGCTCGAGGTAGCCGACGACCGCGACGGTCTGGACGGGCAGCTTGGCGACAGCACTAAAGTAGAGCAGGCAGCCAATGCCGGTGTTGACAATGCCGAGCATGGCAACGGCGCGCCAATCGATGCCGGCGGCAATGCTGGGGGAGAGGAACGAGGGGGCACCCTGCGTGAAGAGCGTAAGGATCAACGCGGTTACAAAGGCGGCGCTCACCTGGAGCGCGGAGTTCTCGAGACCCTCGATGTGCGGCGCACCCTTGCTGGCGATGACCATCAGTGCATAGCAAAATGCCGAGGCGATGCCGCAGACGATGCCCGCAATGGGCATGTTGCCGCCTAAACCTTGCGCTGCAATGAGAAAAGCGCCGCAGGCGACGGCGATAAACCCGGCGATTTTGCCACCGGTCAGCTTTTCGCCAAAGATGAGCGGGGAGAGCGCCATGACAATGATAGGGCCGCAGTAGTACAGCAGCGAGGATATGCCGACGCCGATCGTCTGGTAGGCGCGGAACAGAAAAATCCAGCTGGCGCCCAGTGCGGCTCCCGAGAGGAGGAGGGCTGCGGTTTCGCGGGGGCGAGATGGCGCCTGCAACTTATGGCGTTGCGTAGTGACGAGTATGACAACGAGTGAGAGCACGCCCAAAAACGTGCGCAAGAGCACGATATCGGAGCTCGGCAGCGCGATGGCAGCGGCGATGATGCCGTTGGAGCCAAACAATAGCAATGCTGCTAAGTACGTAAACAGTCCGTTGTTCATGCGCTGACATCCCCTCTATATCCGAGCATGTTCACTATGGGTGAACTGGCTTTAGAAGAAAAGCGAATATAATGCATGGCAAACATGACAAAAACTCATGCAAAGGTGGAGACGTGCCGTGGAGACCAATATCCAAAAGATGCAAGTGCTGCTCGAGACGGTGCGTGCCGGCAGCTTTACGCGTGCTGCAGAGCGGTTGAGCTATTCGCAGTCGGGCGTGAGCCGCATGGTGGGCGACCTTGAGGCAGACTGGGGTTTTAAGGTGCTTGATCGCAGCCGCGAGGGCGTGGTGCTTTCTGCCGACGGGCGGCAGGTCATGCCGGCAGTCGAGGCGTTATGCGAAGAGTTTGGCCGCCTACAGCGACGGGTGGATGAGATGCGTGGGCTCATGCGCGGCAAGATCTGCATCGGTACGTTTTCGAGCGTGGCGACCCACGTGCTGCCGCCGGTGATCGCGCGCTTTCGCGCCGATCATCCGGACGTCGATTACGAGCTGTTGATGGGTGATTACTCCGAGATTGAGCAATGGGTGGCGGAAGGCCGCTGCGACCTGGGCTTTATTCCGCGCGAGCCACGCGGCGCCGGCATGGCGTCGCGGCCGTTGGTGCAAGACGAGCTGATGGCCGTGGTGCCAGCGGACTCCTCGCTTGCCACCGCGGAGGTCGTTTCCCTTGCCGATTTGGCCAACGAGCAGTTTATTCTGCTGGAACGCGGTGGCGACGACGAGATTACGCCGCTGTTTCGCCGCGCGGGCCTGACGGTGCGCTCAAAACTGTCGATCTGGGATGACTATGCGATTATGGCCATGGTCGAGGACGGTCTGGGCGTGAGCATTCTTCCGGCGCTCATCTTGCGCCGCTGCCAGTTCGATATTGCCGTGCGCCCGCTCGAGGGACATCCTCATCGCCAGATTAATGCCATATATCGCACGGCTGACGTTTCTCTTGCGGCGGCTCGTTTCCTTGAATATCTCTAAAAGCGCGTACCTGTTGTCCACTTTGGGACAATTCTCGGGGCTCGGTACATTTTCTTATGAAATTGAACTTTCGGATAATGCGTCGCGCTATACTGCTGCCTAAATTGAACTCAGGTTCAATTCGTGTTCTATAAATTGAACTTTGCCAGCAAGGAGGTTCCTGTGGCCCAAGAGACGTTTTGCGATCGCCTGCGACAGACTATGTCCAATCGCGACGTTCGCCAGTCGGACGTAATCCGCGCATCGGAGATGCTCGGCAAAAAACTCGGCAAGAGTCAGATGAGCCAATATGTGAGCGGCAAGACGATCCCGCGGCGCGATGTGGCTGAGCTGCTCGCCCGTATTTTGGAGGTCGATGTTACCTGGCTGCTTGCCGGCGACGCCGATCAAGGCGAGGCATCATCCCGCAACGATTCCAAGCCCGAACCCCATCCCTCAGCTCAAATTGCAAGGAGCACCACCATGCGTACTTTTTCTAAATCCACCAAGCTCGATAACGTCCTGTATGACGTGCGCGGTCCCGTCGTCGACGAGGCCGCCCGTATGGAGGACGAGGGCGAGCGCATCCTCAAGCTCAATATCGGCAACCCGGCGCCCTTCGGTTTCCGCACGCCCGATGAGGTCATCAAGGACATGCGCCAGCAGCTGCCCGACTGCGAAGGCTATTCCAACTCGCGTGGCCTGTTCTCCGCGCGCAAGGCGATCATGCAGTATTCGCAGATCAAAGGCCTGCCCAACGTTCAGATGGAGCATATCTACACGGGCAACGGCGTGTCCGAGCTCATTCAGCTTTCGATGAACGCGCTGCTCGACAATGGCGACGAGATTCTGATCCCCAGCCCCGACTATCCGCTCTGGACGGCGTGCGCAACCCTTGCTGGCGGTCATCCCGTACATTATCTGTGCGATGAGCAGGCGGATTGGTATCCCGACCTGGAGGATATGGAGTCCAAGATCACGAGCGCGACCAAAGCCCTCGTCATCATCAACCCCAACAACCCCACGGGTTCCGTCTATCCGCGCGAGGTGCTCGAGGGCATCGTCGAGATTGCACGCAGGCATCAGCTGATGATCTTTGCCGATGAGATCTACGACCGCCTGTGCATGGACGGCTACGAGCACGTCTCGATTGCCTCGCTCGCCCCCGATCTGCCCTGTGTCACCTTTAGCGGCCTTTCCAAGTCGCACATGATCGCGGGCTATCGCATTGGCTGGATGGTGCTTTCGGGCAACCAGCGCTGCATGAGCGACTTCATCATGGGCGTCAACATGCTCTCTAACATGCGCCTGTGCTCCAACGTGCCGGCCCAGTCGATCGTCCAGACGGCACTCGGTGGCCATCAGTCCGTCAACGACTACATCCGTCCCGGCGGCCGTGTCTACGAGCAGCGCAACTTTGTGTATGAGGCGCTCAACAAGATCGACGGCATCTCGGTGGTTAAGCCGCGTGCGGCGTTCTACATCTTCCCCAAGATGGATGTTAAAAAGTTCAACATCACCGATGACGAGCAGTTCGCCCTTGACCTGCTGCACGAGAAGAAGATCCTGATCACGCGCGGCGGCGGCTTCAACTGGGCTGAGCCCGACCACTTCCGCATCGTGTACCTGCCGCGCATGGAAGTACTCAAAGAGTCCCTTGAAGACCTCGCCGACTTCTTTGACCATTACCGTCAATCATAACGACAGAGATAGTCTGTCATTTAACGGGCGGCCCGTAACAGATTCGGGTCGCCCGTTTTCTGTTAAAGCTCGCGTTGTCGGCGTCTCGATCGTTTGGGCGAGTGGGAATCGCGTGTGAACGGAAAACTATATTCCAAAATGGAATACAGTGTGCTTCAACTGGAATTGATGTCCGTGTGTCCGCTTTTTTAGAATGTTCTCGACAAGATGAAAGGCGGTCCCCACCAATGATTATCGATGCAAATTCCTACTGGTTTGACGAGCGCATCTTCCATGACGAGACACTCTGTGAACAGTTTTTGGCCGAGGTGCCCCGCGCTTACGACACCGAGGGCTACCTGACCGTAAGCCCCACGGGCAAGCGACAGATTGTGATCGAAAAGCCCGCTGGCTTCCCAGGACTCAACTATATCGAGGGAGACTACACCCTTGAGAAGCGTCTGGCAGACATGGACGAGGCGGGGGTCGACAAGGCGATCCTCAAGCTCCCCGGTTGTCACGAGTGGATGTCGCTCGAGATGTGCCGGCGTTTCAACGACGGTATGGCTGCTGACGCGAAGGCGTCAAGTGGCCGTCTGATTCCGCTTGTCGCTGTGCTGCCCTTTGGCACCAAAGCGAATTTGGAGGAGCTCGATCGCAGGCTCGACGATGGTTTTGCGGGTGTGCAGCTCTGCGCTCACTACGGCAAGCGCTATCTCGACGACCAGGTCTTCTCGAGCTTTTTCGAGCACCTGAACGAACGCCATGTCACCGTTTACGTGCACCATGTTCCCGTGCCGGTCGAGAACGAATCGCTTCTCGCGTACGACAACCTTCGCCGCTCTTATGGCCGCTGCGTCGACCAAACTACGGCGATCGGCCGAGAGATCTTTGGCGATTTCTTTGAGCGCTACCCCAATATCAAGATGGTCCACTCCATGCTCGGCGGCGCATACTTTGCGTTCAAGGAGATGCTGCTGCCTCATGGTCCCAAGCGCCCTGATGCTTCTGGCCGTTTTCAGGTCGATACCGAGACCGTTTCCAGGCGCCTCGAGAACAACATCTATTTCGACATGTCCCATGCTCAGCCTTGGGGCAAGACACTCCTTGCCTGCGCGGTTGACGTGCTGGGTGCAGACCATATTGTTTTTGGCACGAGCTATCCCGTTAAACGCGAGTGGCTCACCGAGGGTGTCGCCTGCGTTCGCGCTGCAAATCTGAGCGATACAGACAGCGACCTTGTGCTTGGCGGTACGGCGCAGCAACTGTACGGTGTCGAGTGAGCGGCAATCAGAGGGGAGTATCTGCCATGGACGAAGGAGAGATGAGGGCTGGGGCCGCTCGTGTGGCCATCGATCTTGGGGACGTGTTGCCGTTCGACGGTTTCGACGAACTCCGTCATGAGGTCTTCGCCCGTGCCCTTATCATCGAGGGGACGGGGCGACGCGCCTGCGTCCTTTCGCTTGAGGTCACCTCGATCGCTCCGGCTCTACTCGCCGATCTGCGTGAGGTTGTTGAGGATGCCGCCAATTGCAGCGGTGCTTATTCTTGGGTGGTTCCTACCCACACGTTTTCCATGCCTCACGTCCGCACTCCCGGGCATCTTGTCGACGATGCTGCCCGCAACCGCAACGAGCGCTATCGCGCAGCGCTCGTCGCTGCCGCCCGCACGGCTGTCGAGCGCGCTGTTGCGGGCATTCGCTCTGCCACGCTCGCCACTGTGGAGGGTGAATGCCCCGTGAACGTTAATCGCGACATTGAGACGCCTGCCGGCTGGTGGTTGGACTCGAATCCCAGGGGGTTTGCCGACCACACGATGCCCGTACTCGCCATAAGGGATGCCGGGGGCGAGTATGTTGCCGTGCTCGCGACGGCGGACGTTCAGTCCTCCGTGCTCGACGGGTCGCGCGACTCCGAGGGGAGGCACATGGCGAGCGGAGACCTCTTTGGTTTTGCCGCCATGTCACTCGAGCGCGAGCTGGGCGGCGTTGCCCTGTTGCTGCCAGGCGCCGCGGGCGACCAAGGTCCGGCGGAGCGCGCCATGAACGTCATGTTCGATGCGGCCGGCGTTAAGCAGACGGTCGATGCCCATGAAGACGGATACCGCATGCTGCACCAGCAGGGTCAGGCCTTGGGCGATGCTTTGATCGAGGCCGCTCGCATGGCGCGTGAGGATGACGCCACCGGCATCGATGCCCGCACGGTCGACGTTTTTCTGCCCGCTCAGACACGCGCCGATTTTCACTCTTTGGCTCCGCACCGAACGTATGAATTTCATGCCGCTGGCGAGCAGCGCACGAGGGTCTATCTGCTCCGGCTGGGAAACGTCGAGCTTGTCGGCGTACAACCTGAGGTCTCGAGTGCATTCGGCGCCACTGTGCGCGCCGCTCGGTCCGGCTCTGTGTTCTTTGCCACGCTCGTCAACGGCGGACAGAAGTACCTACCGGCTCCCGACGCGTACGAAAAGATCACCTATGAGGCCATGAACTCCGGTTTTGCCGCCGGATCCCATGAGCGCCTCGTCGAAATCATCATTGCCGCCTTGAATGCGGCGTGACACAGAAGGAGAACGTGCATGAACATTGGACACGCGCGCCGCAAAATCACCCCACAGGGCGACATCTACCTGATTGGCTACCGCAATCTTCCCAACCGTCTGGAGCCTGCGACAGGCGTCCATGACGACGTCTTCGCCAACGCCATCCTCTTCCAGCAAGGCGAACGTGAAGTGTTTCTCTTTAATGCCGATGTCCTCGAGTTCGAGGAAAGCATGGCCGAGGAAGTCAAGACAATGCTCGCCGAGCGCTACGGCATTGACCGTGATTGCGTCCTGCTCTCGGCGACGCACGACCATACTTCAATCGTCGCTTACCACCGCAGCTGGTGGACGGGAAAATTCGACGAGAACTACTACCGCTGGTTCCTCGATACCATTTGCCAATGCTTTGAGGAGTGCCGCGCCAACGCACAGCCCGCGATTTGTCGCTTGGGCAAGCAGGTCATCACCGGTTTCTACGACAACCGCATCATCCCAGGTGAACTCGCCGACAATGAGGTCATTGTCGTATCGTTCTTCGATACCGAAGGCAAGCCATTTGCGGGCTTTGTGAACTGGGCGGTGCATTCCGCTTGCGTCGGACCCGACTGCACGGAGCTCACGAGCGAACTCGCCGGTCTTACCGGCAAAAAGCTCGCTCAGAGTCTTGGTTACTATCCGGCCATGGTCGTCGGTGCTGCTGGCGACTGTAGCGACCGCAATTTTCGTCAGGGACGCGGCATTCCCGAGGTCGAGCGCGTTTCGACCGGTCTTGCCGAGGCGATTTCCCAGATCAAGCTCGATCGCGAGGTCGTTCTCGACCGCATCGAGCCTCAGACGTTCTATCACACCGTTGCCCATGACGACTTTTCGCTCACGCTTAAGTGTGTCGTCATCAGTTTGGGCGGCCTGCATCTCTTTGTGTTCCCGAGTGAGCTCGGCAGCGACTTGGGTATTCGCATGAAGCGCGAATGCCCGGTCGAGGGAATAGTTTGCGGTTACACCAACGGCTATTTCGAGTATTTCCTTCCGGCACGCGAGTACGGCCTCTCCTTTGAGACCGAGCGTACTCAGATTCCCCAGGGCGAACCGGAACGTCTGTGTGACAAGTTCTGCCAGACGACGAGACTTCTCGGCGCAGCAGATTCGCGTCTGTAGACCTGATTGCGTGACATGGGCCAATGAGGCTCGCTGCCATGTGATCGGCATCTTCCATCTTCTCTGCCGTTTCCCATCCCGGGCGTACGTGCGTCCGCGGATTTCAAAGGGGGAAGCGGGTTCCTTGCCCTCCCACGTCGACTACGGAGGCATGAAATCGATGCTATACCCCGCTCAGAAAAAGGAGAATTCCATGAAATACCAGAAGCTTTGCGATGAAATCATCACAAAGGTCGGTGGTCGAGACAATGTGTTAGACGTGAGCCACTGCATTACGCGTCTCCGCTTCCACCTCAAGGATGAATCGCTCGCCCAGACCAATGAGCTTAAGGCGACGAAGGGCGTCGTTGACGTCATCCAGGCCGGCGGACAGTATCAGGTCGTGATTGGTGCCACTGTCGAGGCCGTCTACAACGACCTTGTTCAGATTGGCGGGTTCGACTCCAAACCCGCACTCGATATCGATGAAGGCGACGACGTCAAAAAGGGCGATCCATTCTCGCGTCTGCTGGCCATCATCTCCGAGATTCTGCAACCGGTTCTTGGCGTGCTTATGGCCGGTGGCTTTATCAAGTCGATGCTCGCGCTCTGCACGGTTGCCGGTTGGCTTGCCAAGGACAGCAATACGTATGTGACGCTCTCGGCAATCGGAGATTCGGTCTTCTATTACTTTCCGCTAATCATTGGCTGGACGTCGGCCAAGAAGTTCGGACTTAAGCCCGTTATGGGAATGGCGCTCGGTGGTATCCTCGTCTACCCGACGCTCGTTGCCCTTATGGGCGGAGATCCGCTCTACACGCTCGGCGCCGGCACGGTCTTCGAGTCCAATGTCTACGGTGATATTTTTGGCATCCCGCTGATCATGCAGAATTACTCATCGACGATTCTGCCTGCGATCTTTATCGTCTGGATTGCCTCCAAGGTGCACAAGGCCCTTTCTAACGCGCTGCCCGCGCTTGTGAGCTCGTTCTTCTCCAACATCCTGACGCTCCTCATTTGCGGCATCCTTGGCCTGCTTGTGGTCGGTCCGGTCATGACGGTCCTCTCCAACATCGTTGCCCAGATCATCTTGATGCTCATCAACTTCCAGCCCGCCATCGCCGGCTTCGTCATCGGCACGTTCTGGAGCCTGCTCGTCATGTTCGGCCTGCACTGGGGTATCATCCCGCTGTGGTTTCTCGATGTCGCAACCTACGGCTATGACCTCATTAACCCGCTCGTGTATGCAGGCGGTTGTGCCATCGCCGGTGCTGTGCTTGGCATGGTCATCCGAACCAAGGACTCCGAGGAAAATGCTGCCGTCAACATTCCCGCCCTTGTCTCTTCGATTTTCGGTGTCAACGAGCCTGCGCTTTACGCCATCTTGCTGCCGCGTAAGCGTCTTATGTGGGCAACCTTTATTTCCGCTGGTGTAGGCGGCGCCATTGCCGGCCTCATGGGTGCCAAACTCTATGCCTTCGGTGCCTCCGGCCCGCTCGGTTTCCCGAGCTTTATTAACCCTGCCGGCATCGACACGGGCTTTATCGGCCTTGTCATCTCCGGTGTGGTCGCTTTCGTTCTGGCTCTTGTCGCCGCTATGGCGATCGGTACCAGGAAGGACGAGGGCGGTAAGGCGCTCAACATCTCGGTGGACTAGTCTGTCTGCGCACTTTAACTAAATATGCCTCGGACGGCGACGTGCCGCCCGAGGCATATTTGTGTTTTGTGCCGTTGTCAGCGTGTCTGCGGACATAAGTCTGCGGTTGTGGAGCAGCGGGGATTATGACGGTCGTGCCGCGGTGGAAGACGCACGGTCGCCCTGCAGGAGCTGACGGTAGGGGAGGAAGCCGATGAACGAGACGACCGCCTGCGAGTGCGCGGCGTTCCGCTTGAGGTAGAGCCTGACCTCGGAGGTCGTCGCGGGCTCAAGCGGCACCAGGGCTACCTTTCCGCTGGCAAGCGATTCCGCCGGCTTGCGCATGAGGAATGAGACGCCGGCGCCGCGTGCGACAAGAGAGATGATGTTCTCGGCTCGTTTGCCGGTGAACGTAACGCGTGGGCCAAATCCAGCTTCGCGACAAAGGGAAAGGACGAGCTCGCTTACGAACGAGCCTTGGGGAAGCATGAGGAAATTCTCGTCGATAAGGTCGTCTATCTCGACGGTGTCACGTTCGGCGAGCGGATGGTCGAGCGGAAGGACGGCCACGAGCCGGTCAGTCGTAAAGGGAATCTTTTTGAACTCCGGCTCGATGGCGCCACTGTCACGGATGAAGGCCAGGTCAATGTCCTCGTGCAGGAGCATACGCTTGAGTGTGTCGCCCTCGCCCTCGATGAGCTCAACAGAATATGAGGGGTTCGCCTGCTGAAAATCGATGACGGCGTCCGTGATCCCATAAGGGGCCATAATGGGGATAGAACCTACGGTGAGGTGCTCGAGCGGCTCACCTGCGCCTATTTGAATGGCGGCAAGATAGCGGTGCTGAAGCGTCGCAATTTTTTGCGCATAGGGGAGGAGCGCTTCACCTTGCGCGGTGAGTGTTACGTGGCGCTGGCTTCGATCGATGAGCTTGCAGCCGAGTTCGTGCTCCATTGCCATGATGTGCTTGGAGAGGGTTGATTGCGACATGAAAAGCAGTTCCGCCGCATCAAGAAACGTGCGTGACTGCGCTAAGATGGCGAATTCGCCAAAGCGGCTGATATCCATAGGGAGGCCTCCGGTACCCTCATTTTGGCAGGTGGCCTAAACCACGACGCCATTGCAGTGGTCGATTTCGTGCTGGATGATCTCGGCGGTGTAGCCCGAGAAGTTTTTGATGCGGTGAACGAAGTTCTCGTCCAAATACTCAACCTTAATGCGGCGATAGCGGGTACAGGGACGCTCGCCGGTCAGCGAGAGGCATCCTTCGCTCGTCTGATAGGCATTGACCTGCTCAAGAATTTGAGGGTTGTACATCAGGAGTGTCCTGTTGCCGTCCTTTACGCAGATGATGCGTTTGCGCACGCCGATCATGTTGGCGGCGAGGCCCACGCACTCGCGCTCATGCTCGTGGAGTGTATCCAGGAGATCCTGCCCGGTTGCGGCATCGTCGGGTCCCGCGTCTTCGGAAGGCAGACGCAAAAAGAACTCGGATTTCATGATGGGCTTAATCATGGCGGGCTCCTCATGTCTTATGCTTTCGTGGACTTTTAATAATAGCGCGGAAGGAAAGCTGTGCGTCCGCGTTACAATCTTTCGATGTTGGACCATGTTGCCAGATTCGTCGTGTACGGCGTCTGGCGTAAGTCTAGGGCTCATTTTTCGCCCTGGACCGTTCCTCTGGGGCGATGCGACTGTCGTTCCAAGAGGAAGGAAATGCATGGGGAGCAAATCTCAGCAACAAGTTCAAGTAACGCCATCGGCCTCTGCGGCGATTCTCGTCGTAATGTATATTGCAGCCTTTGTTGCCGCGTTTAACGAGAACATCATTAACGTGGCGTTGCACGACATTATGGCAGCCTTTTCGGTGAGTGCCACCACGGCACAGTGGCTCGTCTCGGGCTACATGATCGTGACGTCGATCTTTACGGCCATCATGGCCTTCCTGTCCGGCCGTTTCTCGACGCGCAAGCTGCTGTTTTTCGCATGCGGATGCATGGTCGCCGGCGAAGTCCTGTGCCTGGTCGCTCCGTCGTTTAGCGTTTTGCTGCCAAGTCGTATTTTGCAGGCTGCGGGATCGGGCATCTTGTTCCCGCTCATGATGAACGTGGTGCTGTCTTGCGCCCCGCGCGAGAAGCTCGGTCTGTATCTGAGCCTGGGCGGCGCCTGCATTACGCTAGGACCGGCGTTTGGACCCGTGATTAGCGGTCTTATGTGCACGTTATTTGGCTGGAGGGCGGTGTTCGTAGTGCCGCTGGTGGGCGGCATTGTGGTCGCTGCGGCGGGCGTTAAGCTTGTTCAGAATGTCGGAGAGCGCTCGAACACCACGCTTGATATTCTGTCGGTTGTTTTGCTCGCCGCCGGCATTACGGCATTTGTGTATTCCGTAGGCGAGTTCTCGACCAATCTGATTGCCGGCATCGTGGCGCTTTTCGCCGCCATTGTGCTGCTCGGCCTGTTTGCGGCCCGTCAGCTCAAGCTCGAGCATCCGGTGCTTAACGTGCGTCCCATGGCGAGCTTTCGCTTTTGGCCTGCGTGTTTGCTTGTGGTGGTGTCGATGATGACGACGTTCTCGATGAGCGTTTTGTTGCCGCTCTATTTTGAGGGCGCATACGGCATGACCGCACTTATTGCGGGCTTGCTCATTTTGCCGGCGATTGCCTGCAACGCCGTGACCTCGATTGTGGGCGGACGCGTGATGGACGCCCGTGGCGCATGGCCGCTGCTGCCGGTCGGTTTTGCCCTGATTGCCGTGGGGCAGACTGCCATCTCGATGACGGCGGCAAGCATGAACATCGGCGTCGTCGTGGCGCTGACCGTTGTGGTGTATGCCGGAGTCGGTTTGGTGCTGAGCCCCTCGCAAACGGCCGGCTTGGAGACGCTACCCGCCGCTGAACATCCTCACGGAACGGCATTGCTTAACACGTGGAATATGATTGCCGCATCGTTTGGCCCGTCGCTGTTTATCGGTCTGCTCTCAAGTTCTGCTGCGACCGCCGGCGCCGCTGGCGCTGCGACAGACGTTGCCCAGGCGATTGGATTTGCAGCTGCCGTGCGTGTAGCGGCTGTAATTGCCGTGGTCGGGTTCGTGGCGTCGCTGGTGTACGCTCGTCGCGAGTCACACATGTCGCATTAATGTGTGCACATAGATTCTGCAGCTAGATTGGATGGCGACACCATAAACTAATGGACGTTTTGCCGAGAGGCATGAATGTTTAAAGCGCAAAGAGTGCGCGACGGGCCCCGCGAATGGGGCGATGATGCCCGAGAGGGCCAAGAAGGAGTCTCATGTCCGAGAACGAAGAGATCATGAACGAGACCGAGAACGAGACCATGGCTGCCGAGGTCGAGGCAGTCGAGACCGTGGAGACCGAAGCTGCCGAGGTTGAGGCTGCTGACGAGGTTTCCGCCGAGGAGGAGGCCGAGGCTGTCGAGGCCGCCGTTGATTACGATGACGAAGAGCTGATGGACAAGATGCAGAAGGCCGCCCGCCTGCTGCGTAGCCGTCGCTTTGCTATTTCCAAGGAGGAGGAGGCCAAGGCCGAGCGCATGGCGAACATCGAGCGCGCCATCAAGCTTCTTGACCTCAAGCCCAAGATGGAGCAGAAGGAAATGTCCGACTTGCTGGGCATGCGCCTTCGTGAGCTCGATGGCCTGATGGCTGAGGCCGAGGCTGCCGATCTGGTCGGCCGCATCGACGACGCCGAGGGCGATATGCGCAAGATTGTTGTCTTCGCCGCCGAGGATGCCGCTGAGGGCCTGGTCGAGCTTGCCAACAAGAAGGAGAAGCTCCTGCCCGAGCTTTCTTACGAGGAGGCCACCGAGCTGATGGCCGCTCTCGATAAGGTCATCGCTCCGCTCGTCGCCATGGGCCTGGACGAGGATCGCGGTCCTCGCGGCGGCCGTGACGAGCGCGGTGGCCGTGGCGGCGACCGTGGCGGTCGCGGCGGCTTTGGCGATCGCGGTGGCCGTGGTGGCGACCGCGGCGGTCGCGGTGGCGATCGTGGCGGTTTTGGTGACCGTGGCGGCGACCGTGGCGGTCGCGGCGGCTTTGGTGGCAACCGTGGTGGCTATGGCGACCGCGGCGGCAACCGTGGCGGCTTCGGCGGCAACCGTGGTAACGACCGCGGCGGTCGCGGTGGCGACCGTGGCGGCCGCAACGGTGGCGGCTTCCGCGGTAACCGTTTTTAGTTACGGCGTTTTACCAAACGCCGTAACGGGCCGGCGCTGCGCGGGCCGCATTTGGACAATCTGACGTTCAACTTCAAGGGCGCGACCAGAAGGTCAGCGCCCTTTCGTTTCACGTCACCTTGTCTCAAATGCGGCCCGCTCGCTGTCCGTCCTCTGCCTGCGGCGTTGTCTTGCCCCGGATGCGGCAGTTAGGGACGTTCCTTTTCTGCCGGCAGCTTGGGACACTCCTTGTAGTCATTGGGGACGTTCTTAAACGACTACATAGAACAAGAGTGGATGATCTCCCGGTTTGAGCCTGCATTCAAGCTCAAAGTGGGAGATCATCCACTCTCGTTTCGTTTGTTGATTTCGATGCCTACATTTGTAGGAACAGTTCGTGGAGGCGGGTATCGTCGTCGAGCTCGGGGTGGAAGGTTACGCCGAGCTGGTTGCCCTGACGGGCGGCGACAATACGACCGTCGACTTTCGCTAAGGCCTTGGCGTCGCCGTGGACCTCGACGATGCGGGGCGCGCGGATAAACGTCAGCGGCACTTCACCGTCGATGCCGGCTATTTGCCCCTTGGTTCGAAAGCTGCCGAGCTGCCTGCCGTAGGCATTGCGCTCGACAAGTACATCCATGGTTTCCAGACGCGGCGTGCCCTTATCGTCATGGGCGGCAAGGTCGTGAGCCAGTAGAATCAGGCCGGCGCAGGTGCCCAGGACGGGCATACCTTCAGCGATACGGGCACGAAGCTCCTCGAGCATGCCCAACTCATCAAGCAGCTTCCCTTGAACGGTAGACTCGCCGCCGGGAAGTACCAGACGGTCAAAGTCCTGCTTCAAATCAGCCGCCTGCCTCAGCTCAATACAGTGTGCGCCAAGCTCGAATAGTCTTGCCTCGTGCTCGGCAAATGCGCCTTGGGCCGCCACCACGGCGACCGTTTGGTCTGCATAATCGCTCATGTGCGATCCTTTCTGCCGGACTAGCGTCCGCGCTCCTCCATGATGATTTCGATCTCGTCGGCGTTGATGCCCACCATGGCCTCGCCCAGGTCCTCCGAAAGCTCGGCGATGAGCTTGGCATCGGTGAAGTTTGCCACGGCCTTGACGATGGCGGCGGCGCGCTTGGCGGGGTCGCCGCTCTTAAAGATGCCCGAGCCGACAAAGACGCCCTCGGCGCCCAGTTGCATCATCAGCGCGGCGTCGGCAGGGGTCGCTACGCCGCCGGCGGCAAAGTTCACAACGGGAAGCTTGCCCGTGGCATGGACCTCGCGCACCAGCTCGACCGGAACCTGCAGTTGCTTGGCTGCCTCAAAGAGCTCATCATCGCGCAGGGCAACAACGTCGCGGATTTGCTTTTGGATCTTGCGCATGTGGCGCACGGCCTGGACCACGTCGCCCGTGCCCGGCTCGCCCTTGGTGCGAATCATCGTGGCGCCCTCGGCAACACGGCGCAGCGCCTCGCCCAGATCGCGGGCGCCGCAGACAAACGGGACGTCAAACTGGGTCTTGTCGATGTGATAGACGTCATCGGCAGGGGAGAGAACCTCGGACTCGTCGATGTAATCGATCTCGATAGCCTGCAGGACCTGCGCCTCGACAATGTGACCGATGCGGCACTTGGCCATAACAGGGATGGAGACGGCCTCTTGGATGCCCTTGATCATCTTGGGGTCGCTCATGCGCGAGACGCCGCCTGCGGCACGGATGTCGGCCGGGATGCGCTCGAGTGCCATGACGGCGCAGGCGCCTGCCTCCTCGGCGATGCGTGCCTGCTCGGGCGTGGTGACGTCCATGATGACGCCGCCCTTGAGCATCTGCGCGAGTTCGCGATTGAGTTTGACGCGATCGGCCTTGCTGGTCTGTTCTGCCATGGTTGCTCCCTTGGTTGGCATGTGCATTGCTTGACGGAACATCCTATCGGGGAGCTGGGTATGGCAAAATACTCAGTTTTCGAGATAATAATAATGTCAGCCTAATACCAGATTGAACAGCTCGATAAGGTCAGGTGGCAAACTCATGCTTGACTACAATTTGGAAAAACGCGGCGAAGCATCGCTTTATGAGTATGTTTACCAGCAAATTCGAGATGATATTGTTGCTGGACGTATTGTGGCGGGGGAGCATCTTCCGTCTAAGCGCGCCTTTGCCAGTCATCTGGGAATCAGTGTCATTACCATCGAGAATGCATATAGCCAGTTACTTGCCGAGGGCTATATTTGCTCAATGCCGCGTCGTGGCTACTACGCTTGCAAGCTTCCGGATGCACCGGTTTTGCCTTTGGCTTCGCAGAGCATCGACCGAGATACCGTCTCTGTGGGCCTCAGCGCGCATGATGTCAACGGACAGGTCGAGCTGTTCGATGCACTTTCTCCTTCCGCTTTGGAGGCGGCGCGGCTTTGGCAAAGCGCACTACGGGCGACGCTGGCATCCGAAGATGAGCGCGAAATCTTTTCGCCCGCACCGGCGCAGGGCACCGCTCGGCTGCGACGCGCAATTGCTCACCATCTGCGTGGGACAAGGGGCATGAATGTCGACCCCAACAACATTGTTATCGGTGCAGGCGCCCAGCTGCTCGATACCATGTTGGTTCAGTTGCTTGGCGCTGACAAGGTGTATGCTGTTGAGGACCCGGGCTATTTGCGTCTGACGCGCATCTATCAGGCTATGGGCTGCCAAGTACGACATATCCCGTTGGATGACGACGGCGTGGACCTGAGCGCTCTGCAGAAAACTGGGACCGATGTCCTTCACCTTATGCCGTCCCATCAGTATCCCACCGGTCTTGTGACGAGCATTGCGCGTCGCTATGCGCTGCTGAGCTGGGCCGCCGAGCGACCAGGTCGGTACCTCATCGAAGATGACTTTGATTGTGAGTTTCGCCTTGCCGGCAAGCCAATTCCCGCGCTCGCGTCGATCGATGCCTCCCAGTCGGTTATCTACACCAACACGTTTTCGAAGAGCCTGTCATCGGCGTTGCGTCTAGCGTACATGGTGCTGCCCGATGAGCTAATGGAGCGGTTTAGGCGCAACCTTGGTTTTTACGCCTCGTCGGTGAGTTCTGTTGACCAGGTCGCTTTGGCTCGTTTGCTGGAATCGGGTGATTACGAGCGACATGTGAACCGCGTGCGCGTTCGTGCTCGCGAGGCGCGTGATGGCCTGGCGGCGCTTGTACGGAAGGCATTTCCGGCAGGGGAAGTCTCGATCGAACACGCAGACGCGGGCCTTTACTGCACCGTGGTTGCGGAGCGTGGAACGGGCGGAAGCACTATTGCACGGGCCCTCACGCGCTCGAGCATCCCTTTTATCGATATCGGTGACTGTTTTTGGTGTGCCGATGGCGCATCTGCCCCTGAAAACTCAAGTCAAATTCTTGTTCAGTATGACGATTTGAGTCCAAAAGCGCTAAATACCTTGGAATCGCAGCTAATGGGAGCGCTCTGCAATCTAAGTGAGTAGGCATTTGGAACTTTGGCGACCAGGCAGTTTTGTAACAAGCTATCTACCTGCGGTTTTGAAAAGCAGGATGACCGGGCTGCTCGGAATGTTCAAAAAAGTCTACTCACTTGCCGCGTAAAGCTTCTGCATGAGAAAAAAATGGGGTTTTCAACAGGGCTTCGTCCAGCTCTCGACAAGCTTTTGGCCAGTTGGGGAGGGCTGTTGAAAACTTGGCAGTCCGTTCGGCGCCATTTTTGGTGCGTTCGCGCCAATGCGTGACTGACTGGGTTGAAATTCGTGTTCTCCTGTGCCTATGAAGGATCTACTTTGTGACATATCGGCTTTTAGGTACTGGCGTTTGCCTCCTCAAGTCCGCGCTTTGTGTCCGCCGCTTCCACGACCGGAAGAAGACCGGCAGCGATATGATCTCGCCCGCAACCCGACGGCTGCGGTCGCGCTCGGTTTTCCGTTGCATACATTGGTTCGGACGAGAAACAAACGGACTTGTCCTGCCAGCATTAGGCAGCGGCTGTTTCTTGGTGAGCTCCCCAGGGAATCCGTGCTGGAAACGGAGCATGGATTTTTGATTACGTCTCCTCTACTGACGGCATTCATCATGTCACGGCATCTGACGGATCTTCAGCTTCTTTTGGTATTGGCGGAGATGTGCGGCTTGTTTGCGGTGTGTGCCCTGCCGGCGTTACTTGAGACGGAGCTTTCGCGTGCAATTGATTCGGGTGCGATTTCGACAACGTTCGGTTGGGCGCGCTGCCCGTCCGAGGACGGCACCGCCTCAAATTTATGGCGTCGAGACGCTTTGGTTTTGGGCGGAGACCTTGACCGTTTTTGTTCAGATGTTTGTGGGATGCGTTACGGCAATAGATTTATGGCGGTATCGCAACTCGTTCCATTGGGTGCCGCGTCGCCTTTTGAGGTCGAGGCGTATTTGCTACTTGCACTGCCGCGATCCCTGGGAGGCGAAGGTTTTTGCGACATAGAGCTTAATGTTGAAGTGATGCTAGGCACAAGTGCTCGAGCGATTGTGGGAAAGTCCCGTGTATATATCGACCTACTTCTTTCTTCACCGGACGGTAGGCGACAGGTGGCCATTGAATGTCAGGGAAAGGCCTCGCACGGACGCGCAGGGGATGGCTTGCGTGACGCTGACCGCATGACGGCCCTTCAGGCCATGGGCTACGATGTGCTTCTCCTGACACACAGACAGATATCGGATGAGGATAGATTCCGCGCGATCGTTAAGGCCGTATGCAGGATGCTCGATGCTGAATATCGTGATAAAAGCTCAGATGAGCAAAGGGCTGAGGCATTACTCCGGTCTGAACTATTCGTTGACTGGACAAAATTGGGAGTAATCGACGGAAAGATGCCCGCTAGACACAAAATGGCTCGATCGTGGACGGCTGCGGTTCTAAGTGAGTAGGCTTTTAGCACTTTGGCGACCAGGCCGTTTTGAAACAAGTCATTTACCTGCGGCTTTATAAAGCAATATGGATGGCGTGCTCGGCAAGTTCCAAAAAGTCTACTCACTTAGTTTTTGACGAGAAACCTATGCCGAAGGCGGTCCTATTTCAGGTAGTTAACAAGTTTGTGAGGCACGAAAAAGGCCCGAACCAATACGGTCCGGGCCTCATTGAGCTAGAGGTTATGTCTCAGGCGTTTGGCTTAGCCAAAGTAGCGCTTGAGCAGGCCGGCGAAAGCCTTGCCGTGGCGGGCCTCGTCGCGAGCCATCTCGTGCACGGTGTCGTGGATGGCATCAAGGCCAGCGGCCTTGGCACGCTTGGCAAGATCGGTCTTGCCGGCGGTGGCACCGTTCTCGGCCTCAACGCGCATCTCGAGGTTCTTCTTGGTGGAGTCGGTCACGACCTCGCCCAGGAGCTCAGCGAACTTGGCAGCGTGCTCGGCCTCCTCGTGGGCAGCCTTCTCCCAGTACAGGCCGATCTCGGGATAGCCCTCGCGATGAGCGACGCGCGCCATGGCCAGGTACATACCGACCTCGGAGCACTCGCCCTCAAAGTTGGCGCGCAGGTCGGCAACGATGTCCTCGGAGACGCCCTCCATCTTGGCGACGCCCACGACGTGCTCGGCAGCCCACTCGAGCTGACCCTCCTCCTGCTTCAGGAAGCGAGAACCGGGAACGCCGCACTGGGGGCACTTGAAGTCCTCGGGCAGCTGGTCGCCGTCGAACTCTTCCACATAACCGCAAACGGGGCAAACAAACTTCATGATTCGATCCTTTCGATCGATGGCGATTGTGCGCTCGTCCGGTCCCGTAAGGGCCCTCTCCGGACGTGCGTCTTGACGAGTTCTATTATCCATAAATGCAACCAAATGTGAAGCCTATTAGGAATGATTTTTAATAAAACAATTTTGAGATATGAAGATGTTGATTGATTAACGATTGGCAGGCCGTCTTTGACCGTCGCTGAGTACAATCGGTCGAGCAAATGTTGACCAATCAACAAATGAGGGAGTTTCCTTTATGCATCTAGCCCGTCGTGCCTGGTGCCGAGCATATCAGACGGTTTTTCGCATTGCATTGCCGATCCTGCCCTATACCGAGCCGCACATTTTAGAGCATGCCGAGGATGTGCCCGCGGTGCTTCAAAAGCGCTCGATCCAGAAGGTCCTTATCGTGACGGATCCCGGCATTGCACGTTTGGGACTCACGGCATCACTCGAGCGTGCGCTTACGGCTCAGGGGATTGGCGTTACGGTCTATGCCGAAACGCGTGCGAATCCCACGGTCTCGAATGTGGAGGAGGCGGCGTCCCTGTATCGAGAGAGCGCCTGCCAGGCCATTATCGGCTTTGGCGGAGGATCAGCCATGGACTGCGCCAAGGGCGTAGGCGCACGCATTGCGCAGCCAAACAAGCCCATCAACAAGATGCGCGGCCTGCTGCGGATTCATCGTCGCCTGCCGCTGCTCATCGCCGTTCCCACTACCGCCGGTACGGGAAGCGAAGTCACGCTTGCGGCGGTAATTACCGATGACGGGACGCACTACAAATACCCCATTAACGACTTTGTGCTCATCCCGCGTTTTGCAGTCCACGACCCCGAGTTTACGTGCGGCTTGCCCGCTTCCATTACGGGGCAGACGGGCATGGACGCCCTGACGCATGCCGTTGAGGCCTTTATCGGGCGAAGCACCACGCCCTATACGCGCAAGATGGCGCGACAGGCGGTGCAGCTTATCCACGACAATTTGCTCGAGGCCTATGAGCATGGTGACGACATGCGCGCTCGTCGCAATATGCTTTCGGCGGCGTATAAGGCGGGCGTTGCGTTTACCCGCTCCTATGTCGGATATGTGCATGCCATCGCGCACAGTCTGGGCGGCCGATACGGAATTCCGCACGGCTTGGCTAACGCCATTATCCTGCCGCATATGCTTCGCGCCTATGGCGAAGCTGCTGCTCCCAAGCTCGCCGATCTCGCCCGCATGGCCGGCATCGCGCCGGTTAACGCGCAGGACAGCCTGGCGGCCGAGGCCTTTATCGATTGGGTCGATCGAATGAACGCCGCCTTGGACATTCCCAAGTATGTGACGGGTATTCGCCGCTCCGATATTCCGCAAATGGCGGCACATGCCGATGCCGAGGCCAATCCGCTGTACCCCGTTCCGCTTTTGATGGACCGCCTGGAGCTCGAGCATATGTACGAAGTTGTTGCAGGTGGTATGTTTGAGGACGAGAACTAGGAGGGTCCATGAACACCGAGGAAATTGCGCGCATCGTCGGCGATCAGCGCACCTACTTTAAGACGCACGCTACGTTTGATGTCGATGCCCGACGTCGCGCGCTCGTGAGTTTACGCGATGCGGTACGGGCGCACGAGGCCGATATTGCCCATGCGCTCAAGACCGATTTGGGAAAGTCGCATGACGAGGCCTATATGTGCGAGATCGGCACGTCGCTTTCCGAGATTCGTCATCACATCGCTCATGTGGCTCGATGGAGTCGTCCGCGCCTGCGTCCGTGTGACCTCGCTAACGCCGTGAGCGTGTGCAAAACGCAAGCCGTGCCCTATGGCGTCACGCTTATCATGGCGCCCTGGAACTATCCGTTTTTGCTGACGCTCGAGCCACTCGCCGGGGCTCTTGCCGCGGGCAATACCGTGGTCATCAAGCCGAGTGCCTATGCTCCGGCATCGAGTGCGGTGCTCAAGCAAATCTGTGAAGAGGCATTTGATCCGCGCCTGGTGACGGTTGTCGAGGGCGGGCGCGCCGAAAACCAAGCGCTGCTCGATGAGTGCTGGGACAAGATCTTCTTTACCGGTAGCGTTCCGGTTGGCAAGCTCGTCATGGAGCGCGCGAGTAAAAACCTTACGCCCGTGACGCTTGAGCTGGGCGGAAAGAGCCCCTGTGTCGTGGATGCGACGGCAAACCTGAAGGTCGCGGCGCGGCGTATCGCATTTGGTAAATGGCTCAACGTGGGCCAGACCTGCGTGGCGCCCGACTACCTGCTGGTCGATGCGCGCGTGCACGACGAGCTGCTGGACCTCATCAGGGAAGAGGCCCGCCGTATGTTTGGCGAGCATCCGCTCGATAACGAGGACTACGGGCATATCGTCAACGCCAAGCATTTTGCGCGCGTGCGCGGGCTGATCGATCCCGATAAGGTCGTGCTGGGAGGCACGGCGCGCGAGTCGTCGCTCAAGATTGAGCCGACGATCCTAGACGGCGTGACCCCCGATGACGCCGTGATGCAGGAGGAGATCTTCGGTCCCATCTTGCCGGTGCTGACGTTTGAGAGCCTAGACGAGGCCGAGACGTTTATTACGGATCGTCCGACGCCGCTGGCCCTGTATATCTTTAGCCAGGACCGTTCGGTTCAGCAACGCTTTGTGCGCTACGTGCCCTTTGGCGGCGGCTGTGTCAACGACACGATCATGCACTTGGCTACGAGCCATATGGGCTTTGGCGGCATGGGCGCGAGCGGTATGGGGCAGTACCATGGACGCGAGAGCTTCGATACGTTTAGCCACAAGAAGAGCATCGTGAACAAGGCAACTTGGCTGGACGTGCCGTTTCGGTATGCGCCCTACGCAAGCTGGAAGCACAAGTTCGTGCGCATGTTTGTACATTAGAATCAGATGGCGTAGCGACAAACGGTCGAAAAGACACGAGGTGGGGCGAATTTGTGTCCGCACGGGCCCGTAAACTTCTCGGTAAGGTTAAGCGCCGGTTTATCCGGCCGTTAGAGGAGTTGCCATGTACGAGCCTTCACGTGTTCTTTTGTCGTTTCATATCGCAGGATTTCAATATGCCGACGGCGCTTTGGTCCTAGGCGATCTTAAAGCGGGCGATAAACTGACGCTGTGCGCCGAGCGCGATAATCCCCATGATCCCGAGGCGGTTGCGATCTACTATGGCAAGACCAAACTTGGCTATGTTCCGGGAAACGAGGTCGGCCCGCTGTCCTTGATGATGTATTACGGCCATGAGGACGTATTTGAGGCCCGCGTGCAGCAGGTTGCTCCCGAGCGCAGCCCGTGGCATCAGGTGCGCGTTGGACTCTACGTGGTGGATGCTCGCTAGTCGGTAAAGGGGACTGCCATGTTTGATGACGAGGGCCAGTTCGATCTGACAGACGATCCGTTTGAGTGGGATGCGCTACTCGATGACGATGAGCTGGAACAGGACCGTAAGATGCGGCAGGACAAGAAAACTCAGGGTGACGCTTCGAAAAAGCAAGACAAGCGCCGCCGCGGACTGTTCGGCGGGCTCTTTGGATAACCGCCGCATCGCTGCGTCTGTATACTTAGCACGAGTTGAATACGTTGCGAAATGAGGGCATAGACGATGATGTGGTTTACCGCCGACCTGCACCTGGGCGATACGAATATCTTGCACGATATGGATCGGCCGTTTGATTCGGTCGAGGAGATGAACCGCAAGGTCATCGATGCCGTCAATGAGTGCGTGGCGGCGGACGACCGTCTCTATATCTTGGGAGACTTTACCTATCGTTTGCCCCTGGCGGAGGCGGTGCGTCTGCGCGAGCGTATCGAATGTCAGAACGTGACGCTCATCCGTGGTAACCATGACGGCGACTGGGAAGATCCCGACGTACCGCAGATTTGGGAAGACGTGCGCGATTACCTGGAGATTGCTCCCGGCTATGCCAAGGGCCATCGCCTGGTGTTGAGCCATTACCCCATGCTTAGCTGGAACGGCAAGGCGCGTGGCGCCGTCATGCTGCACGGGCATATCCACAGCAGGGGAGACCGCACCAACGTGCGCAACCGCGATCGCGAGCGCCCTATCTTTCGCTACGATGTCGGTCTCGATGCCAACGAGTACAAGCCCGTAAGCCGTGATCAGATTCTTAGCTTCTTTGGGTTATAGGGCGCCAGAGCCACCACAAAGGGGACAGGCACCTTTGTGGTGGCTCTGGCGCCGTTGCCATTATGGCAGCGGCGCCTTTTTTGTCCGTGCGGCGCGGTAGAGTGTAGGCGGTCGAAATTTGCGTCCATCGAGGAGCTGCTATGAACGAGATTAAGTGCCCGCATTGCGGCGAAGTTTTTAAGGTCGATGCGTCTGGCTATGCGGATATTGTCAAGCAAGTGCGCGATGCCGAGTTTTCGCGCGACCTGGATGAGC
Organism: Collinsella sp.; assembly: GCA_036312985.1. Taxonomy (GTDB): domain Bacteria; phylum Actinomycetota; class Coriobacteriia; order Coriobacteriales; family Coriobacteriaceae; genus Collinsella. The sequence continues at coordinate 60,050 of JAXJMV010000023.1, forward strand.
GTGTGAAGGCAGTCCAGCGTGAGGGTGAGCAGGCGCTGGAGCTTGAGCGCTCGCGTTCGACGGCTGCCTTGCAACAGGCAGAGTCTCAGCGCAATGCCCAGCTTGTCGAGCAGAAGAACACTGCGGATCAGAAACTGGCGCAAGAGGTTGCCAAGCGCGATGCTGAGCTTGCCGAGCTGCGCGCTAAGCTCGAGGGCGCTGCCGCAGAGCGCGAGAGTGCAAGCCAGCGCGCGGCGGTTGAGGCACGAGCCAATGCTCAAAAAGAGAATGCCGAACTCCAGCGTGAGATTGATAGCCTGCGTGCGCAGCTTGGGCGCAAAGATGACGAAGCAAAGCTTGCCGAGTCGGCGGCGCGCAACGCTGCTCAAAACGATTTAGCTGCACGCGACGCTCAGATTGCGGAGCTGCAGGCCAGGCTTGCCGCGGCGGACAAGGCCCAGGAGATGGCGCTTGCCGCTGCCGCGGCAGAGTCGCAGCGTGAGCTCGATGCCGCTCGCAGCGAGGCCGAGCGCGCGCTTGCTGACTATCGAGTGAAGGTACAGGAGAAGTTTTCCGCCGCAAAGACTCAGTCCATGCGCGAGGCCGAGGGCCTTCGTGCACAGCTTCGTGAGCAAGAACTTTCTGCAAAAATGGAGCTATCGAAGGCGGTCGCCGCGGCGGAGCGAGAGCGCGATGAGGCACGTGCCAAGCTGACGAGCGAGCTGGCGGTGCGCGATTCTCGCGAGGAGCAAGCCAAGGCGGCACACGAGCTCGAGCTTGCGCAGGCCAAGCGCGCGAGCGATGACCTGATTCGCTACAAGGATGAAGAGATTGAGCGTCTTAAGGACATGAAGGTACGCCTGTCCACCAAGATGGTGGGCGAGTCGCTCGAGCAGCACTGCGAGACCGAGTTCAATCGCCTGCGCATGACGGCGTTTCCCAACGCGTACTTCGAGAAAGATAACGATGCGTCCGAGGGCACCAAGGGCGACTTTATCTTCCGCGAGTGCGACGCGAGCGGCAACGAGGTCATTTCGATTATGTTCGAGATGAAAAACGAGAACGACGAGACCGCGACCAAGCACAAAAACGAGGACTTCTTTAAGAAACTCGATCACGATCGTCGCCAGAAAGGCTGCGAGTACGCGGTGCTCTGCACGTTGCTCGAACCCGAGAGCGAGCTTTACAACGCCGGCATCGTGGACGTGAGCTATCGCTACGAGAAGATGTACGTGATTCGCCCGCAATTTTTCATCCCCATGATTACACTTCTTCGCAACGCCGCCATGGGTTCGTTGCGTTATAAGCAGGAGCTGGCGGAGTACAAACAGCAGAATATCGACGTTACGAACTTCGAAGCCAAGATGGAAAAGTTCAAGAACGATTTCGGTCGCAACTACGAGATCGCGAGCCGCAAGTTCCAAACGGCGATCGATGAGATCGACAAGACGATTAGCCATCTGCAGAAAACCAAGGAGGCGTTGCTGTCCTCCGAGAACAATCTGCGCCTAGCCAACAAGAAGGCCGACGATCTTACCATTCGCAAGCTCACGTGGGGCAACAAGACCATGAAGGCGGCGTTTGACGAGGCGCGCGGGGCTGCGCCAGAGACAAACGATGAGCCCGCCGAGGCGGATTCGTATGAGGTCGAGGACGCCGAGTAAGGCATAGCGTATAGTGCAAAAGCGGGGCCGCTGGCGATATTGCCAACGGCCCCGCTTGTTCCGTTCCAGTATGTACGGCTAGTCCTCGAGCAGGTCCTCGATAAAGCCGACGCGATAGTTTTTAAAGATGACCTCGCCACCGTCTTGCGTGGCGTCCAGATCGACATCGCCCATGATGCCAAAGTCGTGGTCGCCATCCTCGTCGGCAAAGATCTGGTGCACGTGCCATACGTGCGCGGTCTTCTCGTCGGACTCATCGATGGAAAACATCGCGGCGCTGCGGGCATCTCCGTCGGTGAGGATTTCCTCGTGTTGCTCATGGTAGGCATCGAGTGCCTTTTGCCAGCGGATCTCGCTCATGCCCCAGTCGTCGTCGAGTTCGCCCAGGTCGCGAACGTGCTCGCGGGCGGCAAGGGTCACGCGGCGGAAGAGCGCGTTGCGCACCAACAGCGTGCAGCCGCGGCGGTCCACCACGACCTCGTCGATGCCCTGCGGCGGCGCAGCATCGAGGGCTGCCGGGTTGCCGGCGTTCTCCCACTCGTCCACCAGGCTCGAGTCCACCGAGCGCACCACAAAGCCCAGCCACGAGATAATGTCGCGCAGGCGCTCGTCGCGCTTCTCGATGGGCACGGTACGGTCGAGCGAACGGTAGGCCTCTGCCAGGTAGCGCAGTAAAATGCCCTCGGAGCGGGCGATGCCGAGCTTTTGAATGTAGCCCTTAAAATCGCTCGCGCTTTCCAGCATATCGCGCAGAACGCTCTTGGGAGAGAGCTGATAGTCGTTTGCCCAAGGTACTTCCTGGCAGTACTTGTCAAAAGCGGCGTCGAGCAAATCCTCGAGCGGCTTTTCGTACGTGACGTCTTGGATGCGTTCCAGACGCTCCTCATACTCGATGCCGTCGGCCTTCATCTCGGCCATAGCACGATCACGTGCTGCGCGCTCCTGTGCGCGCAGCACCTGCTTGGGATCCTCGAGCGTAGCCTCGACCATCGAGATCAGATCCATGGTATAGGTCTCGCTCTCGGGATCGAGCAGCTCCAATGCGGCAAGCAAGAACGGCGAGAGCGGCTGATCGAGCGCGAAGTCCTCGGGCAGATCGACCGTCAGCGCATAGTCGATGTCTGGTGCGGCGTCAGTCGGGGCGTCGGGTGCGGGCGGCACCTCGGTACGAACGACGACGCCGGAATCGATGAGCGTGGCGAAGATTTCGTCGGCGCGAACCTCGAGCTTAGCCTTTTCCTCGGGAGTCTGCAGGCTCGTCTCGATGAGGTCGTGTACGCGGGCTCGGGCATCGCCGCCCTGCTCGACCACGCTAATCACCATGGAGTGCGTGATGCGCAGGCGCGGCTTGAGCGTTTCGGGCTGCGTCTCGATCAGGCGCTCAAAGGTCTGCTTGTTCCAGGTGACAAAGCCCTCGGGGGCCTTTTTCTTTTTAATCTTACGGAGCTTCTTGGGGTCGTCGCCCGCCTTGGCCATAAGCTTGGCATTCTCGATCTCGTGCTCGGGTGCCTCGGCAATGACCATACCTTCGGTATCGAAGCCCGAGCGGCCGGCGCGGCCGGCAATCTGATGAAACTCGCGGGCGCGCAGACGACGCATCTTGTAGCCATCGAACTTGGTGAGCGCGGTGAGCACCACGGTGTGGATGGGTACGTTGATGCCGACGCCGAGCGTATCGGTACCGCAGATGACGGGCAGCAGACCCTGCTGCGCCAAGCGCTCGACCAGCAGGCGATAGCGCGGCAACATGCCAGCATGGTGCACGCCGACGCCGCATCCAAGCAGGCGCTTGAGAATCTTACCAAAGGCCGTCGAGAAGCTCGTTCCCTTTGCCGCTTCCTTGATGGCCTCACGCTGCTCCTTGCTGGCGATGCCAAAATTGGCGAGCGACTGTGCCGTCGCAAGGGCGGCATCCTGGCTAAAGTGCACGATATAGAGCGGGGCTTCGCCGCGGCGCATCGCGAGCTCGACGGTGCCCTCGAGCGAGGTCGTCACGTAGTCGTAGCTCAGCGGCACGGGGCGTGGGGCATCGACGACTAAGTCACAGGTAGCGCCGGTGTGCTCCTCGAGCGAGGCGGCGATCGCGGTGACATCGCCGAGCGTGGCGCTCATGAGCATGAATTGCGTGTGAGGCAGGGTGAGCAGCGGCACCTGCCATGCCCAGCCGCGGTCGGGGTCGGCAAAGTAGTGGAACTCATCCATGGCTACGCAGCCCACATCGGCGTCCTCGCCCTCGCGTAGCGCATCGTTGGCAAGGATTTCGGCCGTGCAGCAGATGACGGGTGCCTTGGTATTGATATGCGTATCGCCGGTGATCATGCCGACGTTATCGCGGCCGAGTACCTGTACCAGGTCGAAGAACTTTTCGCTGACCAGGGCCTTGATGGGGGCCGTGTAATAGCAGCGCTTGCCCTGCGCCATGCCCATAAAGAGCATGCCCAGCGCGACGAGCGATTTACCCGATCCGGTCGGTGTGCCTAAAATGACGTGATCGCCGGCAGCCAGGTTCATGAGGGCCTCTTCTTGGTGGTCCCACAGCTCAATGCCGCGATCGCTCGTCCATTCAAAGAAGCGTTCGAAGGCTTGATCGGGCGTGAGCCATGGCTCGGGCTCGCTGCCGTCCTCGGGCTCCCACCAGGTGGGGGAGAGCGCGCCGAGCGAGCCAAACTCGGCTTCGGTTCCCGTGCCGCCCGAGAATGAGCTGGCAGCGCCGGCGCCGGAGACGGTGCTGGCGGCGGTATCTGTCGTGGTCTGTGCCATATGGTTGCTTTCTCTCGCGATTGTCCGCCAACTATTATGGCGTAGCGGCGGCGCGGGGTGCCAGCGCGCGAGAAAATGCAGGAAATGGGCGTTCTGCCCAGCCGTTTGGTGCAGTCGCCAGCTAAGTGAGTAGACTTTTTGCAATGTCGCGAGCACATGGCTTTTGCGCAAGCGTTCTACCTGCACTGATAATTGTCCTTGGGGGAAGCGGGCACTGCGGGGGCGCGTCAACAGCGCGCGATTTCCGCGTCGCAGCGCTACCCTGATGCTGAACGCCGGGACGATGACCCACTGACCTGCTGACGCCTCTTC